>NZ_CP016306.1:3442500-3782756 GCF_002151445.1 Sphingomonas sp. KC8
GTGCAAGCTCCGAAATGAAGCCCAGGTAAACGGCGGCCGTAACTATAACGGTCCTAAGGTAGCGAAATTCCTTGTCGGGTAAGTTCCGACCTGCACGAATGGCGTAACGACTTCCCCACTGTCTCCAGTACATGCTCAGCGAAATTGAATTCTCCGTGAAGATGCGGAGTACCCGCGGTTAGACGGAAAGACCCCGTGCACCTTTACTGCAGCTTCAGAGTGGCATTAGGAAAGAACTGTGTAGCATAGGTGGGAGGCTTTGAAGCATTGGCGCCAGCCGATGTGGAGCCATAGGTGAAATACCACCCTGTTGTTTTCTGATGTCTAACCTCGAACCATGAAACTGGTTCAGGGACCCTCTGTGGCGGGTAGTTTGACTGGGGCGGTCGCCTCCTAAAGAGTAACGGAGGCGCGCGAAGGTTGGCTCAGGCCGGTTGGAAACCGGCTGTTAGAGTGCAATGGCATAAGCCAGCCTGACTGCGAGACTGACAAGTCGAGCAGAGACGAAAGTCGGTCATAGTGATCCGGTGGTCCCTCGTGGAAGGGCCATCGCTCAACGGATAAAAGGTACGCCGGGGATAACAGGCTGATAACCCCCAAGAGCTCATATCGACGGGGTTGTTTGGCACCTCGATGTCGGCTCATCACATCCTGGGGCTGGAGCAGGTCCCAAGGGTTTGGCTGTTCGCCAATTAAAGTGGTACGTGAGCTGGGTTCAGAACGTCGCGAGACAGTTTGGTCCCTATCTGCCGTGGGCGTCGATATTTGAGAGGAGTTGACCCTAGTACGAGAGGACCGGGTTGAACGTACCTCTGGTGGACCTGTCGTTCTGCCAAGAGCGCAGCAGGGTAGCTATGTACGGACGGGATAACCGCTGAAAGCATCTAAGCGGGAAGCCTCCCTCGAGATAAGATATCATAGAGCCGTCGAAGACCACGACGTTGATAGATCGGATGTGGAAGTGGAGTAATCCATGGAGCTAACCGATACTAATTGCTCTATTCGCGCTTTGAGAGTCCCACCATCAATGACAGCACTGAGCCTGTCATCTGATGCGGATGATCATCAGCAACAGTAAGCTTGCACGATTTCTAGAACATCCCGCTGCGCCCGCTCCATAGCTTGGTGACCATAGCGTCTGTGACCCACCCGATCCCATCCCGAACTCGGCCGTGAAACCAGACAGCGCCGATGGTACTATTGCTTAAGTAATGGAAGAGTAGGTCGTCGCCAGGCTTTGAAGCCGGCGCAGCATGGATGTTCCCGAACCCATTTACATGTCTCTCCCTTGCGGAGAACCCGGCCGCCACACAAAGGCGGCCGTTCGTGTTGGCGCGGGGTGGAGCAGCCCGGTAGCTCGTCAGGCTCATAACCTGAAGGTCACAGGTTCAAATCCTGTCCCCGCAACCAACACCCACAACCTCACAATATGCCACAGCGCCTCGGATCCGTCCGCAGGCGCTTTTTGTGTCTGCGCCGCCAAGGACCGCGGGACAATCCCGCTATCGGTCAGAGGCCTGCCCAGAACCCGCCCGCGCAATCGCCCGCAGATCCTGCGCCCGGTCAACCGGCTAAAATGATCCAGCATGTCCGTCGTCGAAACATTTGGCACAGATCGCGGCGTAAAATAGCGGAGTGCGGGCCTCGTCTGGGGTTTGATGTTAGGCGGCGAGCTTGCGGTGCTGCAAGCGTCGATATTCGATCGTCTGTCGCTTGATCCTTTCGCGTTGTTTGAGGATGGCCGCAGCCCTGCCGAAGTAGGCGTCGACGGGTGTCACGTTGGCCAGGCTCTCATGGTAACGTCGGTGGTTGTAGTGTTCGACGAAGGCCTCGATCTGGGCCTCGAGGTCGCCGGGCAGGAAGTAGTTTTCCAGCAGGATGCGGTTCTTCAAGGTCTGGTGCCAGCGCTCGATCTTGCCCTGGGTCTGCGGATGGCATGGGGCACCACGCACATGGCTCATCTTGTTGGCCTGGATGTACTCGGCCAGTTCACCGGCGATATAGCTGGGGCCGTTGTCGCTGAGCAGCCGCGGCTTGTGCAGCACCGTGGCATGATCGCAGCCGGAAGCCGCTAGGGCGAGGTCGAGCGTGTCGATGACGTCCTCGGCGCGCATGTTGGTGCACAGCTTCCAGGCAATGATGTAGCGCGAGAAGTCGTCGAGCACGGTCGAGAGGTACATCCAGCCCCACCCGATGATCTTGAAGTAGGTGAAGTCTGTCTGCCACATCTCGTTTGGCCGGGTGGTCTTCGTGTGGAACTGGTCGGCGGCCTTGATCACGGTGTAGGCCGGACTGGTGATCAGGTCGTGCGCTTTCAAGAGGCGGTAAACCGTGGCTTCCGACACAAAGTAACGCTTCTCGTCGGTGAAGCGCACCGCCAGTTCGCGAGGGGAAAGCTCGGTTGCATCAAGCGCCATCTCGACGATCTGCGCGCGGATATCCTCGGTGATGCGGTTCCACACCCGGCTCGGCGCCGAGGGGCGATCCTCCAGCGCCTCCGGCCCGCCCTCGAGATAGCGGTCGTACCAGCGGTAGAACGTCCGGCGGGGAATGCCGAGTTTGTCCAGCGTGCGCTTGGCCGGCAGGTGCGACTGCTCGACGATCCGGATGATCTCCAGCTTCTCGGATGCGGGATAGCTCATTCGTCGTCGCCCCCATCCGCAATCATGCTTTTTTTCAGAAGACGGTTCTCGAGCGTCAGGTCGGCCACGCATTCCTTCAGGGCACGGGCTTCGCGGCGCAGGTCCTGAACCTCGCCCGTCGTTGCACTGCGGGCGGTGTCACCGGCAAGACGGCGCTTGCCGGCTTCCATGAACTCCTTCGACCAGGTGTAGTAGAGGCTCTGGGCAATGCCTTCGAGCCGGCACAGCTCGGCGATGCTGTCCTCGCCGCGCAGTCCGTCAAGCACGATGCGGATCTTGTCTTCGGCTGAGAAATGCCGCCGCGTCTGTCGGCGAATGTCTTTCACCACGGCTTCGGCAGAGGCCTTCGTCGGCGATTTTCGCAAGGAGGGTTTGGGCTTCATCTGCGTTCCTTCGTCACTACGACGAAGCCCAAACCCTCCTTAAATCTCAACCCCTAATCTGTGCCATGGGTGCTGACGCCGGACAATCCAGCAGTCACACCTCATGCTCGTCGCCTTCAGGCGCGAACTTGTGCGTCTTCTTGCTCCTATCGGCTCCCCTTACCCAGAAGTTGGGGTCTCCGGCAGACCCGGGCGGGTTCAAGGCGATTGAAGACGGCGATGCGGATTGAGCAAAAATTAAGAATAAGCGTCTATAAATAAACAAAATCATTCTACTTCGCTTTGCCTCTCGCCGCCGCGTGCAGGGGGAACACGAAAAATGACTGACTGAGCATCACGGGGCCCCGAGGTACATCCGGGCCGCGTGATCGGGATTGATATTTAGGGGAATACCGGTGACGCATCTTCGTCTTCGTCGCAATCACGCTGGCCGCACATCTGCGACGATG
Organism: Sphingomonas sp. KC8; assembly: GCF_002151445.1. Lineage (GTDB taxonomy): Bacteria > Pseudomonadota > Alphaproteobacteria > Sphingomonadales > Sphingomonadaceae > Sphingomonas_E. The sequence continues at coordinate 3,445,975 of NZ_CP016306.1, forward strand.
CTGCTCCGCTCCACCGCGCTCGTGCTGGTCTCGTTCAGCCTTGCCACGTCCGCGCTGGCAAATGGCGGAGCTGGCGGTGGTGTACCTGCTGAGGGGCAATCGGGCGGCAGCGGCGGGGTCGATAACCCCATCGGGGTTGGTGGTAACGGCAGTTCAGGGTCTAGCAGTAGCTATCACTTCGGCGGCGGCGGCGGCGGCGGCGCGGGTGAGACAGTTGGCGGTGCGGGTGGCGGAGGCCACAGCAACGGTGCTTTTGGTTCATCCAGCGGAAGCGGCGGAAGCGGCGGTGTTCATGGCCTCGTCAATACAGGTCTTCCGGTCGCGGCGGCGGCCGGCACAAATGGAGGCGCCGGGGGCCATGGCAATGGTGGAATGGTCAACGATGGTGCCGGCGGCGGCGGCGGCGGCGCTGGTGGTTACGGTGCCGTCATCACAGGGGCCAATGTCTCCGGCGCTATTGCCAGCACTATCACGGGCGGCCATGGCGGCGCGGGTGGAAATGGGGCCGGACGGAGTGTCTGGCCCGGCCAGGGCGGCTCGGGCGGCTCGGGCGGCATCGGCCTGCTTTTCACCGATGACAGCCAGCTCAAGGCGCTCACCATTGACGCGGCAATTCAGGGCGGCGATGGCGGCGCGGCGGGCGGCGGCGGCGGCGCATCACATGGAGCGGGCGGCGTCGGCATCTATGGCGGCAATCTGGATATCACCCTTGGCGCCGGCGGCGCGATCGCGGGCGGATTTGCCGGCGGGCAAACGGGCAACGAAGCTGCGCGCGGCAATGCGATCACCTTCACCGGCGGCAGCAACAGGCTGGCTTTCGACAGCGCAGCCCCCGATATCCGCGGCGCTATCGCGATTGACGGCGGAACGCTGACCCTCGACCATAGCGGCAATGCCACCCTGTCCAACCAGATCACGGGCATCGGCGCACTTACCAAGGTTGGCACGAACACCCTCACCCTTACCGGCGCGAACACTTTTTCCGGTGTCACGACGATCAGCGCGGGAACGCTGCAAATCGGCAATGGCGGCACAACCGGAAGCATTACCGGCAATATCGTCAACAACGCCGGGCTCGCCTTCAATCGCAGCGACGCGTCAAGCTATGGCGGCGCCATCACCGGCAGCGGCACGCTCACCAAGGCCGGTGCAGGTGCGCTGGTCCTCACTGGCGCGAACAACTTTGGCGGCGGCACCACCATTTCCGGCGGCACGCTGCAGATCGGGGCTGGCGGCACGACGGGCAGCATTGCGGGCAACATCATCAACAATGCCGCACTGATCCTTCAACCGCAGCGACGACATGATCTATGGCGGCGCCATCACCGGCAGCGGCGCGCCTCACCAAATCCGGCGCAGGTGCGCTGGTCCTCACTGGCGCGAACAACTTTAGCGGCGGTACCACCATCTCTGACGGCGCGCTGCAGATCGGCGGCGGCGGCACGACAGGCAGCATCGCCGGGGACATTACCAACCATGGCTGGCTCGCCTTCTTTCGCAGCAACGCCATCGCCTATGGCGGCGATATCTCCGGCACCGGCGCGCTATCCAAATCCGGCGCGGGCACCCTCACCCTCACCGGGCACGAACACCTATGCCGGCGGCACGTTCATCTCCGGTGGCACGCTGCAGATCGGCGATGGCGGCACGACGGGCAGCATCGTGGGGGACATCACCAACAATGCCGGGCTGGCCTTCAATCGCAGCGACAGCATCGTCTATGGCGACGCCATCACCGGCAGCGGCACGCTCATCAAGAGCGGCGCGGGCGCGCTCACTCTCACCGGTGCGAACAGCCATGGCGGCGGCACCACCATTTCCGGCGGCACGCTGCAGATCGGCAATGGCGGAACGACCGGCAGCATTGCGGGCAATATCACCAACAATGCCGGGCTGGCCTTCAATCGCAGCGACAGCATCGTCTATGGCGGTAACATCTCCGGCACCGGCGCGCTCGCCAAGGCCGGCGCGGGGACTCTCACCCTCACCGGCACCAATAACTATTCGGGCGCGACGACGATCACGGGTGGCACATTGGCGGTCCATGACGGTTCGTTGGGCAGCGGCGCCGTCTCGATCAGCGCCGCCGCAACACTCGCCTTCGACAATAGCGGCACGTCGACCGTCGCTGGCGCGATCTCCGGCATCGGCACGCTCACAAAATCTGGCGCGGGCACCCTCATCCTCACCGGCAACGGCACCTTTGCCGGTACGACGACCATCAATGGCGGCACGCTCAGCGTCAACGGGGCGCTGGGTAACACCGCCGTCACGGTCAATACCGGCGCCACGCTTGGCGGATCGGGCAGCATCGGCGGCGCGGTCAGCATCCTGAGCGGCGCAACGCTCTCCGCCGGCAACAGCCCGGGCACCCTGAATGTCGGCGCGCTCACGCTGAATGCAGGATCGACCTCGGTCTTCGAACTCAATGGCCCGGGTGTCGCCGGCGGCACAGGCGCAGGCGGCAACGATCTCGTCAACGTCACGAATGATCTCACGCTTGGCGGCACGCTCAAAGCACAGGCCGGGGCCGCGGGCTATTATCGCCTGTTCAACTATGGCGGCGCGCTTGCGGGCGGCTTCGCCACGGTTGATACCGCCGGAAGCAGCTTTGCGGTCGATCAGGCGCGGATCGAGACATTCATTCCCGGTCAGGTGAACATCGCCATCCTCGGCGCGGGGCAGACCATGCAGTTCTGGGATGGGGTAGACGCCACCGGCAACGGCACCGTCGATGGCGGCACCGGCATCTGGAACGGCACCGGCACGAACTGGACCGGCCAGCCGGGTCAGGCAGGGATCAACACCCAGTGGGGCGGATCGGTCGGCATCTTCGGCGGCACGGCGGGCGGCACTGTCACCGTGCAGGGCACGCAGGCGTTCGATACGCTGCAATTCTCCACCAACGGCTACCTCCTGACCGGCGGTGTGCTGCGCTTCGATCCGGCCACGGGCAGCGCCGCGACAGTCCAGGTCGATAACAGCATTTCCGCAACCATCGCCTCCGAACTGATCGATGGCACCAGCGCCACCGCGCTGACCAAAACCGGCGCGGGCAGGCTGATCCTCACCGGTGCGAACACCTATACCGGCGGCACCACCATTTCCGGCGGCACGCTGCAGATCGGTGACGGTGGCACAACGGGCAGCATTGCGGGCGACATCGTCAACAATGCCACCCTGGTCTTCAATCGTTCCAATTCGATCCTCTATGGGGAATCCCTCACTGGTTCGGGAGCTTTGGTGAAATCGGGCGCGGGTTCACTGACCCTGACGGGCAGCGCCACCCATAGCGGGGGCACCACCGTATCCGACGGTACTCTGGTGATCGGCAGCGGCGGAACGAACGGAAGCATTTCCGGCAACATCGTCAACAATGCCGATATCCTCATCAATCGTTCCGGCATGTTCAGCTATGCCGGCGCGATGACGGGCACCGGCGCGCTCACCCTGATGGGCAGCGGGGATACGATCTTCACGGGCCACAGCGCGATTGACGGCGCCACCGTCGTCCGCCGCGGTACGCTGATGATCGCCGATGGCGGCACCTTCTCCAATTACCGCGGCAATATCGATAATTTCTATTCCGACAGTGCCGCAGCGCTCGTCACCGGCGCGGGATCGACCTGGACAAACACCTTCGGCCTCGAGATCGGCCGGGGCGATCAGGGCGCGCTCACCATTTCCAATGGCGGCACGGTCACCGTGGGCGATACGGCGTCAATCGGTGTCTCGAACGGCAGCAACGGCGCGGTCCTCGTCAACGGCACCGGTTCCAGCTGGCGTGTCGACAACCTCCTTTACGTCGGTGAGAACGGCACGGGCGCGCTCACCATTTCCGGTGGCGGCGCCGTTTCCACGGCTTCCACCGTCCTCGGCAACGCGGCCAGCGCATCGGGCACCGTAACCGTGACGGGCGCCGGATCGGCATGGACGAACAGCGGCGTCCTCACCGTGGGCAATCAGGGTGCGGGAACGCTCAATATCGGTGCAGCCGCTGGTGAACTCGCCAATATCGCGGGCACGGTTTCCGCAAGCTCGATCAATTTGGCGAACGGCATCAACAGCCGGATCAACTTCAACCATGTCGGTAACGGTTATGTCTTCGCCTCGCCGATCACGGGCACCGGCAGCGTCCATCAACTCAGCGGCACGACGATCTTCACCGGCACCAACAGCTATACCGGCGGCACCACCATCACCGGCGGCACGCTGCAGATCGGCAATGGTGGCACCACGGGCACGCTCACGGGCAATGTCACCAACAACGGCACGCTGGCCTTCAACCGCACCGATGCCGCAACTTTCGGTGGCGCGCTTTCGGGCACCGGCGCGCTCCATCAATATGGTTCGGCCCGCCTGACGCTGACCGGTGATAGCGCGGGCTTTGCCGGGGCCACCACCGTGCACGTTGGCACATTGCGCGTCGATGGTGCGCTCGGCGGCAGCCTCGCGATCGGCAACGGCGCATCGCTCGAAGGTGCGGGCCATGTGGGCGCCGTGGATATCTCCGGTTCCGGGACGCTGGTCGGCCGCGCGGGCGACACGCTCGGCATCGACAGCCTTGTGCTCGGCAGCGATGCCAACGTCGTCGTGCAATTGGGCACGCCTTCGGCCAATGCGTTGTTCGACGTGACCGGCGACCTCGTGCTCGACGGCACGCTCAACATCAGCGATGCTGGCGGCTTTGGCGCGGGCGTCTACCGCCTGTTCGATTATGGCGGCACGCTCACCGACAATGGACTCGCACTGGGCGCCCTGCCTTCGGGCATCGCGGCGGACGACCTGGTGATCCAGACCGCGGCGCCAGGCCGGGTCAACCTCGTCTCCTCGGCTGGCGCTGACCTGTTGTTCTGGGACGGTACGAACACCGCGCTCCATGACAATGGCGTGGTCGATGGTGGTGCGGGCATCTGGACCGCCACCGGCCGCATGTGGACGGGCGCCGAAGGCGCGGTCAACGGCGCGATCAGGCCCAATCCGGGCTTTGCCGTCTTCCAGGGCAATGGCGGCGCGGTCACGCTTGACGACAGCGCGGGCGCGCTGTCGGTCACCGGAATGCAGTTCGCCTCCGACGGCTACAGCCTTGTGGGCGATGCCCTCGCGCTCGCCGGCAGCGGCGGCCGCACGGTAATTCGCGTCGGTGACGCTTCAGCCGCAGGCGCCGGTATCACCACGACGATCGGCTCGGTGCTCACCGGCGCGGGCGATCTGGTCAAGGCTGATCGCGGCACGCTCATCCTCACCGGCGCCAACAGCTATAGCGGCAACACCTTCGTCGAAGGCGGCACGCTCATCGGCAACACCACCGCGATCCGCGGCAACATCGCGAATGCGGGCACGGTCATCTTCGACCAGGCAGGCGATGCGCGCTTTGCCGGCAGCATCGCCGGATCGGGCGGCGTCGACGGCACGATGATCAAGCGCGGCGCGGGCAGCCTCACGCTCACCGGCACCTCTTCGCTCGACTGGTCGATCAAGGAAGGCTCGCTCGTCACCAGCACGCAGGCCTTCACCGGTGATGCCGCGATTGCAGCGGGGGCCACGCTGGTCTTCAATCAGGCCGATGCGGGCAGCTACGCCGGCAGCCTCAGCGGCGCAGGCACGCTCGCGATCGACGGCGGCCACCGGCTCGAACTGACCGGCAACAATGCGGCCTTCACCGGGCTGTTCGATGTGCGCGGCGGCCGGCTGATCGCCAATGGTGCGCTCGGCGGCACCACCCGCATCGGCGAAGGCGGCTTTATCGGCGGCAATGGCACGCTGGGCCACATGGTCGTGGGCGCGGGCGGCATCGCATCGCCGGGCAATTCGATCGGCACGCTCACCGTCAATGGCGATATCACCTTTGAGGCTGGCTCGACCTATGCGGTCGAGGTCGATGCGGCGGGTGACGCCAGCGACCGCATCACCGCCACCGGCCGCGCGATCCTGAATGGCGGCACCGTCACGCATATCGGCTTCGACGGCAATTATCGGCGCGATGTGGCCTACACGATCCTCACCGCCGATGGCGGCGTTACCGGCCAGTTCGCGGGCGCCAGCTCGGATTATGCCTTTCTCGACGCCCTGCTCGGCTATTCTGCCAATGCCGTGACGCTGACGCTGCGGCGCAACGACATCGACTTCGCAACCATCGGCCGCAACGGCAACCAGCGCTCCGTCGCAAACGCGGTGCAGGCGCTCGATTCGGGGAACCCGCTGTTCGACGCGGTCGTCATGCTCGGCGCCGATCAGGCGCGCACCGCGTTCGATAGCCTTTCGGGCGAGGTCCACGCCTCGCTCCAGTCGGTGCTGGTCGAGGACAGCCGTTTCATTCGTTCGGCCGCGCTCGATCGAATGCGGCTTGCCGGCGCTGCGGCGGATGGCGATCGCGGCGTCGCCTGGTGGATGCAGGGCATCGGCAACCGGGGCCGTCTGGACGGCAACGGCAATGCGCACCGGATCAGGCATGATGCCGCGGGCGTGCTGATGGGCGTCGATGCGATCGCCGCTGAAAAACTCCAATTCGGTCTCTATGGCGGCTGGCAAAAGGGCGATGTGGCCGTCCGCGCGGTTAGTTCCGAGGCGGAGGTCGACAGCTATCATCTCGGCCTCTACGCGGGCGCCGATACCGGCCGTTTCAGCATCCTGACGGGTTTCGCCTTTGGCTGGCACGATGCCGATACCACCCGGCGGATCAGCTTCACCGGCCTCAGTGAAACCGCCAGGGCCAGCCGCCGTGCATCGACCGCGCAGGGGTTTGCGGAGATCGGCTATCGCTTCGATCTCGCGGGCACCGCAATCGAGCCCTTCGCCAATATCGCACATGTCTCGCTCGACAGCGAAGCAACGCGCGAGCGCGGCGATACCGCGGCCCTTCGCCTCGCGCACATGTCGATGAACACGAGCTTCACGACGCTCGGCGCGCGCCTCGGTCAGTCGTTCAGCCTCGGCGGCATGCAGGCCGATCTGCGCGCCGTCGCCGGCTGGCGCCACGCCTTTGGCGATCGCACCCCCGAAGCCCGGCTCGCCTTCACCAATAGTGATTTCTTCAAGGTCGGCGGCACGCCGGTCGCAAAGAATGCGCTCTCGGCCGATATCGGCCTCAGCCTCGCCCTGTCCAAGCGCGCCCGCGTCGATATTGCCTATGCCGGCGACGTCGCAGCGAGCACCCAGAACCACAGCACAAAGGCAACTTTCTCGCTGGCGTTCTGACTAGTCGAAGCCCGGCCAGCGGCCGGGCTTCACCGCGCGGAGATCGCCATCGCGGGCATCCAGGCGGTCATCCCGGCTAAACGGGAGCGCCGCACTCCCGCACTGCTGTGGATGCCCTTTGTTCACGATGCATAGCCTGCGTCTTGGGTTCAATCTGAGTGCATCGGCGCGAGTGTCGCTGGCGCCGATAGCCTCCTTAATGAAAATCCCGCGATTTTGGCAGGATGCGGATATTGCGCGGATGGCCGTCGCCGCGCGGGATTTGCGGGTGCGTCACCTCGTCGGCATGGGCCAGTTTCGGGCAGACGGGCGCGCCTTTGGACAGGCCATCGAGCATTGCGGTGCCATCGCGGATGCGCGTGGCCATCAGGTGGATCACGCCTTCCTTGCTGCGCTGGAGTTCGCCTTCGACGAGCATCAGCCGCGCGGTCATCACCGCGCGGCGATAGCGTTCGAAATTGCGTTCCCAGAGCAAGACGTTGGTGATCCCGCTTTCGTCCTCGAGGGTGATGAAGATCGCGTTGCCCTTGCCGGGGCGCTGGCGGATGAGGACGATGCCGGCGGTGCGGACGATCACGCCATTGGGTGCGGCGGCCGTCTCGGCGCAGCTCAGCACGCCTTGGCGGGCGAAAACATCGCGCAGGAACGCCATCGGGTGGCCCTTCAGCGATAGCCGGGTCATCTGGTAATCGGTGAGGACTTGTTCGACGAGCGGCATGTGGGGGAGGGCGGCGTCCGGTTCCGGGGCCAGTTCTGGGGCCTTCGCAGCGGCGAACAGTGGCAATGTTCCCTGCGGCGTGCGCCGGGCTTCCCACAAAGCGTCGCGTCGCCCAAGGCCGATCGAACCGCAGGCATCGGCATCGGCGAGCAACTGAAGCGCGCGCGACGGCAGCCCCGCGCGCTGGGCGAGTTGCTCGACCTGCGTGAACCCCGTGCCGTGCGCAGCGACGAGCTTGTCCGCCCAGCCTTCGCGGAACCCATCAATCTGACGGAAGCCCAGCCGCAGCGCGAGCGTGCCATCGGCGCGGCGCTCAAGGCTGTTGTCCCAGCCGCTCGCATTAATATCCGCGCCGCGCACCTCGACGCCATGTTCGCGGGCATCGCGGACGAGTTGCGCGGGCGCATAAAAGCCCATGGGTTGAGCGTTGAGCAGCGCGCAGACGAACACCGCCGGATGATGGCATTTGATCCAGGCCGAGACATAAACGAGCTTGGCGAACGACTGGGCATGGCTTTCAGGGAAACCATAGCTGCCAAAGCCCTCGATCTGTTTGAAGCAGCGTGCGGCAAAATCGGGCTCATAGCCGCGCCGGACCATGCCGCCGACCAGCTTCTCGCGATATTCATGGATCGTGCCGGCATTGCGGAAGGTTGCCATCGCCCGGCGCAGGCCGTTGGCCTCATCGGGGGTGAAACTGGCGGCGACGATCGCGAGCTTCATCGCCTGTTCCTGGAACAAAGGCACGCCGAAGGTCTTGCCGAGCACGTCCTTCAGTTCATCGGCAGGATAGCCCGGCCCAGGCGACGGCAGGGTCGCCGGCTCCTCAAGATTGCGGCGCCGCAAATAGGGATGGACCATATCGCCTTCGATCGGCCCCGGCCGCACGATCGCGACCTGGATGACGAGATCGTAAAGCTCCCTCGGGCGCAGCCGTGGCAGCATGTTGATCTGCGCGCGGCTTTCGACCTGGAACACGCCGATGCTGTCGCCCTTGCACAGCATATCGTACACCGCCGGGTCTTCCTTGGGCACGCTGTCGAGCGTGTAATCGCCAAGCCCTTCGGCGCGCATCAGATCGAAGCTCTTGCGGATGCAGGTGAGCATGCCGAGCGCCAGCACATCGACCTTCATTAGCCCCAGCGCGTCGATATCGTCCTTGTCCCATTCGATGAAGGTGCGGTCCGCCATCGCCGCATTGTGGATCGGCACGGTCTTATCAAGCCGATCTTCGGTGAGGACGAAGCCACCGACATGCTGCGACAAGTGGCGCGGAAATTCGAGAAGTTGGGTTACGATCGCCTGCAACCGCGCGATTTCGGGATTGGCGAGGTCAAGCCCGGCTTCGGCGAAGCGGGCTTCGGGCACGTCGCTGGCATAACTGCCCCAACTGGTATGGGCGAGCCGCGCGGTCACATCTTCCGATAGCCCAAGCGCCTTGCCCACCTCGCGAATGGTGCTGCGCGAGCGGTAATGGATCACCGTGGCGGCAATCCCTGCGCGCTCGCGGCCATAGCGGCGATAGACATATTGCATTACCTCTTCGCGCCGCTCATGTTCAAAATCCACGTCGATATCGGGCGGTTCGCCACGCTTTTCGGACAGGAAGCGGGTGAACAGCAGATTATTCTCGATCGGATCGATCGCGGTGATGCCGAGCAGGTAACAGACCAGCGAATTGGCCGCAGAGCCGCGCCCCTGACACAGGATCGGCGGCTTCTGCGCTCGCGCGAAGACCACGATGTCGTGGACCGTCAGGAAATAGCAGGCAAAGCCGCATGTGCGGATGAGGCCGAATTCCTCGTCGAGCACCGCCCGCCAGCGGGGCGGCAGCCCGTCTGGATGCCGCTTGTCCGCCGCCTCCATCACCAGATGTTCCAACCAGCCCTGCGGCGTCCAGCCTTCGGGCACGGGTTCATGCGGATAATCATAGGCCAGGTCGTCGAGCGTGAACTGAACCCGGGCGAGCAAGGCCGTGGCTTCGGCCAGCGCCTCGGGGCAGTCCTTGAACAGCCGAGCCATTTCCGCCGGTGCCTTCAGATGCCGTTCGGCATTGGCGGCGAGCACGCGTCCCGCCGTGCGAATGGTCACGCCTTCGCGGATGCAGGTGGCGATATCGTGCAACTGACGCTGTTCGGGGCTGGCATAGAGCGCATCATTGGTCGCGATCAGCGGAATACCGGTCCGCACGCTAAGATGCATGCGCTGGGCCAGCGTTCGCCGATCGCGCCCGCCGCGCGGCATGCTCGCGGCCAGCCACACCGCGCCCGGTGCCTCGCGCGCCAGCCGGCGCAGGATGAATTCATGGCTATCATCCGCCATCACGATCAGCAGCAGATCGGTGCAATGGGCGAGCAGATCATCGAACCGCAGGATGCAATCGCCCTTTTCGGCGCGGCGGTTGCCCAAGGTCAGCAACCGGGTCAACCGCCCCCAGCCAAAGCGTGTGGCCGGATAAGCGATGATATCGGGCGTGCCATCGGCAAAGACGAGCCGCGCGCCGACGATTAGCCGGAAGTTGAGTTCCGCCATCATCCCGCGACGGGCAGCGGGCGTCTTGCCCAGCGTTACCCAGGCGCGCACCACGCCCGCGACGCTGTTGCGATCGGCAATCCCGATCCCGGCCATGCCAAGCTCGATCGCCCGCGCCACCATGTCCGCCGGGTGCGATGCCCCGCGTAGAAAGGAATAATTGGTCGCGGCGACCAGTTCGGCAAAGGGCTGGCTCATGCGAACAGCCCGTGGAGATACCAGCCGGGATCAGGCTTTTCGTCGTACAGCCCATGGCGGAAGATCCAGAAGCGTCGCCCGCGGACATCCTCGATCCTATAATAATCGCGGGTTAGGCCCGGCCTATCGGCGGCTCCATCGCGCCTGCGCCACCATTCGGTGGCGATCCGTTCGGGGCCTTCGAACCGGCGCACCTCGTGGAGCGTGCGGCGCCAGCGGAAGCGATGTGGCGGGCCATCGGGCACCTCGGCGATCACCTCGATCGGCTGGGGCGGATCGAACAGGTGGAGCGGGCGCATCGGTGGGTCACCGGGATCGGAAAGGGGCCAGGTGGAGGCGGGAGCGCTCGCGTCGATCGCGGGCAGGGCAAGTTGCGCCTGTTCGGGGATATGCGTGTCGCGCGGCACGAACCGGCGCACGCGATCGCGTCCCAGCCGGGTGCTCAGCCGATCGACCAGCGCGGCCAGTTGCGCCTCGTTGGCAGCGCCCCCTTCCAGCTTGAGCTGGGCGGCCGCCAGCGGTTCGATCACCGGCACTGCCAGTCGGATCAGATCGAAGCCGAACCCCGGATCGATCGGATCGCGCAAAGTCTCGATCCGCTCGCGAAACAGCCGCATCGCGCGCTTGGGATCGCGCGTGGGCTGGCTCGTCTCGATCGCCAGCATGCGGGTCAGGCCATCGCTGCGGAAGAAGGTTGCCTCGAACCGACGCCCGCCGCATTTGCGCTCCTCAAGCTGGTGGCCCACTTCGGCGGCGATCTCGCCGAGGATGCGCAGTGCATAGTCGGTGCTGGCGATCGGTTCGGCAAAGCGGCGTTCGGCGAGGACCAGCGGTGGCGTACGGCGCGGCGCGATCGGCCGATCGACCTCGCCGAGCAACTGGCGCAGGGCATCGACCGCATCGCCGCCAAACCGCGCCGCGATTGTCGCCATCGGCCGGGTGGCGAGATCACCGATGCTTTTGAGGCCGGCACGCACCAGCCCCTGCGTCGCATCGGGCGTAAGGCCGAGTGCCGCAACGGGCAGCCGCCGGATCGCCGAGGCTTCGTCGGCCGCAGGAAGCGCCTGATAGCGCGCTAGCGCGTGTGCCGCCGTTGGCGTGGCGGCGGTTGCATGCCGTAGGGCCATGCCCAACGCCGCGCAGCGCGCCTCGATATCGGCAATGAGTGCGGCTTCCCCGTCAAAGAGATGAGCGCAGCCTACAATGTCGAGGATCAGCCCGTCGGGCGGGTCGATTGCCACCAGCGGCGTATAACGCGCGCAGCCATCGGCGATCCGTTCCAGCCAATCCTGATCGGCATGGTCGTCGCGCTCGAAGACGAGCAGATCGGGCACGCGGGCGCGGGCATCGGCGAGCGTGATCCCCAGGGCCAGCCCCAACGTCTGCGCGCGCCGGTCGACCGCCGACAGCCGGAGCGCGCCTTTTACCTTTTCGACAAAGCCAAGCGGTGCATCCGGTTGGGCCTCAAGCGCTGCGGCGCAAATCTGCGGCGGGCGCCGCCGCAGCCGATCCGTAGGCAGGAAGGGGAACCACAGCGCCAGGTAACGCCGGCTCACGAAAGATGCATTGGTCACGGTCCCACTCCACGCGCCAGCGCATGCCCGATGGGCCTGCCCGCCGACGCAGCAATTCGATGTCAAACAGCGCCGGACCGGGCGCATCGGCTTCAAGCGCAACAGATGGCGCGGCCTGCACCGCCCAGCGCGTATCGGCGGCACTCGCTACGGGGTTGGCATTGATCCGCAACAGGATCACCGTCACCCCGGATTGTTCGGCCGCGAGCACCAATCTGCGACTTGCGGTGAGATCGAGCGCCGGGAATTTGCCCCAACATTCAACGACCACCGCGCCCAGTCCAACGCAAGCCGCCGCATCCGCCGCACTCTGAAGCAGCGCGCGCGGATCGGGCGCGAGTGCGAGCAGCAAGGCATCGGGATCACCCCCCAATTCTGCAAAACCGGCCGCATGAAAACGCCCGCCGCATCGCTCAGCGTCATCAGTCCGCAACCACAGGATCGCAGCCGCCCGATGCCGAGTCCGCAGCGCGAGCATCGCGGCAAACCCTGCGGCACTCGCCCCATCATCGCGCTCACACGCGAACAACTCATGCAGCCGCCCCTGCACCAGCCCGCCATCAAGGGCGGCATCCAACGCAGCATGCCCGCTGGCAAAGCGCTGTTCGCGCAAGGGGCGCTCCGCCCCGACAACAGCGGCGACACGCCGCCGTAGCAGGGCGAGATGATCGAACGACTCTCTCATAAAATGTTCCCTATATGTTCTGATTATGTCGGGTGTCAGCTCCGTGTCAAGCGAGGCGGGGACTGAGCGCAGCCCTATGGGAACCGGACTGTCCGCGCTTGAACATGGCGTCCAGCGACCGACGTTGCCGGCGCTGTGCAGCGCCCCGGCGCGCTCGCGCTGGCGCCAATCGGGCCCCGACGCGGCGACCAGAAGCGACGCAGATTGTTGGCTTCAGGGGGTGAGGAAAAAATATGGAATTAATATATTGGAAGTGAATTGTTTCCGCTCTGTTAACTGATTTCGGACGAAAGCCCCGCACGGGGGTATTTGGGACCCCCGGGCAAAGGGGTCTTTTCGTGCATTCCAAGAAAATCGGCAAAATCTTTGCGTCGGTCCTTGCCGCCACGCTGGCGTCCACTTCGGCTCTTGCGGTATCGGCAGACAAGACAGCCGTCGTGATCGGCGGTTATGCCACGGATGGATTGAAGGTCCGGCTTGAGACTGCGGGCTATGCTGTGACGCTCGCTGCGCAGCCGACCGGTGTGCTTTCCAGCCTCGGTGATTTTGATCAGGTCTGGGACCTGCGTTTCATGGATGCGCTCAGTGTTGAAGACAATGGCGCCTATCTTTCCTATCTTCAGAACGCTGGCGGCCTGTTCCTGATCGGCGAGCATGCCGGCTTTGCGGACCGCAATAATTCGCTGGTCAGTTTCATCACGGCCGCAGGTGGTGGTGATGTCACTTACGCGCCAAATTCGATCGAGACCCAATATGTCACCTCGCCGTTCAATGGCGATGCTGTCGTGGTGGCGGACAGCTCCACGCCGGTGATCGTCCCGTCCGCAGGCACGGTGGCGACGCCGGGTAACGGCGTGTTCATCACGACGTCCGGGCCGGATGGCACGGGTGTCGGCACCGGCGTGGCCTTCGGTGCAGGCTCGCTGACCAACGCGCTCGACGGCCGCCTGCTCACTTACTTCGACGTCGACACCTTTTCGTCGGGAACTATCAATAACAATGCTGCCGTTCGTGCGCTTGTCGATCGCATGATCAGTTTCGTCGCGGGTGATTTCCAGGCCGATCCCGATCTGGGCGGATCGGGTATCATCGATACCAGCAAGGGCGAATTCACGCTGGCCGACGCTGCCGCGCAGGGCGAAGCCGTCACCTTTGATGGCGGCACGCTCAGCATGACCGGCGGCGCTTCGCCGGACGTGATTCTCAGCAACCCGATTGCGATCCAGGATGGCGGCGCGTTCATCAACACGGCCGGCGTGGCGAGCACGCTGAGCGGTGTCATCAGCGGCGATGGCGGCCTGATCGTGCAGGGGCAGGGCACGCTCGTGCTGACGGGCGCGAACAACTATGCCGGTGGAACGGTCATTGCCGGCGATTCCACGGTGCGGGTGTCGGATGGCGGCGCGCTGGGCATCGGCGGGCTGAACCTGATGGGCGGCACGCTGGCGGCGGGAGCCGACTTCGCGCTGGGCACCAACATCCAGCTTGCAGGCGGTGTGGCCAATGCGATCGATACCGCCGGCCATGATGTCGTGCTCAACGGTGCGGTGAGTGGTGCGGGCGGCCTGATCGTTCAGGGTGGTGGCACGCTAACCCTTGCAGGAGCAAACAACCATGCCGGCGGCGTCGGCATCACCGGCGATTCCACGGTGCGGGTGTCGGACGGCGGTGCACTTGGCGGCGGCGCGCTTGTCCTGTCGGGCGGCACGCTGGCGGCGGATGCCGGCTTCGCGACCGGCGCGAATGTCCAGCTTTTGAACGCAACCGGCAATCTGATCGACACCAACGGCCACACCGTGGAACTGACGGGGGCGATCAGCGGCGCCGGTGGCCTGATCAAGACTGGCGATGGCCGACTGAACCTGACGGGCGTGAACGATTATAGCGGTGACACGCAGGTGAATGGCGGGCGGCTGGCGATGAACGGCACGGCTGTCAATTCCAGCTTCACGGTCAATGCCGGCGGCTCCATCGGCGGTAACGGCACTGTCGGCGCACTAGTCGTCAGCAACGGCGCGACGGCGGCCCCAGGCAATTCAATCGGCCAGTTGACGGCCGCTACGACCGTGCTGTTCGAGGCCGGATCGACCTATGAGGTCGAAATCGACGCGACTGGTGCAAGCGACCGGCTGGTTGCGAGCGAGACCGTGACGATCGATGGCGGTACCGTGCAGGTTCTGGCAGCGGCCGGCGATTATGCTCCGCGCACCAGTTACGCGATCATCGTGGCGGGCGATGGCGTGACCGGCACGTTCGATGCCGTAACGAGCGACCTTGCTTTCCTCACACCTGCGCTGATCTACGCCAGCAACGGCGTGGTGCTGACGATGACCCGCAACGACGTGCGCTTTGCCGATGTCGGCGTAACCTTCAATCAACGCAGCACGGCAGCAGCCGTGGATGGCGCCTTCAATGCGACCAGCGCGCTTTACAACGAACTGGTCGGCATGAATGCCGCTGAAGCCCGCCGGGCATTCGACGCCCTGTCGGGCGAAGCCCACGCATCGGCGCTGAGCTTTGCGGCTGCCGATGCCGACAATGTCCGCCGCACTCTCATCGGGCGTTTCGATGGTCCGGCCGGCACCGGCACCGAGATGTGGACGACGGTCACCGGCAGCTGGAATGATATCGACGGCAACGGTAATTCGGCAGCGGTCAGCGGCAACGGGCAGGGTTTCCTGGCCGGCGTGGAAACCGATCTCGCCAGCTTCCGTGTCGGCGTGGCGGGCGGCTATACCGACGGCGATGCCCGTATCCGGGCGCGCGGCGCACAGGCGGACGTGCGCAATCTTCATGTGGGCGTCTATGGCGGGGGCGCGTTCGGCAAACTGCGCGTCCGGGCAGGGGCCGTCCACACAGCGATCGACGTGCGCGCCGATCGCCAGGTCAATGTCGTCGCGCTTTCGGAAACGCTCAAGGCGAAATATGATGGCCAGGCGGCGCAGGCCTTTGCGGAACTGGGCTATGCCATGCCGCTGGGCAACGGCATGATCGAGCCGTTCGCCGGCATCAATGCGTTGTGGCTGAAGAACGAGGCCTTCACCGAAACGGGCGGTACGCTGGCGTTGGAAGGTGCGGAGCGGACGCGTGACACGATATGGTCGAATCTCGGCTTCAAGGCGTCCTTCGCGCTCGGTGCCAATTCACCGCTGACCGCGCAGGTAAAGGGTGTCTGGCAGCACGCGCTGACCGATCGGGCGACGGATAGCCGTCTGGCTTTCGCCAATGGCGGTCCTTCTTTCCTGGTCCATGGCGCACCGCTGGCGCGAGACGCGGCGGCGGTGGACGCCAGCCTGCGTTGGCAGGTGGCGGATCGCGTGCAGGTCGGCGTCGGCTATGCGGGTACGATCGCCGATCAGGGCGAGAGCCAGTCCGTCAGGTTGACCCTGGGCGTTCGCCTCTGAGCGTTCCGGGCTTGAACCAATGACATGGGGGCCGTTTCACATCATGTGAGACGGCCCTTTTGGCATGTTTCAGTCATTCACCAGCAAATTCGACCGCGCCGCTTATTGGCGCGCCATGCCTCTCGCCATCTGGACAAAAGCATCGCCAATGCGGTGCGCCAGCGCGGGTTCGATGCCGCTGTCGGCCATTGCCCGGGCCATCGCGTCGATCCACTGGCGCGCCGTGTCGGCATTGATCCCGATCCCGCTATGAGCGGACATCACGCATGCGCCAGGCCTTGCGTCGAACCAGTCGCGCGGGCCGCCGAGCCATGCGACGAGAAAACCGGTCAAGGATGCGCGCATCGGTGCCAGATCCGGCTTGTGCAACGCGCGAAGCGCCGCATAAGCCGGGTCGGTTTCCATCAGATCGTAAAAGCGATCGACGAGGCGGGCCACCGTATCGGTGCCGCCGATCAAATCATAGGGTAACGGCTCGGCAGTCATCCGGTTATCCTCTTGCTCGCGGCGGAGCCGCGTCAGGCAACTTGCCGGACGCGGGTGTCGCATGTGACATGCACGCCATTCACCCGTTTATGGAAATCCCCGGCGCGAGCACGCGGATTGTAGAACTGGCGATACCAGATCCGTCCCTTGTGAAACGGTCCGTCATCCGGGATTTGCAGTACCGAAAGGGCCGGCTGCTTGTTAGCCCATAATTCGAAGTCCTGCGAAAAGGCGGCAAGGGCGGTGTCCTGATAGCCGCGCGCTATCGCTTCATCGGCAGCCGTCGCGTTGGTGTCTCCGGTCTTGACCATCACCGCGTGCCAGACCTTGACGACGCCATCTTCGACGGGCGTGTGGCAGATCATCATCAGCGCCGGATGCTCGCCGCCCATGCGCGACAGCAGGATCCCGGGGCCGGTGTACCAGGTATCGGTTTCGAGCATCGCTTCGCCCGTCACCAAGGTCCGGTGGCCCGCGCCGAACCGCTGCATGATGACATGATCGCGGAATTCGTTTGTGAAATAGCTGATGTCGGTGCTGCCGTGCACGGGGATGAAGTGGGCGAAATCCGTCATGTTATCGACGATTTCCTGCGGATGGATCGGCAAGGTGTCGAGGTGATCGATCCGCCAGCGTACCCAGCCGGGCTGGTTCCATTCATCGAGCGCAGGCAGATCGAAATCGGGCGCTGCACCTTCCTCGTCATGCCACATCCAGATGCAGCCCGCGCGTTCGATCACCGGGTATGTCGGGATGCAGGCCGCCTTGGGAATGCCGTGGGTGGAATAGGGAATGTCGTCGCACTGGCCATCTGGGTTGAACCGCCAGCCATGGCCGGGACAGCGGATCGAATCCCCTTCGATCTGCTGACCATCGCGAACGACGTAGGATGTGGTGTTCTTGGCGAGATGGACCCGCATGTGCGGGCAGTAGGCATCCATCAGCACCACCTGGCCGGATTGGCCACGATAGAGCACGAAATCGCGGGAAAAGAAACGCAGCGCCAATGGCTTTTCCTGCAGTTCCGCGGCATCCGCGATCATGAACCAGCCGCGTGGGAAGGTATATTCGCCGAGGCCATATTCCTTGGTCGTCGCCATGATCTTCTCCTGATTATCCGTCTTTGCCTGTGTCAGATGAAGGTGTCGCTGTTGGCCGCGCCGAACAGGACGCCGCCGAAATTCCGGCCAACCTTGTCCGGGTTGTTGGCGACGTGGGTGCGGCCGGTGTGGATATCGACGAAGGCGCGCGCGATCGGGCTACTGCGATAAACGCCCTGCGCGCCGCACGCGTAGAACAACCGTGAGATGAGTTGCGCGCAGCGATCGACGATCTGGCCCGACTGGAAACGGAACAGCAGCCGCTGATCGAGATCGAACGGCTGGCCAGCCTTGGCCTGATCCATCAGGACGCCGAAATTGCGGAACAAGGTCATCTTCATTTCATCAATCGCGGCGGCGGTTTCGGCGGCGATCAATTGGGCGGACGGATCATCGGCCGTGCGCGAAAAATCGTTGCTGCTGACCTTGTTCGTCGCATAGTCGCGGAAATCGTTGAGCGCGCCCTGCAATGCCCCGATCGACGACGAGGAAACGGCGCGCACGAAGATCTGGCCGAAGGGCAGGGTGAACAGTGGCGCATCGTTGAGCTTCAAACCCGGGCTGGTCGCCGCGAAACCGTCCTTCGAACGATGGCTGCGATAAGCGGGGACGAACGCATTTTCGACGATCACGTCATGGCTGCCGGTGCCGCGCAGGCCCAGCGTGTCCCACACGGGCAGGACGGTGAAGTCCGCTCGCGGGACGAGGAAGGTGCGATAGTCCGGTGGTCCCTTGCCATCGGCAGCCGGAACCAGCCCGCCAAGGAACACCCAGTCGCAATGATCGACGCCGCTGGAAAAGCCCCAGCGACCGCTGATCCGATAGCCGCCATCGACCGGCGTTACCTGGGCCTTGGGCATGTAGGAGGACGAGATCAGTGTTGCGGGATTTTCTCCCCACACATCCGCCTGCGCCTGCGGATCGAACAATGCGAGTTGCCAGTTGTGGACCGCGACGACGCCATAAACCCAGGCAGATGACATGCAGCCTTCGGCCAGCGTCATCTGGACGGCGTAGAAGGTTTCGGGATCCATTTCATACCCACCCCAGGCTTTGGGCTGGAGGATGCGGAACAGGCCGGCGTCCTGAAAATCGCGGATGGTTTCAGCCGGAACACGGCACTCCTGTTCGGCCTGCGCGGCGCGCGCGCGAAGCGCCGGCACCAGATCCCGCGCCCGGGCAACAAGATCGGCGGTATCGATCGATGGGGCGGTGGCGTTCTTCATCTTACTCTCCTTGGATGCTGGTGCGTTCAGGCGGCGAGCGATGCGTCGCGCGCGGCGGGCTGGCCGAAACCGATGCTGAAATCATGGCCCCACAGGCTGACGGCGGCGCTTTCGAAGACGATGTGTTCGTTCCAGTCGATGACGCGGCCGCCATAGCCATATTCGATCGCGAAACCGCCCGGCGACGCCATGTAGAAGGACGTCACTTCGTCGTTCACATGGCGGCCGAGCGTGGCCATCGGCCGGACACCGTGGCGCAGCATCCGATCCTGCGCGCGGCCGACTTCATCCATGCTGTCGACTTCGACCATCAGATGGACGCAGCCGCTGGGTACTTCGCCTTCGAACAGCGCGAGGCTGTGGTGGCGGCCATTGCCGCAATGCAGGAAGTGGATGCGCTGCGCGGTCGGGCCGTCGGGGCCATCGGTGCGGTGGACGAGGATGTCCGACAGGCCGAAGCCCATCACGTTCGCCAGGAAGGCGCAGGTTTCGTCGAAGCGGGGTGCGGGCAGCACCATGTGGCCAAGGCCGAGATCATCGGTGATGAAGCGCGAAACGCCCTGCGGGGACTGGAAGCGCTGGAAATCGCTGACATAGCCCCAGGTGATTTCGTGGCGGTTGCCCGAAGGATCGCGGAACCAGGCCATGTCCTGCACATGACGAAAGGCGATTTCCGTGGGCGTGCCGGGCGCAACATCGACGCCGGCGGCCGCGAGATCGGCGAGGGCGGCGGTGAAGGCGGCATGGTCCGCCAGTTCCCAGCCACTGGCGGCATAGCGATTGGCGGTGGCGCGCTGGACGAGGATGCGGCCGGCGCGGGCATCCATCTTGAGCGCCAGATTGAGGCCGATCGGCATGGCCATCATGCCAAGGACGTCTTCGCCATAGCGGCCCCAGGCTGTTGGATCGACCGCGTCGATGACCACGTAGGATAGTGCCCTGATCTTCATGCCGACCTCCCGAATCGCGGGGTTGTTGCAGGCAGGATATCGGTGGTTCGCCGGGAGACTTTTGATCTGGATCAAAAATGGCGACCCGAATGACGAAATGCGTAGAGAAAATTATACAAAATGACGCAATGTGCAATATTGAGGCTAAAACTCAGGCGGCTTGCGTCAATTTCTGGACCGTTTCGGTGAGGGCGCTCGCGCGGAACGGCTTTTCGATAAGCGCGCTGAACCCTTGCGCCGCGGCGCGATCGGCGAGGCCGGGGGTGGGCGAACCGGTGATTAGCACGGCGGGCCCGTGCCAGCCGCGCGCGCGCAGGCGGGCAAGCAGTTCCATGCCATCCAGGCCTTCCATGTGCAGATCGGTCACAAAACACGCGGCCTGCACGATCGTGGGATCGTTCAGCAGCGTGCCGCCGTCAGCATAAGCCCGCACGTCGAACCCCTTGCCCCGCAAAAGAAGCTGGAGAGAGCGGCGCACCGGCGGATCATCCTCCACCAACAAGATGCAGGGGCGATCCGTCTGGCAAAGCGTGTCGTCGTCGCGCGTCATCGAAATCCGTTCGTCCGGCCGGTTGCCGAAAGAATGTCATCCCAGACGCCAGCCCGGCCGTCGCTACGTAATGCTCCCGATATCCGCGCTATCGACTTCGGCGGCGAAGGCGATGCGCAGCGCATCGGACAGGCTGCGCACGTCGAGCTTGGCCATCAGATTGGCGCGATGCACTTCGACGGTTCGGGGTGAAATGCCGAGATCAAAGGCGATCGTCTTGTTGGGCAGGCCACTGGCAAGGCCGTTGAGCACATCGCGTTCACGCGGGGTGAGGCGGGCCAGCAGGACGGCGGCGGCATCGGCCCGCGCGGCGCGCCCGTCGGCGGCGGCAAGCCGATCAAACCCGGCTTCGATCGCGGCCAGCAGGGCGGCCTTTTCGAACGGCTTTTCGATGAAATCGACCGCGCCAGCCTTCATCGCGCGCACCGCGATCGAAATATCACCATGGCCGGTGAGCACGATCACCGGCAAGGCGATGCCGCGATCCACCAAGGCCCGCTGCACTTCCAGCCCGTCCATTTCGGGCATACGCACGTCGAGCAACACGCAGCCGGGCGCCGCCGTCTGGGCTTCCTTGAGGAAGGCGACACCGGACGGCCAGGTTTCCACGGCGAAGCCCGCCGTCTTGAGCATAAAGCTGGCGGATCGCCGGATCGCTTCTTCATCATCGACGATGTGGACCAACCGCTTATCCGTCATGAGGCTTCCTCTGCATCGGCGCGCACCAGCGTGAAATGAAATCGGGTTCCGCCGTCCGCGCCCGGTTCCATCCAGATGCGGCCACCATTGGCTTCGACGATCGTCCGGCAGATCGAAAGACCAAGGCCCATGCCGTCCTTCTTGGTGCTGACAAAGGCGGAAAAGAGCTGGGCGGCCACATCGGGGGCAACCCCCGGACCGGTATCGGCGACGGTGACGCGCACGAAACCCGGCTGATCGGGCTGGCTGGTGACGACGAGCCGGCGTTCGGGAGCGGACGCCATCGCATCGACCGCGTTGCGAATGAGGTTGATCAGCACCTGCTGGATCTGCACCCGATCGACCAGCACGGGCGACGCATAAGGATCGAGATCGAAACGCGGGGCGATGCCCCTTTCGCTGGCGCCCATCAGGCCAAGGACGGCGGCTTCGTTGATCAGTTGCGGCAATTTTTCGACGGTTTTTTCGACTTCGCCGCGCGCCACGAAATCGCGCAGACGGCGCACGATATGGCCGGCGCGCAAGGCTTCCTTCGCGGCGTCGTCCAGCGCTTCGCGGATCATCGGCAGATCATCGGGATCGGGCTGGCCGAGCAGATCACGGATTGCTTCGACATAATTGGTGACGGCGGTGATCGGCTGGTTGAGTTCGTGCGCCAGGGTGGACGCCATCGTGCCCATCGCGCTGACGCGGGCAACATGGATCAGTTCGGACTGTAATTCTTCAAGCTGTTCCTGGGTGCGCCGCCGTTCGGTGAGATCGCGGATGAAACCGGTGAACAAGCGGGATTCGCTGCCCGCCGCCTCGCCGATGGCCAGTTCCATCGGAAAGGTCGATCCATCGCGCCGTTCGCCGAATACGACACGGCCGATGCCGATGATGCGTTTTTCCCCGGTTTGCAGGTAGCGCCGGATATAGCCATCATGCCGTTCGCGATCGGGCGAAGGCATCAGCATACTGACATTGTTGCCGACGACTTCGGCCTCGCGATAGCCGAACAGCCGTTCGGCCGCGGCGCTGAAGGACAATATGTCGCCACGTTCGTCGATGACGACCATCGCATCGGGCACGGTGGACAGAATCGAGCGCAGATGGCTTTCGCTGGTCCTGAGCGCGGCTTCGGCGGCCCGGCGATCGGTGATATCCGCCAGCACCTTGGCAAAGCCGCGCGCAGCACCGCTATCGTCGGACAAAGCGGTGATCGCGATGCTGGCGAGAAATTCGGACCCATCCTTGCGGATGCACCAGTCTTCGCGTTCGAGCCGGCCGGCGGTGCGGGCCGCGGCGAGATCGGCGGCCGGCCGGCCAGCGGCAATCGCATCGGCCGGATAGAACAGGGCATCATCGCGGCCGATAACTTCGTCGGCGGCCCAGCCGGTGAGGCGTTCGCCCCCCCGGTTCCAGATCGTGACCCGGCCAGCAGGATCGACCATGTAGATGGCCAGCCCCTGCGCGCCATCGATCAGCAGATTGAGTTCGTCAGCGAGCTGAAGCGAATGACCCTTGGAAACCGGCATGGCTGAACCAGTACCGCGCCCGTTCCCGTTCGGCAAAAGATTGTCGCGGGTGAGCGGACAACCTTTCTCAATGGACCATGAGGATCGGCAATTGTGTTCCGGCGATCAGATCGCGTGTCACGCCGCCCAACAGGATTTCGCGGAAGCGCGAATGGGCGAAGGCGCCGATCGCCAGCAAATCGGCGCCGCGATCGCGCGTGAACGACTGCAGAACCTGTGCGATCGGCTGGCCGGCGGATGCTTCGCGGTGGACGTCCACCTGAAATCCGTGGCGGGCCAGGTGGCGGGCGATATCGCTGCCGGGCGCCGGCCCGTGGCCATCCGGCGACGGCACGGCATCGATCGTCACCACATCGATCCGCGCGCCGGGATCGGCAAAGGCGATCAGCGCGCGCGCGGCGCGGGCGGCTTCGGCCGACGCGTTCCACCCCAGCACGGCATGGGTGACAGGGCCGGGCTGCCAATCATCCGGTGAAAGCAGCGTGTGGGCGCCGGCACCAATCACCGTTGCTTCGATCGCATGGCGGCGCAGGCGGGTGTCGACCCAACAGGAGGACGGACCGAACAGCACCAGATCGGCATAGCGCCCTTCGACATTGACGAGACCCGGCAGCAAGGTGGGATCGTCGCAAAATCCGCGGACATCCGCGGCAATGCCCATTTGCGTGACCCGATCGCGGATGGCGGCGAGCTGCTGTTCATGTTCCGTGTCACGCTCCGGCGCGGGCCAGGCATAGCCGATCGGATCATAGGCCGTGATCAGGATGGCCTGTTCCGTCAGCACCGTGACACCGAGATGGGCGTCGTGGCGCCGGGCCAGTGCAATGGCCGTATCGATGGCCGGCAGGCATTGATCGCCGCCTTCGACAACCGCCAATATGTCTTTGAGCATCGTTCACCTCCTGCGGGCGTGTGTGCGAAATTCGCACGGCTCGGCCGGATCCGCACTGCGTATGTCTACGTATGACGATCGTGCGGCCGGATCCTGAAGGCCGGATTCTGTAGGAACGTGGCGCTGCGCGGATGGTTGCGCCGGCGCTGACGGGCAGCGCGCCTGCCCGTGCCCGTTCGGCCCACCGCCGGGGCGTCCGTACAAATGCGTATATCGTTGCGCGCACGCCAAAACGAGAAGGCGGTGAGCCGGTGGCACCGAACTGCCACCGGCCACAAGGGCGGAGATTTTCCGATGTATGTCGAGCCATCGGGGCAGGATGGAGAAGCGGAGGCGGGGCATGATCCGTCGCCATGCGCAAGCTGTGCGGTGCGCGCCGATGCGTTTTGCGGGTCCCTTGCGGCGCCGGCGCTGGGCGAACTGCATCGGCTGGGCCGCAAGGTTCGGCTGAAGCGCGGGCAGGCGCTGATCTGGCAGGGGGCTGAATCCACGCTGGTCGGCAACGTGCTGGAAGGCGTGCTCAAAATGTCCGCCATGTCGCGCGACGGGCGCGAGCAGATTGTGGGCCTGGCTTATCCTGCCGATTTCATCGGCCGGCCGTTCGGCAAGAACAGCCGCCAGACGATCACCGCGCTGAGCGACGCGCATCTGTGCGTGTTCAGCCGGGCGGCGTTCGATTCCTTTGCGACAGGCCATGCCGGGATGGGCGAAGCGTTGCTGCGCCGCGCGCTCGACGATCTGGATGGCGCGCGGCGCTGGATGCTGCTGCTGGGCCGCACATCGGCGATGGAGCGCGTCGCCACCTTGCTGCTGGATGCGGCCGAGCGGCTGGAAGGCGCGGCCGGCAAGACGTTCGCCCTGCCGTTCAGCCGCCAGCAGATGGCCGACATACTGGGCATGGCGATCGAAACCGTAAGCCGGACGATGACCCGCCTGCGCGACGGGGGCGTGATCGCGCTGCCGGGCGGGCGGCAGATCGCGGTGCGTGACAGGAATGCGCTGCGCGAGGCCGCCGGCGGCTGAATTTTTGACGATGATCAATGCTGGCCAACCCCCGAAGGACGAGGGGAACGCCGTACATTTTCCGAACAGGGATCGCAGATGGACGGATTGGTATTGAAAGCCGGAGGCTGGTTTCTGATCAGTTTCCTGGCGATGGCGGCTGCGGCGCTCGCCGTGGATGGCGGCTTTGCCGTGCAGATGGCGATCGTGGCGGCAGCCGCGCTGGCCGCGCTGGTATGGACGCTGCGGACGGCTGACTATGAGGCGATGGCGGGCCTTGCCCGGCCGAAACCCGCGCCGACCGGCTATGATGACGAAATCATCCGCTGGGGCGTGATCGCGACGATGGCCTGGGGGATCGTCGGCTTTCTCGCCGGCCTCTACATCGCGTTGCAGCTGGCCTTTCCGGCGCTGAACCTGGGGCTGGAATATACGACGTTCGGGCGGCTGCGGCCGTTGCACACGTCGGCGGTGATCTTCGCGTTCGGCGGCAATGCGCTGATCGCGACCAGCTTCTGGGTGGTGCAGCGCACCTGCCGCGCCCGGCTGGCCTTCCCCGGCCTCGCCCGCTTCACCTTCTGGGGATATCAGCTGTTCATCGTGCTGGCGGCGAGCGGCTATCTGCTGGGCATTACCGAGGCCCGCGAATATGCCGAGCCGGAATGGTATGTCGATATCTGGCTGACGATCGTCTGGGTGGCGTATCTGGCGGTCTATGTCGGCACCATCGTGCGGCGGCATGAACCGCATATCTATGTCGCCAACTGGTTCTATCTGTCGTTCATCGTCACCGTGGCGATGCTCCACATCGTCAACAACCTGTCGATGCCGGCCAGCCTGTTCGGTTCGAAATCCTATTCGCTGTTCGCCGGCGTGCAGGATGCGCTGACGCAGTGGTGGTACGGGCATAACGCGGTCGGCTTCTTCCTGACCGCCGGCTTCCTCGGCATGATGTATTATTTCGTGCCCAAGCAGGCCGAACGCCCGGTCTTCAGCTACCGGCTGTCGATCGTCCATTTCTGGTCGCTGATCTTCCTCTACATCTGGGCGGGGCCGCACCACCTGCACTACACCGCGCTGCCCGATTGGGCGCAGACGCTGGGCATGGTCTTTTCGATCATGCTGTGGATGCCGAGCTGGGGCGGCATGATCAACGGCCTGATGACGCTATCGGGCGCGTGGGACAAGATCCGCACCGATCCGATCATCCGCATGATGGTGCTGGCGCTGGCCTTCTACGGCATGAGCACCTTCGAAGGCCCGCTGATGAGCATCAAGACCGTCAACAGCCTGTCGCATTATACCGACTGGACGATCGGCCATGTCCATTCGGGGGCGCTCGGTTGGAACGGGATGATCACCTTCGCCGCGGTCTATTTCATGACGCCCCGGCTGTGGGGCCGCGAGCGGCTCTATTCGCTGCGGATGATCAACTGGCACTTCTGGTTGGCGACGCTGGGGATCGTTCTTTACGCATCGTCGATGTGGGTGGCGGGCATCATGCAGGGGCTGATGTGGCGCGAATATGGGGCCGACGGCTACCTCGTGAACGCCTTTGCCGACGTCGTCGCCGCGATGAAGCCCTATTACCTGATCCGCGCTGCCGGCGGCGTGCTGTACCTGGCGGGCGCGCTGATCATGGCGTGGAACATCGCGATGACGATCCGTGGCCGCCTGCGGGACGAAGCACCGCTTTCCGACGCCCCCTACAATCCCGCGCTGGACAAACCGATCCAGCCCGCGGCCGCCTGAAGGATCGCCCGATGGCCATCAAGAAACTCGATCACGGCAAGATCGAACGCAACGTCACCTTGCTTTTCATCCTTTCGCTGATCACCGTTTCGATCGGCGGCATCGTCGAGATCGCGCCCTTGTTCTGGATCGATTCGACGGTGGAGAAGGTGGAGGGCGTGCGGCCCTATACCCCGCTCGAACAAGCGGGCCGGAACATCTACATCCGCGAGGGTTGTTATAACTGCCACAGCCAGATGATCCGCCCGTTCCGCGACGAAGTGGAACGGTATGGGCATTACAGCCTGGCAGCGGAAAGCATGTACGATCACCCGTTCCAGTGGGGATCGAAGCGCACCGGGCCGGACCTGGCCCGCGTCGGCGGCCGTTATTCGGATGAATGGCACGTCCAGCACCTGGCCGATCCGCAATCGGTGGTGCCGGAATCGATCATGCCGCCTTACGCCTTCCTGCGCGAGCGCAAGCTGGTGATGCCCGGCGTGCGCGATCATCTGGTCGCGCTGCGCCGGGTGGGTGTGCCCTATAGCGACGAGGACCTCGACAAGGCGCTGGACGATCTGCAGGCGCAGGCCGATCCCGACGCCGACACCGCCGATCTGCGCAAGCGTTACCCCAAGGCGCAGGCCCGCGATTTCGATGGCGATCCCAAGCGCGTGACCGAAATGGATGCGCTGGTCGCCTACCTCCAGATGCTGGGCACGCTGGTCGACACCCGCGCGGCCGAACCGATGGAGCAGGCGAAATGACCTATGACGCCCTGCGTCACGCGGCGGACAGCTGGGGACTTTTGTTCCTGACGATCGTGTTCCTGCTGGCGGTGTGGCGCGCCTGCCGCCCATCCGCCCGCGCCCTGCACGACGATGCCGCCCAAATCCCCTTTCGCGATGAAAGCCCCCGTCATGACTGACAGGAACGCCAAGACAGACAAAAGCGGCGCAACCGGTGGTCCCGAAAAAACCGGCCCCAAGACGATGGGGCATGAGTGGGACGGTATCGAGGAACTGGACAATCCGATGCCACGCTGGTGGCTGTGGAGCTTCTATGCCTCGATCGTGTTCGCGATCGGCTATTGCATCGTCTATCCCGCGATCCCGCTGGCGCGCAGCGCGACCGCCGGCACGTTCGGCTGGACCAGCCGGGGCGACCTGAAGGCGGATATCGAGAAGGTCGAGGCGGGCCGGGCGGAGTTCATGCGCACGGTGGCGACAACGCCGATCGAACAGATCGATCCGCAGTCGCCGCTGATGCGCCAAGCCGTGGAAGGCGGGCGCGCCGCATTCAAGGTGCATTGCGTGCAGTGCCACGGATCGGGTGCGGCCGGCAGCAAGGGATATCCCAATCTGAACGACGACGACTGGCTGTGGGGTGGCGATCGCGCCGCGATCCGCCAGACGCTGGTCCACGGCATCCGCCAGCCCGATGACGACAAGACCCGGCTGTCGATGATGCCGGCATTCGGCCGCGACGGCATATTGACCGCGGATCAGATCCACGATGTCGTGTCCCACGTCCGCGTCATCGCCGGACAGGATAAAGCGGATGCCTCCGCACGGCGCGGCGCACCGCTGTTCGAGGCGAACTGCGCGGTGTGCCACGGCAGCGACGGCAAAGGCCTGCGCCAGTTCGGGGCGCCCAATCTGACGGACCGCATCTGGCTGTATGGCGGCGATCGCGACAGCGTGACCGCGACCGTGACCAATGCCCGTGGCGGGGTGATGCCGGCCTGGGGCCAGCGGCTGGACCCGGCCACGATCAACATGCTGACCGCTTATGTCCATTCGCTGGGTGGGGGCGAATAATGGCTGGCCATGACGATCGCACCGGGGGGAGTGGCGGGCTTTATGTCCGCCGCGCCGATATCTTCCCGCGCGCGATCGACGGCTTTTACCGCCGCCTGAAATGGGCGATCATGGCAGTGACGCTGACGATCTACTATGTCACGCCCTGGCTGCGGTGGGATCGCGGGGCTTATGCCCCCGATCAGGCGGTGCTGGTCGATCTGGCGAACCGCCGTTTCTATTTCTTCGATATCGAAATCTGGCCGCATGAATTTTATTATGTGGCCGGTTTGCTGGTGATGGCTGGTGTGGGCCTGTTCCTGGTCACATCCACCGTCGGCCGGGCGTGGTGCGGCTATGCCTGCCCGCAGACCGTGTGGACCGACCTGTTCCTGCATATCGAACGCGCGATTGATGGCGATCGCAATGCGCAGATCCGCCTGCGCGCCGCGCCGCTGAGCGCCGGCAAGATCGCCAAGCGTGTGCTGAAGCATGGCATCTGGCTGCTGATCGCCCTGCTGACCGGCGGCGCGTGGGTATTTTATTTCGCCGATGCGCCGACCCTGGCGCGCGACCTGCTGACCGGCGATGCGGCGGTGGTGGCTTATTCCACCGTCGCGGTGCTCGCCTTCACCACCTATGTGCTGGGCGGTTGGATGCGCGAACAGGTGTGCATCTACATGTGCCCATGGCCGCGCATCCAATCGGCCATGCTGGACGAACGATCGCTGATCGTCACCTACAAGGACTGGCGCGGCGAACCGCGCAGTCGGGGGATGAAGAAGGATGCGGGAGCGCCGACCGGCGATTGCGTCGATTGCGGCGCGTGCGCGGCGGTGTGCCCCACCGGCATCGACATTCGCGATGGCGCGCAGTTCGAATGCATCACCTGCGCCCTGTGCATCGATGCGTGCGACGATGTGATGGCGCGGATCGGCCGGCCGCGCGGGCTGATCGATTATGCCACTTTGGAAGATTGCAAGGCCGAAGCCGCCGGCGCGCCGCCGGTATCGATCGCCCGGACGATGCTGCGCCCGCGGACGTTGCTGTATTTCGCGCTGTGGGGGGTGATTGGCCTGGCCATGATGTTCGCGCTGGGCAACCGCACGCGGATGGACCTGTCCGTCGCGCATGATCGCAACCCATTGTGGGTGCAACTGAGCGATGGTGCGATCCGCAACGCCTACACCATCAAGCTGCGTAACATGGAATCGCGACCGCGCGATTTTGTGCTGACGCTGGATGGCCTGGCCGATGGCGCAATGTGGGAATCGCTGGGGAACGAGGCGGAATCCGCCCGTACGCTGCGGTTCAGCGTGGCGCCCGACAGCGTGGACCAGCGCCGCATCTATGTGCGTGCGGGGGCGGACGGGGGGGCGGCCGAACCCTTTGCCTTCACGCTCAGCGCCGCCGATGGCGCCCACGAAACCGACAAGGCCGAAACCCGCTTCGATCGTCCGGGAGACCAACCATGACCCGTCCTTTTACCGGCCGCCACATGGGGATCGCGATGGTCGCCTTTTTCGGCGTCATCATCAGCGTCAACCTGTTGATGGCGACGTTGGCGACGCGCAGTTTCGGCGGGCTGATCGTCGCCAACGGCTATGTCGCCAGCCGCCAATATAATGGCTGGCTGGAAGCGGCGCGCACGCAGGATGCGCTGGGCTGGACGGCCGCGGTGGCGCGCGCGGACGGCGGCGTCGAACTGATCGCCACGGCGGAAGGGGCCGCGCTGGATGGTGCCGCGGTAACGGCGACCGCATCGCATCCGCTGGGCAGGCTGCCGGCGAGGTCCTTGCGCTTTCGGGCGATCGGGCAGGGGCGGTACCAGTCGATCGAGCCGCTGCCGGCGGGGCGGTGGCGGGTCCATGCCACGTTGCGCAAAGGCGGGAACGATTTCCGCATGGTCGGGGATATCGCGGCATGATCGCCGCAGCGCATAGCGAGTTCGTGCTGCCTGGCGTGCGCTGCGCCGGATGCATCGCCAAGATCGAAGGGGGGTTGCGCGACACGCCCGGCGTGATCGAGGCGCGGGTGAACTTTTCCGCCAAGCGCGTGGCGATCGACCATGATGCGACGATCGATGTGGTTGCGCTGAAGGATGCGCTGGCGGCCATCGGTTTTGCCGCCGAGCCGATCAAACTGGCGTCGACGCAGCCCGATGATCGCGAGGGACGCGAACTGGTGCGGGCGATCGGCGTGGCCGGGTTTGCCGCGATGAACGTGATGCTGTTGTCGGTGGCGATCTGGTCCGGCGCGGAAGGCGCGACGCGGCAATTGTTCCACTGGCTATCGGCGATGATCGCGATGCCGGCGGTGGCCTATGCCGGGCGGCCATTCTTCCGTTCGGCGTGGGGCGCGCTCAGGCACGGGCGGACCAACATGGACGTGCCGATTTCGATCGGCGTGCTGCTGGCGACGGCGATCAGCCTGTTCGAAACGATCGTCGGCGGGCGGCACGCCTATTTCGACGGCGCGGTATCGCTGCTGTTCTTCCTGCTGGCGGGGCGCCTGCTCGATAATGCCATGCGCAACCGCGCGCGCGACGGGGCGGCGGCCCTGCTGCGGCAGACCGCGCCGGGCGGCACCGTGCTGCACCCCGACGGGACGAGCGCGTGGCTGGCGGCCGAAGCGATCGAGCCGGGCATGCAATTGCAGGTGGCGATGGGCGAACGGCTGGCTGCGGACGGTGTGGTCGAGCTTGGCGCCAGCAGCATGGACATGGCGATCATCACCGGCGAAAGCTGGCCCGAACCGATCGCCGAAGGCAGCCGCGTCGTGGCCGGTGCGCTGAATGTCGATGCGCCGATCATCGTGCGCGTGACGGCGGCCGGGCCGGATACCAGCATATCGCGGATGGCGCGGCTGATGGAAGCGGCGGGGCAGGGGCGATCGCATTATGTGCGGCTGGCCGATCGCGCGGCGCGTTATTATGCGCCGGCGGTGCATCTGCTGGCGGCATTGAGCTTTGCCGGCTGGATGATCGCGGGCGCGGGCTGGCATGAATCGCTGCTGATCGCGGTGACGGTGCTGATCATCACCTGCCCGTGCGCGCTGGGGCTGGCGGTGCCGGTGGCGCAGGTGGTGGCGGCGGGCGCGCTGATGCGGCGCGGCGTGCTCGTCAAGGATGGGTCCGCGCTGGAACGGCTGGCGGAGGCGGATTGCGCGCGGTTCGACAAGACCGGGACATTGACCGTGGGCCGGCCCGAGCCGGTGGGGGAATGGGTGCTGGCGGATGCGGAAGCGCCGCTGGCGCTCGCCCTGGCGCGGGCGAGCCGGCACCCCCTGTCGGCGGCGCTGGTGCGCACGCTGGAAGGCAAGGGCGTACAGGCGGCGGACGTCGCCGACCTGCTGGAAATTCCCGGGCTTGGCGTGGAGGCGACGTGGCAGGGCAAATGGGTGCGGCTTGGCCGGCCCGAATGGGTGGGCGTGACGGGACACGACCGGCTGGCGACGGCCTTTGCGCTGGAAGGCGCGCCGCCGCGCCTGCTGGAATTTGCCGATCGGCTGCGGCCGGACGCGGCCGCTGCGATCCGCCGGATGGAGCGCGACGGGTTCGATGTCGCGATCATTTCGGGTGATCGGGGCGAAGCGGTGGCGCCGGTGGCGCGCGAACTGGGGTTGCTGGCGCTGGTTGGCATGACGCCCGAAGCCAAGCTGGCCGCGGTCGAGCGGCTGGAACAGGCAGGGCGCAAGGTACTGATGGTCGGCGACGGCCTCAATGATGGCCCGGCGCTCGCCGCCGGCCATGTTTCGATCGCGCCGGCATCGGCCAGCGACGTCGGCCAGACCGCCGCCGATATCCTGTTCCTGGGCGATAGCCTGATGCCCGTGCCGATCGCGGTTTCGGCCGCGCGGCGGACGTTGCGGGTGGTTCGCCAGAATTTCGCGCTGGCGATCGGCTATAACGTGCTGGCGGTGCCGCTGGCGATCGCGGGCTATGTGACGCCGCTGGTGGCGGCGGTGGCGATGTCGTCGTCGTCGATCATCGTTATCGCCAATGCGCTGCGGCTACGGAGGTGCGCACGATGAATGGCCTTGCTTTCCTGATCCCCGTCGCCCTGCTGCTGGGGCTGGGCGGGCTGGGTGCGTTCTTCTGGTCGCTCAGGGCCGGGCAACTGGAGGATCTGGACGGCGCCGCGCTGCGCATCCTGATCGACGACGAAACCGAGACGCAAAAAAAGTAGGGGAAGGCGGGTGCCTTCCCCCACAGGGGGAGAGAGGGTGGGATCGCGGGTCAGAAGCGCATGCCGACGCCTATGCCGAAGACCAGCGGATCAAGATGAATGCGGGTGTGCTGCGTGCCGATCGCCGTGGTCGTCAGCCGCGCGGTGGTATCGATATCGATATATTTGACGTCGAAATTGACGAAGACGCGTTCGCTGATCGGCACGTCGACACCCGCCTGAAGCGCCCAGCCGAAGCTGTCCTTCATATGGACCTTCGTCTTGCCGACGGCCGCTTCCAGCCCGCCCGACGCATCTTCGGAATAGAAGATCGTGTAGTTCACACCCGCGCCGACATAAGGCCGAACCGGGCCATCGGGGGCGAAATGATATTGCAGCGTCAGCGTCGGCGGCAGCACCCAGGTCGATGCCAGCCGGCCGATCGAGCCGGTGGTGCCGGTCTTGCCGCTGGCGCGGTGCTTGGTTGTCGCCACGATCAGTTCGGCGCCGACATGCTTGCTGAGCATGTAGGTGAAATCCACCTCGGGCATGATGCTGTTGTTCACCTGCACCCCTTCGGCAGGGAAGGTGGGGGTGATGCCACTGGAACTTTCGTTCGGCGCGACCATGATGCCGCGAACGCGAACCAGTATATCGCCCTTTTCGGCCTGAGCCGGCGAGGCGAGGGCAGTTGCCGCCAGCAGGGTGAGCGCGAAGGCCCGGTACATTTGTTTCCCCTTCGGAATGTTGTCCGTCAGGGAATCGATTAAACCGGGCCAAACATCCGCACCTTGATCGAAGACAAGCCTTTCGTTGACGTGGATCAAGGAGGGGGCGCGCAAAGGGGGCTAAGCATGGGCCATGTGGACCTATCATCCCGAATTGCTGGGCCGCCCGGTACCGCGCTACACCAGCTATCCCACCGCCGCCGAATTTCATGACGGCATAAGCGAGGCCGACATGGCCGCCGCGATCGATGCGGTGCCGGAGGAGGCGCCGCTCTCGCTGTATCTGCATATCCCTTATTGCAAGGAGATCTGCTGGTATTGCGGCTGCAACACCGGCGCCGCCAATCGCGGTGGGCGGCTGACCGCTTATCTTGAGGCGCTGGAAACCGAAATCGATCTGATCGCCGATCGACTGGCGGGGCGCGGACGGGTGCGGCGGATCGCATTCGGTGGCGGCAGCCCCAATGCGATTGCGCCCTGGCGTTTCGTCCATCTGGTCGAGACACTGGAGCGGCGGCTGGGCGTGGGCGATGCGACGCTGTCGATCGAACTGGACCCGCGCACGCTGGACCGTGCGTGGCTGGATGCGATCGCCGGGCTGGGCGTCGCAAGCGCCAGCCTTGGCGTGCAGACCTTCGCGCCGCAGGTGCAGGCGGCGATTGGCCGCATCCAGCCGGCCGAGATGATCGAGCGCGCGACGGACGGGCTGCGCATGGCCGGGGTTCGATCGATCAACTTCGATCTGATGTACGGCCTGCCGCATCAGGGTGTTGCCGAACTGGACGACAGCCTGACGCGGACGATCGCGCTGGGGGCGGACCGGATCGCGGTGTTCGGTTATGCCCATCTGCCCAAGCTGTTGCCGCGCCAGCGCCGCATCGACGATGCCGATCTGCCCGACCTGCGCACGCGGTTCGACCAGTCGGCTTATGCGCATGACCGGCTGGCAGGCGCCGGGTATCGCGCGATCGGCTTCGATCATTTCGCGCAGCCTGGCGATCCGCTGGCGCAGGCGGCGGCCGAAGGACGGTTGCGGCGCAATTTCCAGGGCTTTACCGATGATGATTGCGACTATCTGATCGGCATGGGCGCCAGCGCGATCAGCCAGTTTCCCGGCCTGATCGCCCAGAATGAAAAAATGGCCGGCCGGTATCGGATGCTGGCATTTTCCGGCCGCCTGCCGGCCCGTCGCGGGATCATGCGATCGGCCGATGATCGTCGACGGGGCAGGATCATCGAACAATTGCTATGTCAGGGTAGCGCCGATCTGGGCGCCGATATGGTGGCGCAGGTGCAAGGGGCGCTTGCGCAGGCGGAAGCGGCCGGGCTGGCGCGCTTTGCCGGCAATCGCCTCGAATTGACGGTGCAGGGCCTGCCTTATGCCCGCACGATCGCCAGCGCGATCGACGCCTATCGGGACATTTCGACCGGGGGGTTCAGCCGTGCCGTTTAGCACCACCCTGGCCGGACTGGCGGTGGCCAGCCTGCTGTTCGGCGGCACCAATGCCGCCGACGCGCACCCGGCGTCGATGCGGATCGCCCTGTGCAATGGCGGGTTCGTCGATATCCCGGTCGATCGCCAGAAGGACGGGTCGCGCGACGATTGCATGGGCCTTGCCTGTCATGCGGCGACCGAACGACGCCGCAAGGCCGAAGCCTGAATACGCCACATAATCCTTATCCTGCCATGCGATAACCGGCATTTGCGCCGGGTGATCGGAACCGCCTTGGCCGCATTGCAATGGACGCGGGAAATGTGGCAGTCCCGCCGTGGGGAAAGAACCTTACCAATATCGAACGTCCATTGTTCGATGTTGAGTTGGCGTCACCTGAACAGATCAATGCGAACCAGGCGTATTGCAGCGCCGCGGACTGATGGGTCGACGTCCGGTTCCGGATTTAGGAGAGTGCATGTGAAGGTCATGTTTGCCGCGACGGTGGCGGTGGCCGGGGCAGGGATGGGCTTCGCAGCCCCGCCCGCTGCGGCACCAGCACCAGCCGCACAGGCGGCGGTTTCGGCCCCCGCGCCCGAATTTGGTGTTGAGGATGGCGGCCCCGGGGTTTTCCGCGTGAACTGGAGCGCATGGAACCCGGATGCGCCGATGGCGCTGTTCGTGGCGGACAAGCCCGATGCGCCCGCGGCCGAACGTGTGAAGCTGGCGGACCATGCGATCCATTCGGCCGTGGTGGGACTGCCTGATTTCCCCGGCCGGCCTTATTTTTACGTCCAGCCGGCGAAGGGCGAAGGGCGCTGGCTGGCGCAACGGTTGCTGCCGCTGGAAGGCGGACGCAATTTTCGCGACCTGGGCGGTTACCGTACCAGTGACGGACACAGCGTGCGCTGGGGCAAAGTCTATCGTTCCGGATCGATGGCGGGCCTGATGCCGGCCGATTTCGAATATCTTGGCCGGCTTGGTATTCGGTCGGTATGTGATTTCCGGACGGCGGGGGAACGCAAGAGCGAGCCGAACAAGTGGGTCGAGGCGGCCAGGATCGACTATTATACGCGCGATTATGAAATGAGCGGCGGCGATCTGGCCAAATTGTTCAGCGGCAAGATAACCGGGGAACAGGCGCGGGCCAGCATGGCCGATATGTATCGCACATTGCCCTATGAACAGGCGCCGGCCTATCGTGAAATGTTCCGCAAGATGACGGCGGGCGAATTGCCGCTGGCGTTCAATTGCAGCGCGGGCAAGGATCGGGCGGGCCTTGCCGCGGCGCTGGTTCTGACGGCGCTGGGCGTCCCGCGCGAGACGGTGTTTGCCGATTATGCGCTGACCGACCAGTATCTGCGCTCCGCGCTGGAACGCGACAAGGGAGGCAACCAGATGCTTTCCAAGCTGCCCAAGGAAATCGCGGAACCGCTGCTTGCCGCCGACCCGCTTTACATCAGGGCAGCGTTTGACGAGATGACCCGGCGCGATGGTTCGCCCGAGGC
Source organism: Sphingomonas sp. KC8 (assembly GCF_002151445.1). Classification (GTDB taxonomy): domain Bacteria; phylum Pseudomonadota; class Alphaproteobacteria; order Sphingomonadales; family Sphingomonadaceae; genus Sphingomonas_E. Next base: position 3,482,070 of record NZ_CP016306.1, read on the forward strand.
CTATCTTCGCAATGTCGTAGGCCTTAACGAACAGGATCAGGCGGGCCTGAGGCGCGCGCTGGTCGAATAATCCGGAGGGGGCGGCCGCGCCGGATGCGGTGCGGTCAGCCCTGTTCGAGCCGCCAGGCCGCACTCAGATAATCGTCCGCCGCGCGCTTAAGCCCCGCATCCTCGAACGCATCGGCTGGCGTCGGCGCGAATCCCAGCGCCTCCATCAGTGCCCACAAGGCGAACTTCCGGCTCGGTTCCTGTTCGACGCCGAAGTCGATCGTCAGCCGTTCCTTGCCGGCGGCAAATTGTGCCGCGTCGATTGCGTCCGGATCGGTGGAGGCGAAATAATGCTCAAGCAGCGCATCGAGATCCATGGCACGCGCCCTTTCGGTGAAAGCCGCCGGTGCAGGGCAGGCGTGGTCGCGCTGCCCTGCCGCCGTTGACGGAATGCTGGATCAGCGCGTGTTTTTCCGATTCTTGCGCGCGGCATAACGCGCATCACGGGCGGCCTTCTTTTCGGCTTCCGTCAGTTCCGCCGCAGGGGCCTTGGCCGATTTGGCGGCCTCGGCAAGCTTTTGCGCCTGGCGTTCGGCCTTTTCCTGTTCGCGGGCGATGCGCTTTTCCGCAGCAGCCTTCGCTTCGGCTTCCTTGCGCGCCGCAAAGGCGGCCTGCCGCTCGGCGAGGACCGCCGGGTCGACCGGCGGCTTCGTCCGCAGCTTGTTCAGCGCAGTCTGACGGGCCTGCGCTGCGAGCTTTGCGCGTTCCTGGAAGCTCGGTTCTTTGAACGAGGGCATGCTTGGCAACTATTCCTATTCTGGGCGTGGTACGAAGCGGTGCGGGTCATTTCTGCCGCTCCGCCGGGAATGCGTGATCTGTGCCGAATCTGGTGGATGGAGGCGGGTATCCCGCTATCCGCCGCCGGCGCGCGGCCGCTTTAGGGGATTCGTGCTCCCTTGGCAAAAGCGGATGGAAGGGCGTTGTCCTGCCATAGCCTTGATGCTGGTTTCAGGCGGGATTCAGGGGATGACCCAGATGTCCACCGGTGTGCCGAACGTGCCGGGTGCGGGCTTGCCGACGTCGACGCGCTGCGCGGTCACGCGTTGGCCGGTTTCGAGGACGAACGCGGCGCCGGTACGGGGCATGCGCCCGAACTTCATCTTCTGGATGGGCTGGCCGGTCGAGGCGTTCATGATGGTGGCGATGATGCTCATGACGCGGCGGATAGCCCCCGTCCATGTGGAATGTCGATCCGCAAATGCAGCCTGCCCGCCGATGCCCGGCCCGTCGCGCCCGGTTGCGGTTTCAGGCAGGCAGAAACCGGACGAGAAGCGCGTTGGCCGTGCCGGTGAAGCTGATGGTCATGACGTCTTCCAGCAGCAGGCAATCGAGCCGATCGAGGGTTTCGACAATGCCGTCCGCTTCGCAGCGGACCGGGCCTAGCGCGACGAAGGCGGCAGACGGAGCGCCAACCCTGTGATCACTGGGCGCAAGGTGGCGCATTTCCGCGCGATATGCGCCGGTGCGGACCATCGCATTAAGATCGAGCACCGGCCCGCCAATGGGTTGCCCGATCACCGCGGCATCGCCCGGAAACGCGCAAGGGGTGCTTTGGGGCGTGATGAAGATATCGCCGATGGTGTCGCCCGACAGGTGCAGGGTGCCATCCAGCACCGCCAGTATCCGATCGATTCCGCTGAAGGCCGAAAAGGGGCCGGGGGCGGCCACTTCGGCCATGCTCAGTCGCCACAGGAAATCATCCATCCCGGCATCCGCAGGAAAAATGGCGATTTCGTGCGTGATGCCGCCGCCATTCTTCCATGGCATCGCCACCCTGTCGGCGGCGCGCAGCACTTCGATATGGCCCATCTCGGTAATCCGCAATTTCATCGGCCGTGCTATAGCGGTGTAGCGAGGCGGTTGAACACTGCCGGATGAAGCGGGGTCGCAAACTCCGCGCCGATCATAAAATCCTGGGACCAGATAATGCGGGCGGGCAGCGCTTCCAGACCCGCCAGCTTCAGCCAGATCGCGTCGCCCGGCCGCAGCGACCAATGCCAGCGGCACTGAAACCCTTCGAGCGACAGATTGAGGATGTCGACGGGTTCGCCGCGGGTGCCCCGTTCCCGGAAGGTGCCGTCGATCGCCACCGGCATCCGTTCGGACCGACGGACTTCCAGCGCCCCCGTCCACAATTCTCCCTTCACGATATTCTCCCCAGCCAATCCGCGCCCTTTATGGACGAAGGGGGTTATCAATCGATCAAGAGCGAACGGGGGCCTGCAAGGACCATCAGGCGGCAAGCAATTCGTCCGCCGGGCCGAAAAATTCATAATGGATGCGCGACGCCGGCACGCCCGCAAGCGACAGCCCTGCCACGAAGGCCTTGAGGAACGCGCGCGGCCCGCAGAGGAAATAATCGGCCGAGGCAACCGGCGTGTTCGCTTCCAGCCATTCGGCGGTGATCAGCCCGGCATGGTCATAATCCTCGCCCGGCCGATCCTGTTCGCGCGGGGCGAGGTAGAAGATCGCGGAACTGGCGTTGGCGCTGGTGGCGACCGCGTCACGCACCTCCTGCTTCATGGCATGGGTCGATCCATCCTGCGTGCCGTGGATATATTGCACGCTGGTTTGCGGATGGCGCGCGAGGATGGTGTGGAGCATGCTGATCATCGGTGTCAGCCCCACCCCGCCGCTGAGCAGGACGACCGGCCGTTCGGGATGATCGGCCAGGAAAAACTCGCCGGCCGGCGCGCCGACCTTCAAGGATGTGCCGACATCGGCCTGGTTGTGGAGCCAGCCGGATGCGACGCCTTCGGCCTCCTGCTTGACCGAGATGCGATAATGATCCGCGCCCGGCTCGCTGGAAATGCTGTAGTTGCGCTTGATCGGCGGATGGCCGGGAATTTCCAGCCAGAAGGTGAGATACTGGCCCGGCCGGTGGTGCATGATCGGGCCGCCATCTTCGGGTTCCAGCGTGAAGGACGTGATGATCGCGCTTTCCCGGTGCTTCGCAGCGATGCGGAAATTGCGCCAGCCGGCCCAGCCACCGGGGGCGGTTTCCACTTCATGATAGATCTGCTTTTCACGGCCGATCAGGACATGCGCCAGGAACCAATAGGCTTCGCCCCATGCGGCCAGCACGTCTTCGGTCGCGGCATCGCCCAGCACATCCTTGATCGCACCGAGCAGGGCATCGGCGACATAGGGATAATGTTCGGGCTTGATCTGCAGGCCGACATGCTTCTGCGCGATCCGTTCGACCGCCGGGGCGAGGGCGGCGAGCTGATCGATATTCTGCGCATAAGCGAGGATCGCGGCGGCCAGCGCACGAGGCTGTGACCCACCGTCGCCATGGTGGGACTGGTTGAACAGATCGCGGATCAGGGCGTTTTCGAACATCCGTTCATACATGCGGCGGACGATATCCAGCCCGTGAACCTCGATCACCGGGGCGGTGGCCTTGACGATGTGGATGGTCTGGTCGCTCAGCGCAGCAGCAGTCATGGTCGTACGTCTCCATGCAAGAAAGGCAGCCGGGATGCCGGCGTGGTGGATCGAAAAGGCGAAGGGTCAGATGGCCGGTGGACCATCGTGGAAGTCGATCCGCAGCCGCATCGGCCCGATCGGTTCCACCCAATGCGGCTGTTCGGGCGCGACGACGCCCGGACGATCGCAAGTGAGGTGCCGGGTCGACGGCGGGTCGGTGAAATGCAGCCGCGCTTCGCCGGCCAGCAGGTGGATCGCGCCCCATGTGCCGGCCTTGGTGCGATGTTCGCGGCGGAGTGCGCCGGGCAGGCTATCCTGATCGAACACCGGGGTTGAACGATAGGGTTGTGTGCTGGGTTGAGGCGCCGATAGCGGCTGGCCCGGACGGAAGCGGATGGCCAGTTGCAGGCTTTCGGCGATGCGCGCCGCCTTCGCCTGAAGCGCCTTGGCTGCATCCGCGGGCATCAGTTCCGCCGTTGTTTCATCCCACAATGCCAGCCAGCGTTCGAACATGTCCGGCGTGATCCGATCGACATGTTTCAGATGTTCGGCGACCGGATTGCCCTTGTAGGCGCCGGTCGACAGCATCACCGACGACCAGAAATGACCAAGTTTTTCCAGATGATGAGGCCAGTCATCGATCGCGCTGTTGAACAGCGGGCCGATCAGCGGATCGCGGCGAACATGTTCGTAAAAACGATCGACCAGCGTCGCCAGGGTCTGTTCGGTGATGGCCTTGTCCGGTTGCATCGCGCCCGCCGTGATTCGTGCATCTGAAATGCATATTATGCGATGGCGATTAACATGCAAGTGAAATACATGTATTGAAGTGCCGACGTTGCGCTAGGATGAGCCGATGCGGCTGACACGCTACACCGATTATTCGCTGAGGGTTTTGATCCACCTGGCGCTGAATGCCGAACGGCTCTGTTCGATCGGCGAAATCGCGCGTGCGTATGAGATTTCGCACAATCATCTGACGAAGGTGGTGGTGGCGCTGGGGCGCGATGGCTTCGTCGAAACGGTGCGCGGGCGGATGGGGGGTATGCGCCTGGCCCGGCCGGCCGAAGGCATCAGCGTGGGCGAAGTCGTCCGCCGGACCGAGGAGGGGTTCCAACTGGCTGATTGTTCGGGCTGCGCCATCGCACCGGCCTGCGGCCTCACCGGTGTGCTGGCCGAAGGGGTGGCGGCGATGCTGCAGGTGTTCGACCGCTACACCATCGCCGATCTGCTGCAGGACAAGGCGACGATGCGCCGACTGATCGCGCGGGAAGCGCTGCTGGGGATCGGCAGCCCCTGAACGGCGTTCGACGCCGGCTATCCGCGACAAACGACCCATTAAAAACAAAAATGCCGCCGGCGACCGCTGATGCGGAAGCCGACGGCATTTTCGTGAAGCGATATCGACGATCGGTGCGGTGCCGGGGCTATCAGGCCCCCGGCACCGCCCGGCGACGTTATGCGTCTTAGTATTCGAACGTCAGTTCGAGACCGTAGGTGCGCGGTTCACCGAACATCGCGGCCGGCTGGCCGCCGTTGAAGTGCGCAATGTAATATTCCTTGTCGGTCAGGTTCTTGGCGAACGCCGACAGACGCCAGTTGCCCATGCCGACGGGGATGTCGGACAGCGTCAACCGGGCATTGAGCAGGCCGTAGTCGCCGATGACGTAGCGCGGATCGCTGGTCGACGTCGATTTCTTGCTCTGCATGAAATAGTCGATGTTGGCGGTCAGCTGGCCGATCGGGGTTTCGGGGAAGGCATATTCCGCCCCAACCGTCAGCGTGTGCTTCGGTGCTTCGACGAAGGTGAAGTTCGACGTGATGTTGTTGCCGGTCAGCGGATCGATGATGCGCTGGAACTTGGCATCGAGATACGCATAGTTCGCCGAAACGGTCAGCGCCGAAGTCGGCTTGGCCGTCAGATCAAGTTCGAAACCCTGGATCCGCGCCTTGCCGGCGTTGAAGATGTCGGTGAGTTCCGGACGGTTGGCATCGACCTGAACGTTGGTCTGGATGTCCTTATACTGCGAACGGAATACGGCGAGGTTCGCGCGCAGACGGTTGTTCAGCCAGCTCGACTTGACGCCGAATTCCAGCGAATTGAGCGTTTCGGGGCCGAAGCCGGCGTTGAAGCGCTGAATGTTGCTGGCGCGCAGGTTATAGCCGCCGGTCTTATAGCCCATGGCGTACTTACCATAGACATTGACGTCCGGATTGACGTTGTACCCGATCGTCAGGCTCGGGCTGACGTCCGAGAAGCTGTTGTCGCCGGCACCCGACGGCAGGACCGTGGTAACGCCGCCGAGGACGCTTTCCTGAGCCAGTGTCGCCTTGCGTTCGTCACGCGACCAGCGCAGGCCGCCGGTGATGTACAGGCCTTCCAGCGAGGACGGACGCAGCGTGGCCTGCCCGTACAACGCATAAGCGCTGTTCTTGATGGTGGCGAAGCGATTGAGCTGCGGACGGCCGAACGGAATAGCGTAATCGCTATTGTCGCCCTTTTCGTCGAAATAATAAGCGCCGATGACATATTCGAGCTGATCGTCGAACAGCTGGCCAATGACCTGCAGTTCTTCGCTGAACTGCTTTTGCGACTGATCGAAGCCGGTCAGATAGACCGGGAACGGCCCGAACACACCGGTCAGATAGTTCTGGTTGGTGACGTTGGACAGCTTGCGATAGCCGGTCAGCGACTTGATCGTGACGTTGTCCGCAACTTCCCAGCTGGCGGTGAGGTTGTGGCCCTGCGATGTGACGTCGTTGGCTTCGAGGTTGCTGACGGCCGCCGAACCGGCGGTCGGGCGATCGGCGACATTCGGGTAGAAGGGCGCGAACACCATATACTGCGGCGTATCGTTGATGTCCGAACGATCGTAGCTGTAGCGCAGTTCGATGCTGTCGGTCGGCTGCCACAGGATGGCGGCGCGATACGCGTCGCGGCGCTGATCGCCGAAGCGCTTAACGCCGGTGCCGAGATTCTTGACGTAGCCGTCCTTCTCGCTGTGGAGATAGGCCAGTTCGACGGCAAGGGTGTCGCCGATCGGCACGTTGATGCTGGTGCGCGTGCGGAACTGATCATAGTTGCCGATGGTCAGCGCCTGCTTGGCGCCAAATTCGCCAAGGCGCGGGGCCTTGGTGATGTAGTTGATCGCACCGCCGGTGGCGTTGCGGCCATAGAGCGAACCCTGCGGGCCGCGCAGCACTTCGATGCGTTCGATTTCGGCGATTTCGGCCGACAGGCCCTGGCCGCGCGCGATGTAGATGCCATCGAGATAGACGGCGACCGAAGGATCGACCGTGATCTGATCGTCATTGTTGCCGACGCCGCGGATGAAGACGCGCGCGGTGGTGGCGCTGTTCGGGTGCGGCGTAACCTGAAGGCTCGGCACCTGCGAACGCAGATCGGTAAGATCGACGATTCCCTTCTTTTCGATGTCGGCGCTCGTCATCGCCATGATCGAGATCGGGGTCTTCTGGACCGATTCCGAACGCTTCTGCGCGGTGACGACGATTTCTTCGAGACCGTCGGAGGCGGCGGCATCAACCGGCGCTGCATCCTGCGCGAAAGCAGGCGTGGCAAACATAAGCAGACAGGCGGTAACGGCGCGCCGCGACACAAGACCGTTCATTCTTTTAAAACCCTCCCTTGGCCCGCGCGAACTGCGGCGGGCAACTTTCATCACGCCGGTGAAGGCGGTCATGGATGAGGCCCGTACTGATCTGTGTCGTACGATCCCCGTCCAAATGGACTAGATTCGATGCTATGCGCACGTAACCAGATATTTCAGTGCGCATAGTGTTGTAATTGTCGCACTTCGGCGATCGGTGACAAATTTCCGATCAGCGAACGACCAGATCGATCGGGGTTGCCGACAGATCGAGAGCGCCGAAAATGCGGGCAAGGGTGGCGATGCCGTCGCCTTTGATCGCGCCCTTTGCCGCAAGATCTTCGACAGTTGCGGCCCCGGCGACGAGATCGCCCAGTGCCGAGCGATCGAGCGTAACCGACGGTGCGGTGCCGGCGGCGCCCGGGCTGCTTTTCAGCGTGCTGTTGCGCAGTTCGACCAGCCAGGCATCGGCTTCGCCCGGCACGACCAGCGCGACGCGATCGTCGCCCGCGCCACCCAATTTGGGATCGACCCGGTAGCGCACGGATTCGAGCATCAGCGCGATCGGCATCTTCTTGATATTGTCCGGGTTCATGTAGCGGGCAGTGAGGCCCTTGGAATTGATCGCGCCGTCCAGTTCCATCGCGCCCATCAGGTAGAAGCCGCGCCGGTTGGCGTTATAGGTGGCGTAGCCGAGCTTGCGGAAGGCGGCGGCCTTCAACTGGCGGGCGTCCATGTCCTGATGGTCGATCGCGATCAGCAGGGTGGTGAGTTCGGCGGCCCATTGCGCATCGCCGGCCTTGAACGCCTTGGTGGCGGCGGCCAGCACGCGGGCGCGGCCGCCCATCAAGGCCACTTCGCGCTTGGCGCGTTCGGCGCGCGGGGTGGGGGCAAGATCGGTCGCGTCGCCGGAAAACCAGCTGACATAACCGACATAATAGCTGCGCGCCGCATCGGCGACGGTGCCATAATATTCGGTCGTATAGGGTTCGGAGCGCAGATAATCCGGCAGCGGACCGATCGCATCCGGCAGTTCCGCCACGGTGACGCCCTTGTTGATCAGGCGGATCGTCTGATCATGGGTGTACTGGATCGCGTCTTCATAGCGGGCGAGCAGCGATTTGATCTGCGGTGCGCCGGTGACGACCGGGCCGTGCATCGGCACCATATAGGCGCTGTCATAACGCTGCATGCGGCGCAGGCCGGTGATCCAGCGATTGGCGTCGCGCATCTTGGTGCCGCGCATCGAATGGAGATTGGGGAAGGTTGGCCCCTGGATTTCATCGCCGGACACCAGCGTCTTATGTTCGGGCAGCCAGATCGCGATGTGCGATGCCGCTTCGCCGCCGGTATGGAACAGGTGCATCTTCACGCCGGCGATCTCGACATCGCGCGCGCCATCCATGTCGACGAACTGCGTCGGCGGGATATAGCCCGATTCATTCTTGCCGGCCTTGCCCAGCGGGCCGCAGCAGCCGACATGATAATTGGCCGCTTCCTCGCCCTTCAGGCTGAAACCGAACATATAGGCCGCGCGCGTGGCCACGATCGGCAGGGTGGCGATGCCTTCGTCCGACAATTCCTTCAGGAAATTGGCCGCAGCATAGACCGGCACCTTGCCGCTTTTCACATCGGCGGGATCAACGAAGACCGAGGCGCCGTTCACATGATCGGGGTGATGGTGGGTGTAGACGATCGCCTTGATCGGCTTGGTGGAGATTTCGGCGCGGATCTTGGCGAGCGCGGCGTTCGCGATATCCTTGTTCATGCCGGTGTCGAGGATGATCAGGCCATCCGTCCCTTCGACCACGACGATGTTCATGCCCGGAAATTCGAGTTGCCAGACGGGCGTTTCGCCAACGCGCGTCACCCGTTCCTGGAACAGCTTGGCATGTTCCAGATAATTGGCCGGCGCCGAAAAGGGGACGTTCAGATGGTCGGGCCTGGCATGATCATGCGCGAGCGCGGGCGTCGTGACGGCAAGCAACAGGGCGGCGGGAGCGAAACGCATCCTCGGGTCTCCGGCAGGTCGGTGGATGATATGATTGTCGAGGCTTGTACTGTACGAAACTGCATCGTACAACCGCCGGCAGAACAACAGGTGGAGATCGAGATGCGGAACGAAGCACAGCGCAGTCGCGCAGGATCGGCGCGGCGATATGCCGGCAGTGTGGCAGCCTTGCTGCTGGGAACATCGCCGCTGGCCGCGCAAACCGTGCTTCCGGCAGCCCCCGCGCCATTCGCTGGCAAGATCGGCGAAACCTATGCCGATTCGGTGCAGGCCTTCCCCAAGCCGGTGACGGCGCCCAAGGGTGCGCCGAACATCTTCGTGATCCTGACCGACGATGTGGGCTTCAGCGCGGCATCCACCTTTGGCGGGCCGATCCCGACGCCCAACCTTGATCGGCTGGCGGCGCGCGGGCTGGTGTATAACCGCTTCCACACAACCGCGATGTGTTCGCCGACCCGCGCGGCGCTGCTGACCGGGCGCAACCACCATGCGGTGGGCAATGGCATCGTCGCCAATCTTTCGACCGGCTTCCCCGGCTATGACAATATCATGCCCAAGACCGCCGCGACGGTGGCCGAAGTGCTGCGCCAGAACGGCTACAACACCGCGATGGTGGGCAAGCACCACAATGCGCCCGAGGCCCACACGTCGCCGGCCGGCCCGTTCGATCTGTGGCCGACCGGGCTTGGGTTCGAGCATTTCTTCGGTTTCATGGCGGCGGAAACCAACCAGTTCACCCCCGCGCTCTATCGCGGCAACATGGCGGTGCCGACCTTGACGGAAGGCGTGCTGGACAAGGCGCTGGCCGATGAAGCGATCAACTGGGTTCACAGCCAGAAGGCGGCCGCGCCCGACAAGCCGTTCTTCCTGTATTACGCCACCGGATCGGCGCACGCGCCCATCCAGGCACCGGCGGACTGGCTGCTGAAGTTCCGGGGCAAATTCGACAAGGGCTGGGATGTGGTGCGCGCCGAAACCTATGCGCGCCAGCGCAAGGCCGGCATCATCCCCGCCAACGCCGAAAACACCGCACGGCCCGACGGCATCAAGGCGTGGAAGGACCTGACACCCGACCAGCGCCTGATCAACGCGCGGATGATGGAAGCCTATGCCGCGATGCTGGCCTATCAGGACAACCAGGTCGGCCGCGTGCTCGATGAACTCGATCGCATGGGCGAAAGCGGCAACACGCTCGTCATGTTCATCGAGGGCGACAATGGCGCGGCCGCCGAAGGCGGCGACAATGGCAGCAACAACCCGATGGCCAATTTCGCCAACGGCATGCAGGAAGGCGACAAGGTCCTGCTGGCCAATCTGGAAAAGATCGGCGGGCCGGAAGCGGTGCCCAATTACGGCTTTGGCTGGGCCTGGGCGACCAACGCGCCGTTCCGCATGTTCAAGCAATATGCGTCGCATCTGGGCGGCACGCGCAATGGCTTCGTCGTATCCTGGCCCGACAAGATCAAGGCACGCGGCATCCGTTCGCAATTCACCCATGTGAACGATGTGATGCCGACGATCCTCGACGTTGTGGGCATCGAGGCGCCGGAAAGCGTGAATGGCGTGAAGCAGCAGCCGATCGATGGCGTCAGCTTCGCCTACAGCTTCGACGCGCCGGCCGCCCCCGAACGGCACGACACCCAATATTTCGAAATGATGGGCAATCGCGCCATCTACCATCAGGGCTGGCTGGCCAGCAGCACGCCGGTGAACGCGCCGTGGAAACGGAGCGACAATACGAAGCTGCCAACCGATTATGCGTGGGAGCTTTACGACCTGCGGTCCGATTTTTCGCAGGCCCGCGATCTGGCGGCGAAGCAGCCGGCCAAGCTGAAGGAAATGCAGGCGCTGTTCCATAGCGAGGCCAAGCGCAACAATGTGCTGCCGCTGGACGACCGCATGACCCTGGCGCGGTTCCAGGCGGCGATGGGCCAGCATCCGACCCGCGACCGTTACACCTATTGGGGCGCGAATGTGAGCATCCCCACGGTGAACGCAGCCCCGGTGCTGGGCCGCGCATTCCGCATCACCGCCGATGTGGAATTGCCCGAGACGCCGGCCAATGGCGCGATCGTCGCCATTGGCAGCAAATTCGGCGGGTGGAGCTTCTACCTGAAGGATGGCCGCCCGGTCGCCCTGATGGCGGCGACGCAACTGGATGGCGATCAATCGAGCGTCGCGGCCACAAGCGTGCTTCCGGCGGGCAAGACCCAGCTTGTCTTCGATTTCCGCTATGCTGGCGGCTTCAACGCCGGCGGCGAGATGATCATCAGCGCCAACGGCCAGGAAATCGGCCGCGGGCCGATCGCGCGGACGATTTCCAAATATCCGGAAATGACCGACACGCTCGACATTGGGTTCGATGCCGATACAGCGGTGACGAACGATTATGCGCAGGGCGGCCACTTCACCGGCAAGATTGCGAAGGTCGATATCGAAGTTGGCAAGCCGGGGGCGGCTGGCCCGGCGCGATAAGGAAGGGTAAACGCGTGCAGGGGGGCGGGAATGTGAATATGATGTCCCGCCGCCGTCCGGACGACAGCCGTCCGGACGCGCGGGCCCAGATATTGGCGGCTGCGGGCGAAGTTTTCCTGCGGGAGGGCTTCGCCCGCACCAGCGTGGACCAGATTGCCGCCACCGCGCACATGAGCAAGCAGAGCATCTACGAACTGTTTCCGAGCAAGATGGATCTGTTCGAGGCGGCGGTGCGCAACACGCTTGATATGGCGGATCGCAACCTGGCGGCGGTCGACGATGTCGGGGACATCGAAGCGACGTTGCGGCGGTTTGGCCTGCGCCTGTTCGAAGGGTTTGCCAATCCGGTGAATTTCGGCCTGTTCCGCGCCAATATCGTGGCGGCCACCCGTTTTCCGAAACTTGCCGCCGAATTGCACGAACATCGGCTGGCGATGGTGCGCCGGTTTGCCGACTATGTCGAAAGGTGCATTGCCGACGGCGCACTGGCACCCGTCGATCCCTTGACCACGGGAATCCGGTTTGGCGGCATGTCTGTCGAAGGGGCTCGTTATTTCCTCGGCCTGTCTCCGCCGTCCTTGTCCGTTCGGGCGGAAATCGTGGGTTCGATCGTCGATCTGTTCCTGAATGGCTATCGCGGGCAGACCGATCCGGACGGCGGCACGCCAATGGCGGCGGCGGACCAGATGGCCGATCCGGTCCTCGAAAGCGGGGCGACGCTGCGCCTGACGCCCGAAAAGCTGGAAAGCCTGATCGATGCCACACTGGGCGAGTTTCTGGACAATGGCTATCGCGGCGCCAGCCTTGATCGGATCGCCACCAGCGTCCGGGCGAGCAAGGCGACTTTATACCGCCAGTTCGGCAATAAGGAGGGCCTGTTCCGCTATGCCGTCCAGCGGGAGATTGCCGCGGCGAGCCGGACGAAATTCGCGGTCGCGACAAGTGGCACGATGGACGAGGCCGTCACCAACCTGGCGCGACAGGCGCTCGACTGGCATCTGGCGCCGACCAATATCCAGATGCACCGCCTGCTGATCCAGGAGAGCGAACTGGTGCCCGATCTGGCGCGCGATTATCATGATGTCCGCGTCGCCCGGCTGGGAAGCGCGTTGTGCGAACTGCTCGCGGCATATGGCCAGCCGGTGCCGAACGAAACCGCCATCCGCGCTTTTTACGCGCTGGCGACATTCGCGGTCCGTTTCCTGACGCTGCACGTCCTGCCCGACAATGCGCAGCGCGACCTGCTGTCTTGCGAAAGCGCGCGGCTGTTCCTGCACGGCGTGCGGCCCGGACCAGAAGCCCGGACCTGAGACGCCACGATCAGGGACGCGGTTCGAGCAGCCGATCCAGCGTGGTCGTGCCCGCGCCGATCTTTTCCAGCCGGGGATAGCGTAAGCCACCATCCCACAGGATATCGACGCTGCGGAAATAATCGCCCGACTGGACGAGCAGGCGGATCGGGGCCTTGCTGCCCCTGGCCGCGCGGATCGCATCCTTGAGGCCGCTATCCGTGTAGGCCCGCCCGCCGATCGCGACGATCTTGCTGCCCACGGTGAGGCCGGCGGCGAAGGCGGGGCCATCCCAGATCACCTGCGTAATCGCCCCGTTCTTCGTCGACAGCCCGATCGAATAGCTGAGATCGAGCGATTTCGCCCGCCGTTCGGCATCGGCGAAGAAGGCGGTCGGTTCGTCGGTGTAGATCAGCCGATAACCCGCATCGGTGAGGCCTTTCAGCGGAGCGCCCCCGGCGTTTTCGCCGAGCCTAGTGGTGAGAAAGCCGGTCCAGTCATAGGGCACGACCGCATTGAGCGCGGCCACGACATCGGCGAAATCATACGTGTCGATCCCCCAGTCGCCATCCTTGCCACCGAAGAAACCACGGGCGAAATCGTCCATCGATTTGCGCCCACCCGATCTGGCGCGCAGGATGGTATCGACTTCAAGCCAGACGAGCATGCCTTCGTGGTAATAATCCTCGGATCGCTGGTAACTCACCCATCCCTTGGGCCGGCGGGCGGAAATGACGGGATCGTTGGTGGTATCGCGCAGCGGCCGCCAGTCGCGCCCGCGCCGGATATCGAGGCTGGCGGCGATCGATGCCAGCGCGTCCAGCGTTTCCTGACGGGTGAACAGGCCCGAACGGGCGCCCAGAACATAGCCCCAGAACTGCGTCTGGCCTTCATAGACCCACAGCAGATCATCGTTCATCGGCGTGTTGAAATCGGCCGTCCAATTGCCCGCCGGACGGCGGAACTTGCCGTTCCAGCTATGCGTAAATTCGTGCGGCAGCAGGTTGCGCCGCCCCGGACCCTTGGTCCATTCGGTGAAATATTCGGGGTTCACCCCATTTTCGGAACTGCGATGATGTTCCAGGCCGATGCTGCCCATTTCATCGGTGAGCGCGAGCAGAAATTCGTATTTGTCATAATGCTGGGCGCCGAACAGCTTGACCGATTGATCGACCAGCTTGCGATGCGCGGCGATCTGTTCGGGCGTGGCGGCAAGATATTTGGCTTCATCCGCGACGATGTTGAGGCGAACGCGCGGGCTGAGTTGTTCCTGTCGGAAATATTTGCCGGCGAAGACGGGGGAATCGACCAGCGTTTCATAATCGGTCGTTTCATACCGGTAGGTCGATCCGGTCGCGCGGGCGGGCAGGCCGGACGCCGCCTGCCAGCCATCGGGATATCGCACCGTCGCGCTAACGGGAATGCGCCGCGTGAAATAGCCGGCCGGATACAGCGAAACCTGTTCCCATTGCAGGTTCAGCATGGCCGGGGTGACGCTGATGCGGCCCTGATCTCCGGCGGTCGCGGCGATGAATTCGAACGCGATATCCAGTTGCGTTGCGCCCTGCGGCACATCGATGTGGAAGGCGTAGACGTCGAGATTGTCGCGCCGCCACGGCAGCAGCCTGCCGCCGGCCAGGATCTTCAACCCGGCGAGCTTTTCGATTTCACCGCGCGGCGCGTGCTTGCCGGGCAGCCATTTGGGGAAAAGCAGCGTCATCGCGCCGGGCGCGGCCACTGGGATCACCTGCTTCACACGATAGATCGCCCGGCCCACATCGGTCGCATCCACATCGAGCGTCATCGTGCCGGGATAGGGAATATCCCGCGCGGCCGGGATCGTATCGACCAGCGTCGCGGGCTGGGGCTGGCTGTTCTGCGCGATGGCGGCGGCGGACAGGAACAGGAGCGGAAGGACCATCAGGCGTGTGCGCATTGGGCGGGGAACTCGTTTACAGGCTGGAAGCCAGCGAGTTTAGGCCAGCCGCGCGGCCCCGGTCCAGCCATGTGTGGCCGGCCAACCGGTAGGGCGACGATGAGCGGCCGCTTGCCGGCCCCCGTGCGCCATGGATTTCAGGCAGGATATTGACTGCGTATCTGTGATGGCGTCGCCGCGAACGGGGAGGCGAGGCTCCACTTCCGGCCGATGGGGCCGAAAATGGAGCCTGCCGGATCAGGCCGCCAGACGGTGGGCCGTGGCGGAACCGCTTGCCCGCCGGGGCGCGCCGCCATTGTCGGTGCGGAATTGCGCCGCCTGTTCGGACAGCGCCGCGACCTCGGTGTTGAGGTTGCGGGCGGCAGCGGAGGTTTCTTCCACCATCGCTGCATTCTGCTGGGTCGACTGGTCCATCGTCGTCACGGCCACACTGATCTGCGAGATCGCCGACGACTGCGCCTGATTGTCGCTGGCCATGCCATCGAGCAGGGAGTGCACTTCGCCGACGCCGCCCGAAATGCTGGCCAGCGCATCATCGACCCGCTGAACCGCGCCGACGGCGGTGACGATATCCGTCTGCGTGACGGTCAACTGGTCGCGCGCCTTTTTGGCTTCTTCTTCGGCGCGCATGGCAAGCGCGCTGACGAGATCGGCGACGACCGCGAAACCACGGCCGGCTTCGCCGGCGCGGCCAGCTTCGACCGCGGCGTTCATCGCGAGAACGCGGGTCTGGAACGCGATCTTGTCGACACCTTCGATCACCTCGTCGATGCCCTTGGCGCTTTCGCGCACCCGGTCCATCGCCTGCACCGCTTCGTCGGCGACGGCACGGCCGCCTTCGACGGTTTGGATTGCGGTGTTGGCCTGCTGCACCGTGCGTGCCGCGGCCTTGGCGGTGGCTTTCAGACGATCGTCGATCTGGACGAGCGCGGCCGAGGTTTCTTCGAGGCTGGCGGCATTGGCTTCGGTGCGCCGGGCCAGATCTTCGGATGCCTGGGCGATTTCATGCGAACCGGTGCGGATCGCCGTCGCGCTGTCGGTGACGGTGCTGATCATGCCGCGCAGACCGGCAACCGCTTCGTTGAAATTGACCTTGAGCACCGAATAGGCCCCCGGGAAATCGGCATCGATCGTGGCCGTCAGATCGCCATCGGTAAGCGCCGCCAGGCCATCGCCGATCGCCGAGGTGATCAGTTTCTGTTCCTGGGACGCGCGGGCGTCTGCCGCCGCGCGATCGGCCGCGGCCTGGCGGAAAACATCTGCCGCGCGGGCCATGGTGCCGATTTCGTCATGGCGATCGGTTTGGGGCACGGCAAGGTTTTCACCCTTGGCCAACCGATCGACGGCGGTGCTCAATTGTTCCATCGGCCGGCCGATGATCGAACGGGCGGCGAGGAACAGGCCGACAAGCGCCGCACCGACGATCAGCAGACCGGCGACGATCAACTGCCAGGCCAGTTCGCGAGCCGGCTGGCCGACGGTGGCGACCGGAATGTCGAGCACCAGCGCCCAGGTGGCGTTGAGTTCTTCGAATTTGATCGGACGGATGATGCGTTCGACGGTAACGCCATTGATGTCGATCGCTTCGATCCGCTGCGTTTCGCCGCTGGCGATCGCGGCCTTGACCTTGTCGAGGCCTTCGTCGGCATACGGCTTCATCCGCAGCGCCGCATCGGGATGGGCGACCCACATGCCGTTGCCGGACAGCAGCATCACCTTGCCGGTGCCAAACGGCGCGAGCTTGCCCAGTCGTTCCGAAATATTGTCGAGCGCGACGTCCAGCCCGGCCACGCCGATGATACGGCCGCCGGACTTCACCGGAAACGCGATCGACGTCATCGTCACAGTCTTGTCGCCGAGCTGATACGAATAGGGATCGGTGATCGCGCCTGCGTCACGGTCCTTGGCGAGCTTGTAATAGCTGGCGGAGTAGACGCCGGCTTCCTTGTTCGGCTGCATCGTCACCGCGCCATTTTCGCGGACCCAATAGGGCATGAACGCGCCGCTGCCGTTCGAGGCCACATGGCCCGTCATGGCCGCATCCTGCCCGTCGAACCCGTTGGGTTCGGCGAAGAACCAGCTGCCGAGAATCATCGGCGAGGCTTCGATATTCGGCTTGAGCACCCCCATGGCGGTGCCGCGATCGCGGTTACCGGACTGATGCAGCGTGCTCAGCGCGGCGGCCATCGATTTGGTGGTTCCTTCGAGGATGGCGAGCTGAGATTCGAGCGCGTTGGTTTCCGCGTCGGCCTGCGCCGTGGCGGCATTGTTCGAAAGCGATTTCACCGCCTGGTTCGTCTGAAGGATGATGATGGTGAAGCCGATGAGCAGCAACAGCCCGATCGAAAGTCCGGCCACCGTCATCAACTTGCCGGCGATGGCCATCCGGCTGAACAATCTGCTCATGTAAATCCCCTGCAATAACATCCGCGTTCCCTGCGCGGGCGTCTGTTCCGATCTCAGGGCCGCGTGCCGAGGCAATGCGGACCGGAAAGATCAATGCGGCGCCGCTGATCCGGGATGTGCCGGAGGCGGCGCCGTACAAGATCATTATATGACGGTTGCAGGTGATTTCGGGCGAAATGCCAAGGATTATTGTTGATTAATAATATAAGATGCGCAGTTGAATAAAAAATGACAGTTGTTGCGGGTGGATTTCAAGTCCACCCCATATTTTATCAATTGCGGCCGATCGCCGATTTCAACAATGCCATCTGCTTGCGGTACAGGTTGGTCATTGCCGCAAAATCAGCCTGAACCTGGCCCATCTTCAAAAGCTGTTCCTCCAGCGTCACATTGTTTCCGTCGGGCTTGGTTTCACTGGTGTTCCGATCGGCGACGATATTGTTTCCGGCACGCGGCGGGGTTGCGCCCAGCGCGGACATGCCGCTGGTGATCTGGATGCGGGGACGCGTGATGCGCGCCATGCCGGCCGCAGCACCGTGCGCGGCCAGAAGCGACGAGAAATCGGGAGCTTCGACCTCCTGCGCCTTGAAGCGCGGGGTTTCGCTGTTGGCGATATTCTCGGCGATCACGCGCTGGCGTTCGGCGAGATGCTTCATGGACTGGTTGATGCCGGTGAGCAGCGGCGGAACGGTGGTCATGACGATATTCTCCCTTAGCTACCGCCGCCGGTGAGGCGATCGAGCGCCGCCTGATATTGGGCAAGCTGGGCCTTCTGGTACGCCGTGCCGCCGCCCGTGACGAAACCATCGACGCGCTGGGCCTTGGCGGCATCCCAGTAAAGCGAACGGTAGGCGGTCTGCGTCATCGACAGGGCGGATTTGATCTTGGCCAGCGTCGCGGTGGCATCCTTGGCCGTGCCGATGGTCATATATTCGTTGAGCGCGAGGCCGAAATTGCCGCCCGGGCGAACCTTGGGATCCTTTGGCCCGGCGGGCGTGGCAACGGACAGGCGCGCGGGATCCATGCCCAGCTTGGCCAGCGCATCCTTGCCTTCGGCGCCGGCGATCAATTCGATCGCATAGCCTTCTTTGGCGTCGATCCGCAGCGTTGATTTGCCGTTGATCTTGGGCGTGGTGATCGCCGCGTTCGTACGGGTGATCTTGCGGATCTTATCGCCCAGCGAGGTGAGCGTTTCGTCCGCTGCGATGACGATCTTCTTGATCGTGCCGCCCTGCACGCGAATGCCAAATTCATCCCCGGCACGCAGCGACGTCTGGGCGGTAAGGCTGGTCGACGGCGTGCTGTTCATGGCGCCGCGGCCCAGCCCGAGCGCGCCGATGACGCTGGCACCGCCGGTGGACGCGGCAATGCGCACGGGTTCGGTGCGGTATCCCGGCCGACCGAATTGCTGCGTGCTTTCGATGGCGCCGGTGCCCATGTCGAGGCGGCTGACGAACCCATCCATGGCGCCGGTGCGCGTGCCATCGATCGCGCCGTTGGTGCGCCCGCCGACATACAGCGCGCCGTTCATATAGGTAACGCTGTCGATCTGATCGTCGTTGGCCGAACCGACATAGGATGTGGACGCGTTGGCGAATGTGTTGTCGATCCGCGTGACGAAACCATCGCGGCCGCCGCTCATGCCGTTGGCCTGCGCACCGGCCAGCGCTGCCGAGGTGGAACCCGCCACCGCGATTTCGCCGGTTGCGGACACGGCAATGGCGCGCGCGTCGGCGCTGCCGAGCGTGATTTCGCCCAGATCGTTCGACAAGGCCGCGGAATCGATGCGGTGGAGCTTGGCGACGCCACCTTCCTTGGTGAGCGCCAGCAATTCGCCCGAACCGTCGATCGCCAGCGCCGTGATCGAATCCACGCCGCCGCTGTCGATCATGCGGCGTTCCTGCAGCTTGCCCGCCGCATCAAGCCGCGCGACGAACGCATCGCCGCCGCCGGTGGACGATTTGCCGCCGACATAGATCGATCCGTCGGTGCCGATCGTGACGGCGCTGGCGGTGTCGTTGCCCAGCTGGCGCAGCGAGGTGGAGAATTGTTCATCGCCGCTGGCGTCGAAGCGGGCGACCAGCATGTCGCTGTCGCTGCCAAGATTGCCGTTGAACGGCCCCTTCACCGTGCCGGCGACGACGATATCGCCATTGGCGGCGATGCTGACGGCGGCCCCTTCGGCTTCGCCGGCGACGCCCAAAGTACGCTGCCAGACGACCTTGCCTTCGCTGTTGACCTTGGTGAGGAACAGATCATTGCCGCCGTCGGACAGGTTGCCGCCGAGATCGCCGGCCGTGGTGCCTACGATGTAGCTGAACCCTTGCGCGTCGGTGGCGATGGCGCGGGCATCGGTGGCTGCCCACACGGTGGGATCGGGCGCCGTTTCACCCTTCTTGAGCGTTTTTCCTTCTGCGGCGAGCCTCGCCTGTTCGGTGGCGGTGCGATCGACCGCGTTGATCGTGCCCAGCGTCTTGCGATCGAACGCGGCGGCGGGATCATCGAACCGATAAATTTGTGCGGATGACGGGGCGTCCAGCGCGGTCTGGCCGCTGACGACCATCAGCGCATCCTTTGCGCCGACCTGATCGAGCGAAAGCTTTTCCGAACCGACCGCGTTGAGCGCGAGGCCCCATTTGCCATCGGTTTTTTCGACCGCGAAGCGCGATTGCCAGCGCGGTATCGGATCGCCGTTCGCGTCGAGCACGGGATCGCCGTTGGTGTCGCGCATCGGCACCGACTGGATCGCGGCGTTGATCGCGGCGGCGACGGAATCGAGCGTCGGCGGCTGCGGCGTCTGCGACAGATCGACCGTGACGCTATCGGCGATATTGGCCCGGCCCAGATCGATCTTCAGCACTTCGCTGCCCGTCAGCCCTGGAATCGGCGCATCGCGGGCGACGAGAATGCCGGTGCCGGCCGTCTTGCTGGGGGCAATGCCGCTGGCCACGCCGACGCTTTCGGCGCGACGCGTGGGTATGCCGAACGACAATTCGACCTTGTCGCTGGGCGCCTGGCCCAGAAACGTCTGCAAATCGGCCATGCCCTTGGCGAAAGCCTGCTGGAGCGTTTTGCGTTCGGCGGACGAAGTCGTGCTCTTGGCGGCGGTTTCCGCAAGCAGCTTCAGCCGGTCGAGCGCCTTGTAGGTGATGAACGAGGTTTCGACATCGGGAAGCTTGCTGATTGCGGCGCTGGTTTTCGTGTCGATGATCGTTGCCATGCGCTTGATGGCGGAAAGTTGTGCGGAAGCCGGTGTCTTGGACGCGGCTTCTTCCCATGGCGGGGTGGTTTTCGGCGTGGTGAAGGCGAGCTTGGCGACCCGGACCGCGCCCGATTCAGCGCCATTGCCCATCACGCCGCTGAAGATGCTGCTATTGCCGGACAACATGCTGAGGCCGATCAGCCCGTTGGATAAATTTATCGCCATAACCACCTCCGCCAGCCGGTCTTTCCGCTGTTCTCCTATAAGATAGAGGGAATGGGGCCGTTTCGGCGGGAAACGCACCAAAAATTTGGGAGCATTGCATGGGGGTGATGGTGCCGGTTGGCGAACCACCAGAGCTGAAGAAATATTCGGGCGTGCAACGCGCGGCCGCGCTGATGCTGGCGCTTGGCCGCGATCATGGCGCGCCGATATGGGAACAGCTGACGACCGACGAGATCAAGGAGTTGTCGGCCTGCATCGCGCAACTCGGCCGGGTGCCGTCCGCGGTTGTCGAACATCTGCTGATCCAGTTTTCGGGCGAAGTATCGAGCATGGCGTCGCTCCACGGTTCGTTCGAAACGACCGAGCGGCTGCTGGACGGCATTTTGCCGCCCGAGCGCGTGAAGGAGATCATGGAGGATATCCGTGGTCCTTCGGGCCGGACGATGTGGGACAAGCTGTCCAACGTCAGCGAAACCGTGCTCGCCGGCTATCTCAAGAACGAATATCCGCAGACCGTGGCGGTGATCCTCCACAAGCTGCGTTCCGATCATGCCGCGCGCGTGCTGGCCGAATTGCCGGAAGAACTGGCGACCGACGTGGTGATGCGCATGCTGCGCATGGATACGGTGCAGAAGGACGTGATCCTCCAGGTCGAACAGACGCTGAAAAGCGAGTTCATGACCAATTTGTCGCGCGCCCAGCGCCGCGACCCGCATGAAACCATGGCCGAAGTGTTCAACGCGCTCGACCGCGCAACCGAAGAAGCGATGCTGACCGCGCTCGACGACAAGGCGCCGGAATCCGCCGAACGCATCCGCGCGCTGATGTTCACGTTCGAAGATCTCGCCAACCTGCTGCCGGCCGCGATCCAGACGATCGTGCGCAACAGCAACAAGCGCGAACTGGCGCTGGCGCTGAAGGGCGCGCCCGAAGACATGAAGCAGATGTTCTTTGGTGGCATGACCGAACGCGCCGCCAAGCTGATGCGCGACGACATGGCGGCGATGGGGCCGGTGCGGGCGCGCGAATGCGAGGAAGCGCAGACCGCGCTGGTGCGTCTGGCCAAGTCGCTGGGTGATCGGGGCGAAATCATGCTCGTCGATCCCAAGAGCGACGATGCGATGATCTATTGATCGCGCACAGGAACATGGCGTTGAAAGGTCGATGATGGAGGCAGCCATCCACGTAAAGCCATTCGGGTTCGATCGCGTCTTCCGCTTCGCATCCAGCGAGCCGGCACCCGCGAACACCATCGAACTCACCAAGCAGATCGCCGCGTTGCAGGCCGAAAACGACAGGATGGTGCTGGAGCATATCGCCGCATTGTCCCTGGCGCGCGAGGACGGCTTTGCGGCGGGCCTGGATCAGGCGCGTGGCGAACGCGACACCGCAATGCTGGCGGCGACCGATGCGCTGCACGCCGCGATCGACGAGATCGATGCGCGGTTGGCCGAAACGGCGGATGCGATGATGAAGGACGCCGCCGACGTGGCGTTCTCCGCAGCCGAAATCCTGGCCGGGCACGCCATCGAGCAGGCGCCGGCGCGATCGGTGGACGAGGCGCTGGGCCGCGTTTTGCAGCAAGTGGGCCGGGGCACGCAGTTGCGGGTCAAGGTCCATCCATCGCTTGCCACGGACATGGAACGCCTGATCGCGGCCCGCGTCAGCAAGGAACGGCGCAAGCTTTCGATCACCGTGGTCGAAGATGATGTCATGACGCCGGGCGACGCGCTGATCCACTGGGATGAAGGTGGGCTGGCGGTGGATGCGGCCGGCCGCCGCGCCGCCGTGATGGCCGAACTCGGCCCGCTTCTGGGAGATCGTCGCGAAGCGTAAAAGAATGCGCCCCGGCAAGAGTTGCCTAGTCGATATCCTCCTATAATGGATATGCAAGGGCAGGGGCCTTTGTGGTTTGAAACACGAGGCCTGCCTTGAACGGATTGCGAAATTTGATCGCGCAGCTCGGGCCGCGCCGTCTGATGATGATGGGGGGCGTGGCACTCGTCCTGCTCATCGGCATCGGCGCGCTCGCCCTGCGCAGCCCATCGGCGGAGATGGGCTTTCTCTATACGGATCTCGATCCGGCCGCCGCGCAGGCAATCACTGAAAAACTGAATGCGCAGGGCGTGCCGTTCCAGATTTCGCCCGATGGCACATCGGTCATGGCGCCGGCGGCCAGGCTTGCCGAATTGCGGATGGCGATGGCGTCCGAACGGCTGGGCGGCAAGATCGGCTATGACGTGCTGGATGCGGAGGAGCCGTTCGGGGTTTCGTCGTCCCGCGCCAAGATGAACGAGACGCGCGCCGTAGAAGGCGAACTGGCGCGTTCGATCGAAAGCCTTGAACGGGTGGCGCGGGCGCGGGTTCATATCGTGATGCCCGAACGTGCGATGTTCGCCGCCGAACCGCGCAAGGCGACGGCGGCGGTGACGGTGAAAACCAACGGCCGGCTGACCGGCGAAACGGTGCAGGCGATCCGCTATCTTGTTGCGTCGTCGGTGCCGGAACTGTCCCCGGAAAGCGTGTCGATCGTTGACCAGTCGGGCGCCCTGCTGGCCCGTGCGGGCGAAGGCGGCGGTGCCGGATCGTCGGAGATGGAAGAGCGCCAGACGGCGGTGGAAGCCAGGCTGCGTTCGCAGATCGAAGCGATGGTCGAGCCGATCGTCGGTGCCGGCAAGGTCCGCGCCGAGGTGTCGGCCGTGCTGGATCGCGACCAACTGCGCGAGGAAGCCGAAACCTTCGACCCCGACAAGCAGGTCATCGCGCATCAGGTGACGGTGGAATCCAACGACCAGAATGCCGAAGGCGATGCCGGCGCGCAGGGCGTGACCGTGGGCACCCAATTGCCCGAAGCGGATGGCCCGATCACCGGCAGCGGCCAGGAAAGCCGCCGATCCGCACGCAATGAATCGTCGGAAGACATCACCTTCCAGAACAGCCGTACGCAAACCGTAAGCGTCCGCACGCCGGGCAAGATCAACCGGTTGACCGTGGCGGTGATGGTTGACGGTGGCCCCAAGGGCCTGCCCCAGCCGCAGATTCAGCGCCTGACCCGCCTTGTGGAAAACGCCGTCGGCTTTGACGCGGAACGCGGGGACAGCGTGGTGGTGGAAAGCATGCCCTTTGCCACGCCGGAAGATCCGGGTGCGGCCGATGGCGCACTGCCGTTCGGGCTGACGATGGACAATCTGTTCAGCCTGCTCAAACTGCTGGTAATCGCCGGTGTCGTGCTGATCGCGGTGCGCATGCTGCGGCCGAAACCCCCGATCGTTGAACAGGTGTTCGAAGACCGCCGCGCACTGCCGGCGCCGGATAGTCCCGAAATGCTCGACCTCGCCAGCCGCGCGGCGGACGGCGACGAAGACGCGATGCGCCAGCTGGAAGCGCTGCGTGAGGCGGAAAGTGACGTTCCGCTGCTCGATCAGGAAATCGCGCTCGCCCAGGTCGATGGTCGCATCAAATTGTCCGCGCTCAAGCGCATCGGCGACGCAATCGCCTCCAACCCGGCCGAGTCCGCCTCGGTGATCCGTCAGTGGATGAACGCATGAAAGAGGATCTGATGACCCAGGATGCTGAAACGCGCCAGCTCGCGCCCACCCACTTTGGCAATGACGAAACCGAAACATCGACGTCGGGCAGTGCATCCGAAGACTGGTCGTTCGATCGCCCGTCGACCCCGCCGACGCCCGACGATCTGCACGCCGTGTTCGACGTGCCGGTCAAGGTGCAGGCGGTGCTCGGCCGATCGCGCATGGATATCGGCACCTTGCTGCGGTTGAAGCCGGGGGCAGTCGTCGAACTGGATCGCCGTGTCGGTGAACCGGTCGATATCTTCGTCAACAACCGCCTGATCGCGCGCGGGGAAGTGGTGCTGATCGACAGCGCTTTGGGCGTCACGCTCACCGAAATCATCCGGCAGGACCGGTAATGACGTTCGCTGTGAAGGAATCCGGGCACCTGCTGCTCGTCGGACCGCCGGACAGCACATTGGGTGTCGCGGCGGAAATGGCCCGCAGTTCAGAGGCGGCACTTGCCGTCTGCGACGCGCGCGGCGATGCGCTGGAACGGTTGTGGAGCCTGCGGAGCGACCTGGTGATGGTCGACGTGCCGGTCGATGTGCCGGAGGTGCTGGCCCGGCTGCGCGGTGAACATCGCCTGTTGCCACCCCGTATGATTGACGGGCTGGTCGGCCGGACGGTGGCCGATGTCGAGCGGGAACTGATCTTGCAGACATTGGTGCATTGCCGGGGCAACCGGACGTCCGCGTCCAACATCCTGGGCATTTCGGTCCGCACCATGCGCAACAAGCTGCGGACGTTCATCGAGGACGGCATTCCGGTGCTGCCCGCGCTGTAAGACGGGGCGCGGCCTGGGATCGGCCGCGCTCTCCCCTAAGTTTCGTTCAGGGTTTCGGGCCGCCTCATGCGTCCGAAATCAATCCCGACGCACGCCCCGTATGCGGAGCATTTCATGCCCATCCAGATCGACCAGTTCCTGAAACGGCTTGGCCCGGGCCGCGATCTCGCGCTTGCCATTGGTGTCCTTGCGATCATCGCGATGCTGATCCTGCCGATGCCGGGCTGGCTGCTCGACTTCGGCCTGTCGCTTTCGATCACCGCTTCGGTGCTGATCCTGATGACGGCCTTGTTCATCGACAAGCCGCTGCAGCTATCGAGTTTTCCGACGATCCTGCTGATCGTGACGATGCTGCGGCTGGGCCTGAACCTGGCTTCGACCCGGCTGATCCTGGGCCATGGCCATGAAGGGCCGCAGGCGGCGGGCGGGGTGATCGCGGCGTTCGGTGAGTTCCTGATGGGCGGGGAAACCGTCATCGGCCTGACCATCTTCATCATCCTGATCGTCATCAACTTCGTCGTCATCACCAAGGGTGCTGGCCGCATCGCCGAAGTCGGCGCGCGGTTCAGCCTTGATGCGATGCCCGGCAAGCAGATGGCGATCGACGCCGATCTGTCCGCGGGCATGATCACCGAAGCGCAGGCGCGCGAACGCCGCGCCGAGATCGAAGCCGAAAGCGGCTTCTATGGCGCGATGGACGGTGCATCGAAATTCGTGAAGGGCGATGCGGTGGCGGCCCTGCTGATCACCGCGATCAACATCATCGTTGGTCTGATCATTGGCATCGCGATCCACGGCGTGCCGTTTGGCGAAGCGTTCCACAGCTATACGATCCTGACGGTGGGCGACGGTCTGGTCAGCCAGATTCCGGCGCTGATCGTGTCGACCGCGGCGGGCCTGCTCGTTTCCAAGGGCGGGATTGCCGGCAAGACGGGCGCGGCGCTGGGCGATCAGCTGGGCCGTTATCCCAAGGCGTTCGGCATGGTGGCGGTGTTGATGATCGTGCTGGGCCTGATACCGGGCATGCCGTTCCTGCCTTTCGTCGTGCTGGGTGGCGGTTGCGGCTGGCTGGCGTGGAAAATGTCGGAGAAGGCCGATGCCGAGGCGGCGCAGGCGCGCATGGCCGAAGCGATCGCGCAACAGCAGACCGAACAGGTGGACGAGCCGATTTCACGCACGCTGGCGATCGACGCGGTGCGGATCGAACTGGGCTATGCGCTGCTGCCGCTGATCAACGACAGCCAGGCCGAACCGCGCCTGGACGATCAGGTGCGCGCGCTGCGGCGGCAGATGGCGATCGATTATGGCTTCGTGCTGCCGGCCGTCCGCATCCTCGACAATATGGCGCTCCAGCCCAATGAATATGTCGTCTACGTCAAGGAAACCGAAGCCGCGCGCGGGGAAATCCGGCTCGATAAACTGCTGGTGATCAATCCGGGCGGTGGCGGCGGGCTGGGCGTGCCGGGCGAAGAAACGCGCGAACCGGTGTTCAACCTGCCGGCGCTGTGGATCGACCGCGATCTGCGCGACGAGGCCGGTTTCCGTGGCCTGACGGTGGTCGACAGCGGCACGGTGATCACCACGCATCTGACGGAAATCGTGAAGGATAATGTCGCCGACCTGCTGTCGTACACCGAAGCGCAGAAACTGCTGACCGAAGTCCATAAGGAATCGGAAAAGCTGGTTGCCGATATCGTGCCGTCGAAAATTTCGATTTCGGGGGTGCAGCGCATCCTGCAGAATCTGCTGTCCGAAGGGGTTTCGATCCGCGACATTCCGACGATCCTGGAAGGGATCGCAGAGGCAACCGCCTTCACCCAGAATATCACGCAGATGACGGAACATGCCCGCAGCCGTCTGGCGCGGCAGATTTCCGCGCAGCAGACGCGCGACGGCACGATCCCGATCATCACGCTGGCGCCGCGCTGGGATGCCGAGTTCGCCGAAAGCATCATCGGGCAGGGCGATGATCGCCACCTCGCCATGGCGCCGTCCAGCCTGCAGGCGTTCATCGCCGCCGTGCGCGAAGCGTATGACAAGCTGGCGTCGGAAGGGGAAATCCCCTGCCTGCTGACCAGCCCGGCGATCCGGCCGTTCGTGCGCTCGATCATCGAACGGGTGCGGCCGGCGACAGTGGTGATCTCGCAGAATGAGATTCACGCCCGCGCGCGCATCCGCACGCTTGGCACAATCGGCTGATCGGGCCGGATCGCAAATTCCCGTTCTATAATAAAAACAAAGCGCGTGATTTGCGTTGCAGGAAAGCTGTCGAATGAACATTGCGATGATTGCCTCGGTCGCCGCCTCCACCCGTTTGCCGGGTACGGCTTCGGGTTCTGCGTCTGGTGCCGGGGCGGCTGGCTTTGGCGGCTTGATCGGTGCGGCCTCTGCCGTGTCGGCCGATGCCGGCGGGAAGACGCCGTTGCCGACGCCGACGCCAATGCCGGCCTCGACGCCAATGTCGGCGCCGATGCCCGCGATTTCCGGTGATCAGCTTGTATCCGCGACGCCGGTTGATGAACTTGCGGTGGCACTTCCGGCGGAGGCCGGCTTATTGGTCGTCGAAACACCGGAACAGCCTGCCATCGGCGCTGATGCTGCCAAGGATGCTGTCGATCATCCGGCGACGAAGCATCCGGTGGATCTTGCGGCTGTGGCCACCAAGCTGGCAATGCCCGCATCGCCCGATGCGGCGGCGACCGATACGGCGGCGCCCGATGCGGCCGTTATTCCGGCGGTGCCCAATGCCGCGCCGGCTGGAGACGCGATCGTCGTCGCAGAGGCGGTCAGGCCGAAACTACCGGTTTCTGTCGATGGCGAAGGGACGAGCGAACCGGATCAGGCGACATCGCCGGATGCCGCCAGCGTTGCCCTTCCGGTGCCTGTCCTTGCCGATGCCGCGCGTCCGCCTGTTCCGGCTCCGGCTCCGGCTGCGCATGCCGCGCTGGCCGTGGCGGCCCCGCCTGCGGCCGATCCGTCGGCCACCGCCGATGCCCCGACGCCGAACCTGTTGAACGAGGTGGTGGCCATCCATGATCGCGCGGCCCCTGCACCCACGGGCGGCGCCGGCGATGGCGCGCCCGCCCGCGACGTCGCTAGCAATGCTGTCGCGTCCGATGGCCCCGATAGCTTGCCGTCATCCTTGTTCAGTCAGGCGTTGCCCAACGTGGCAGCGCGGCCGGCGTCCCAGCCTTATGGCGCGACCGCGCACCAGCCGACGCCGCACCAGCCGGTCGTGGCCGCGCAACCCGGCCAGATCGGGCGCGACATGGGGGTCGAAATTGCGCGGACGGTTGCGGCCGGGCGCGAAGAAGTACGCATCCGGCTCGATCCGGCCGAAATGGGACGGATCGACGTTCGCCTCAATTTCGATCGCGACGGCAGCCTGCGGGCCGTGGTCGCAGCGGACAGCCCTGCGGCCCTCGAAATGTTGCGGCGCGAGGCAGGCGACCTCACCCGCGCGCTGGCGGATGCCGGTGTGCGCGCCGATCCGCAGTCCTTCCGGTTCGACAGCCGCAATCCCGATGCCGGCACGTCCTGGCAACGCGGCCAGCAAGGCTCCGATGGACGGGGCGGGCAGGGCGGCCTGGCACAGGGCGGCGGCGATGCCGGCGACGATCAACCCGCTTACCGGCCGCTTCGCACCAGCGGCCGTGTCGACATGATGGCATAAGGATCAACTGATATGACGACCGTTTCGGGCACCGATGCCGCAACAGCGCAAACGCAACGCGGCAGTGCCAACCCACCGGCGACGATCGCCGCCGATTTCAATATGTTCCTGAAGCTGCTGACCGCGCAGATGCAGAATCAGGATCCGCTCGATCCGATGGACACGTCCGAATATACCCAGCAGCTGGTGCAATATTCGCAGGTCGAACAGTCGATCCAGCAGACCAGCACGCTCAAGGAAGTCGTCGCCCGGCTGGCGTCGCAGGATATGGCGCAGGCATCCAATTTTATCGGCCGCGAAGCGCGGTTCGATTCCCCCGTCGCGGGGCTGGGCACGGCGCCGGCGACCTGGACATACTTTGCCGATGGGAAGCCCAATTCCATCGTGGCGACCGTCAAGGATGCGGCCGGCAAGGTCGTCAGCGAAGTTACGATCGATCCGGAAGCGCAGGGCCGCTATTCCTGGGATGGCATGCTGGCCGATGGCACGCGCGCCAAGGATGGCGCTTATGTCCTGTCGGTCAAGGCGCTGGATGCGAATGGCACGGTGATGCCGGTCACGATCAATTCGGTCGCCACCGTCAAGGATGTCGTGACCGACGGAACGAACGTCATGCTGGGCGTCAACGGCATTCGGATGCCGGTGAGCGGGCTGGTGGCCATTTCAGCCCCGGCCTGATCGACGATAGCGCTGATCAGGAAAGGCCCCGTGTCGATGCGATCGACACGGGGCCTTTTTCATGTCCTGGCGGGAGGAAGGGGCCTCAGTTGGTCACCACGGCCTGGCGGAGCGAGGCGGCCCGCACAGGGCAACAGGGCGAATGGGCTGTTTCGTGACTGAGAGCGCTGGCGCCGGATATCGATCGCGGGGCATCCAGTTCATCGAGCGTGAAATCGACGATCCGGGATCCGGCGAGACGAGCAGGCAGCGCGATCATCGTCAGGCAATCGGGAATGGAAGGATCTTCGCGCGGACCGATGGTTTCGTCGACCTCATCGGGCGTCAGGCCGCCATCGCGCCGGCAAATTTCAGCCGCGGCGGTCCACAATGCGGTTACGTCCTCAACCGAGATATCCAGCGTCACGCGATATTGCCCGGGAGAGTTTCTGGTCTCGGCGATTGCGCCCGGAGCCTTGGAACCTACGCAAACGTCCATCAAAAAACCTCATTACAAAACAACGTGATTTTCTGGTCTCGTCCTCCCCAGGCAGACGCCGATGCAGCCGTTGACGCCGCATACATGGGCAGACCTGTGGTTTATTAATGAATGCTTACCAACTAAGGGTTTTCCCTTATTGTCATAAAATATTGATATATATCGTTATTATTGTTCATCACGATATTGATTGCCCGAAATGCGGGCTGCTGACGCAGATGCCAAAAGGCCGGGATGGCGAACCATCCCGGCCTTTCCGTGCGATCTGCTCCATCCCCGAGGGGGGTGAGGGGAGGGATGAAGCCGCCATCATTCCTTAGCGGAACAGCGACAGGATCGTCTGCGGCGCCTGGTTGGCGATGCCCAGAGCCTGCACGCCCAGCTGCTGCTGGACCTGAAGCGCCTGAAGCTTTGCCGATTCCTTGGCGAGATCGGCGTCGACCAGGTTGCCGATGCCGGCGGTCACAACGTCGGTCAGCTTGCTGTTGAAGCTGAGCTGGCCGTCGATCTGGCGCGAAGCCGAACCCAGCGTGCTGAGGCTGGTCTTCACGGTTGCGAACATCGCGTCCAGCTTGGTCGCGAGGGCTGAGGCCGCGCCGGAACCGGTGTTGGCGGTGCCGTCATCGGTCAAGGCCAGCTTGTCGATTTCGACGTTGGTGCCGCCCACTTCAAGGGCAGTGGTGGAGGCCGCCGTAAGGTCCTGGTTGGCGACGTCCAGGGTGGTTGCACCCGTGGCGATCGACTGCAGTGCGCTGACCTTGCCGCCGGTGGCTGCAGGACCCTTCAGCAGGTTGGTGCCGTTGAAGTCCGAACCGTCGATGATCGTGTTGATCTGGTTCTTCAGGGCAACCAGATCCTTCGAGATCGCCGTGCGGCTTTCCTTGTCGAGGCCCTTGTCCGACGCTTCGAGCGCCTTCGATTTCATCTGGTTGAGGATGTCGGAGACCTGCTCGGCACCGGCAACCGCCGTATCCGTCACGCTTTTCGCATTGGTGAGCGAGGAGGTGACCGCGCTCAGCTTGCCAAGGTCGCCACGCAGGGTCTGCGCGATGACATATTTGGCCGAGTCATCCTTGGTGGAGGCGACGTTCAGGCCGGTGTTGATGCGGCTCTGCGTGGTCGCCATGCCACGGTTGGTCGCGTTGAGGCTCTGGAGAGCGGCCATCGCGCCGACATTGGTGTTTACCGAAAATGCCATTGTTTCATTCCTTCTTGGATGAAAAGCCGAATTCTTCGACCTAGGCCAGTGCGCTGGCCCCCGACGATCCCGCTTGCATCGGGCCGCCTTTCATTCTGGGAAGAAATTATGGGAGGCAGTAGCAATTCACCGACTTTATTTATGGCTAACAAAATGTTGGCCATGGTGGCGCGCTGCGTGCGCAAAAAGGCCGGGATGGCGAACCATCCCGGCCTTTCCGTGCGATCTGCTCCATCCCCGAGGGGGGTGAGGGGAGGGATGAAGCCCCGCGCCTTTCCTTAGCGGAAGAGCGACAGGATCGTCTGCGGCGCCTGGTTGGCGATGCCCAGAGCCTGCACGCCCAGCTGCTGCTGGACCTGAAGCGCCTGAAGCTTTGCCGATTCCTTGGCGAGATCGGCGTCGACCAGGTTGCCGATGCCGGCGGTCACAACGTCGGTCAGCTTGCTGTTGAAGCTGAGCTGGCCATCGATCTGACGCGAAGCCGAACCCAGCGTGCTGAGGCTGGTCTTCACGGTTGCGAACATGGTGTCCAGCTTGCCGGCCAGCGTCGCTGCTGCTGCGGCACCCGTGGCGGCAACGTTGAGCGCATCGATATCCGTGTTGGTGCCGCTCGCCTGCAGTGCGGTCGTGGAGGCCAGCGTAAGATCCTGGTTGGCGACGTCCAGGGTGGTTGCACCCGTGGCGATCGACTGCAGTGCGCTGACCTTGCCGCCGGTGGCTGCAGGGCCCTTCAGCAGGTTGGTGCCGTTGAAGTCCGAACCGTCGATGATCGTGTTGATCTGGTTCTTCAGCGCCACCAGATCCTTCGAGATCGCCGTGCGGCTTTCCGTATCGAGACCCGTGTCCGATGCTTCGAGCGCCTTCGACTTCATCTGGTTGAGGATGTCGGAGACCTGTTCGGCACCGGCAACCGCCGTATCCGTCACGCTTTTCGCATTGGTGAGCGAGGAGGTGACCGCGCTCAGCTTGCCAAGGTCGCCACGCAGGGTCTGCGCGATGACATATTTGGCCGAGTCATCCTTGGTGGAGGCGACGTTCAGGCCGGTGTTGATGCGGCTCTGCGTGGTCGCCATGCCACGGTTGGTCGCGTTGAGGCTCTGGAGAGCGGCCATCGCGCCGACATTGGTGTTTACCGAAAATGCCATTGTTTCATTCCTTCTTGGATGAAAAGCCGAATTCTTCGACCTGGGCCAGTGCGCTGGCCCCCGACGATCCCGCTTGCATCGGGCCGCCTTTCATTCTGGGAAGAAATTATGGGAGGCAGTAGCAATTCACCGACTTTATTTATGACTAACAAAATGTTGATCATGGTGGCGCGCTGCGTGCGCAAAAAGGCCGGGATGGTGAACCATCCCGGCCTTTCCGTGCGATCTGCTCCATCCCCGAGGGGGGTGAGGGGAGGGATGAAGCCCCGCGCCTTTCCTTAGCGGAAGAGCGACAGGATCGTCTGCGGCGCCTGGTTGGCGATGCCCAGAGCCTGCACGCCCAGCTGCTGCTGGACCTGAAGGGCCTGAAGCTTTGCCGATTCCTTGGCGAGATCGGCGTCGACCAGGTTGCCGATGCCGGCGGTCACAACGTCGGTCAGCTTGCTGTTGAAGCTGAGCTGGCCGTCGATCTGGCGCGAAGCCGAACCCAATGCGCTCAGGCTGGTCTTCACCGCGGTGAACATGACGTCCAGCGTTCCGGCCAGGGCCTTGGCTGCTGCCGCACCGTCGTTGACGCCGGCGGTGACGGTGGTCTTGTTGAGATCCGTGATCGTCGTGTCCGTAGCGGCGACGCCGAGAGCCGCGTCCGAAAGCGCCGTGAAGTCCTGATTGGCGACGTCGAGCGTGGCCGCGCCCGATGCGATCGACTGCAGCGCGCTGACCTTGTTGCCGGTGGCCAACGGGCCCTTCAGCAGGTTGGTGCCGTTGAAGTCCGAACCGTCGATGATCGTGTTGACCTGCTTTTTCAGCGCCACCAGATCCTTCGAGATCGCCGTGCGGCTTTCGACGTCGAGGCCGTT
The DNA here is from genome assembly GCF_002151445.1 of Sphingomonas sp. KC8. Taxonomy (GTDB): domain Bacteria; phylum Pseudomonadota; class Alphaproteobacteria; order Sphingomonadales; family Sphingomonadaceae; genus Sphingomonas_E. Next base: position 3,515,087 of record NZ_CP016306.1, read on the forward strand.
GTCCGACGCTTCGAGCGCCTTCGACTTCATCTGGTTGAGGATGTCGGAGATCTGCTCGGCACCGGCAACCGCCGTATCCGTCACGCTTTTCGCATTGGTGAGCGAGGAGGTGACCGCGCTCAGCTTGCCAAGGTCGCCACGCAGGGTCTGCGCGATGACATATTTGGCCGAGTCATCCTTGGTGGAGGCGACGTTCAGGCCGGTGTTGATGCGGCTCTGCGTGGTCGCCATGCCACGGTTGGTCGCGTTGAGGCTCTGGAGAGCGGCCATCGCGCCGACATTGGTGTTTACCGAAAATGCCATTGTTTCATTCCTTCTTGGATGAAAAGCCGAATTCTTCGACCTGGGCCAGTGCGCTGGCCCCCGACGATCCCGCTTGCATCGGGTCGCCTTTCATTCTGGGAAGAAATTATGGGAGGCAGTAGCAATTCACCGACTTTATTTATGGCTAACAAAATGTTGACGACGCCATCCGTCAGAACGGGAACAGCGCGTCATAGATCTGCTGGCCCCAGCGCGCCTGCTGCGCGTCGGTCAACTGACCGCGACCACCGTAGATGATCCGCGCTTCGGCGATCTGGCTGTGCCGGATGCTGTTGTCGCGGGCGATATCTTCGGGGCGAATAACGCCGGCGACGATCAGTTCGCGCAGTTCGAAATTGACGCGCACTTCCTGGCGGCCGCGGATCATCAGATTGCCGTTGGGCAGGACATCCGTCACCAGCGCCGCGACCGTCATGTTGATCTGTTCGCTGCGCTGTGTGTTGCCCGCGCCGACGGCCTTCGAGTTCGAACTGGTGTCGACCAGCGTCGATGGATCGGGATTGCCGGGCAGGATCTTGCCGATCTGGCTTTCCAGCCCGAGCAGGGCCGATATGCCGCCGCTTTCCGCGCCGGCGCGGGTGCGCGAGGTGGAATTGTCGACCACCGCCTTGTCGGCGATGTTGATCCGGATCGTCACGATATCCCCCACGCGCGACGCGCGCTGATCGCGGAAGAAGGCGCCAGCACCAGTGCGGAACAGCGACGCGCTGGTCGCCGGCGGCTGCGGCGGGGGCGGTGTCCGTCCGGCGCGGTGCGCGGCGGCCTGATTGCCGAGGGAGGGTTCGATGATCGGAGCCACCGGATCCTCCATCGGCGTAACCTTTGGCGCGCGGCCGACATTGGCGAGCCGGCCGGGGACGCCGCAACCCGACAACATGGTGACGAGCAGCAGGGATGATATGACGCGCTTCATCGATACTCTCCTATTGGCCGGCGACGCGGACACGGCCGGCTTGCTCGACCACGCCATCCAGCGTGCGATTGGTGCTGAGGCTGACGACACGGATGGGTTCGCCGACGCCGCCGCCCGACAGCGCCCGCCCGGCGGTCGTGATCGACAGCGCGCCCGATACGAGCGCGATGGTGACGGCTTCGCCGCGGCGGATGGCCTGCGGCCGGGCGAGGTCCGTTCCCCGCACCGGCTGGCCGGCCAGCAACCGCCGCGTCGCTTCCATCCCCGCCGCATCGCGTGGCGATATGGCGCTGCGTGCCGCGGTTGCGCTGACGGGCGCCGCCTCGAAATCCGCGGCCGACACCCGATCGCCTTTTTCGATCGTGCGGACGAGCACCGGTGCATCGATCGTCGGCGGCGCCGATTGCGCGATCGCCGCGGTGCCCCCGCCTGCAAGCAGGAACGCGGATATAAGGAGGCGCATTGCGATCACCGCAGCTGGCTGCTGGTGGCGAGCATTTCGTCGGCGGTCTTCACCACGCGGCTGTTCATTTCATAGGCGCGCTGGGCGGTGATCAGGGCGGTGATTTCGGCAACGGAATTGACGTTCGATGCCTCCAGAAAGCCTTGCGTCAGCGTGCCGAAACCGGGCTGGCCGGGCAGCGAGACGGTGGGCTGGCCCGATGCCGATGTTTCCAGGAACAAGCTCGATCCGATCGCTTCCAGCCCGGCTTCGTTGACGAAGGTGGATAGTTCGAGCTGCCCGACCGTCTGCAATTCCGGCTGGCCGGCGAGCTTGACCTGCACTTCGCCGGTCTTGGAGACGACCACGTCGAGCGCGCCCTGCGGGATGGTGATATCCGGCTGGACGCGATAGCCGTCGGTCGTCACCAGTTCGCCCTGATCGGACAATTGGAACGAACCGGCGCGGGTATAGCCGATTTCGCCCGAGGGCATTGCGACCTGAAAATAGCCGGGACCATCGATCGCCATGTCGTAGCGGTTGCCGGTGTTGGTCATCGGACCCTGTTCGGCGATACGATAGACGCCGCCGGTGCGCACGCCGGCGCCGATCTGGATGCCCGACGGCACGCGCGTGCCATCGGCGCTGGACGAGGCGCCGGGGCGCGACACCTGCTGGTAGAGCAGATCCTGAAATTCGGCGCGCTGCCGCTTGAACCCGGTGGTGTTCATGTTGGCGATGTTGTTGGAGATGACGTCGACATTGGTCTGTTGTGCGAGCATGCCGGTGCCGGCGATGGAAAGAGAACGCATTTCATGCCTTTCACAAGAATATTGGGATCAGGAAAAACGAAAGATCCGGATGGATCAGTTGACGCGGCCGAGCTTGTCGATCGCCGTTTTGCGCATGTCGTTCAGGGCTTCGGACATGCGCATGCTGGATTGGTAGGAGCGCAGGATTTCGACCATGGCGGTCGTCTCCACGATCGGCTGGACGTTCGATCCCTCGACACCGCCGACTTTGAGCTTGGTCTGGCCGGCGGCGAGTGCCTGGCCACCCGTGCCGGCCATCATGCCGTCGCCGCGCGGGGACACCATGTTTTCGTCGGCAAAACTGGTGATTCCGATCCGTCCGAGCGGGCCTTCGCGGCCCATGACGGTGCCATCGGCGGCGATGGTGATCGAATTCATCTGTTCGGGCGGAACGGTGATCGGGCGGCCATTATCGCCCAGGATGCGGTGGCCGCTTGATGTGGCGAGATCGCCTGATTCCAGAATTTTGATGAAGCCCGCGCGGGTATAGGCAACGCCGCCATCGGCGGTTTCGACGTTGAGATAGCCGGGACCATCGATCATCACGTCGAGCGGATTGCCCGTTGCCTGAAACGCACCCTGCGTCACATCGTGGATCGCGCCATAATCGAGCACGAACGAGGTTTTCTTGGCGTCTTCGATCGGTGCTTCACGGGTCTTTTCGACATATTCATGAAACAGCGGCTGTTCGCGCTTGAACCCCACGGTGCTGCTGTTGGCCATGTTGTTCGCGGTGACATCGAGCCGCCGGCGCAGCGCCTGTTCGTGGCTCAGCAGCACATAGGATGACACGTCCATCAAACCACCTCGGAAAATTCGGCGATAAATGTGCGCCAGGCAAAATTTGCCGAGCACCCATCCTATAATAGGTGAGAAATCGGGAAACCGGACGCGTCCCAACCTTTTCGGATGGACGGGTTAAGCGGTTGAAGGGGGTGAATGCGTGCAGACCAATGCAATCAGTGAAACCACGCCGGCGCCGGCGGCCCAGCCGGGGCGTTTCGGCAAGCGTGGCATGATTATCGCCGCGGCCGTTGCGGCGCTGGTTCTGGGCGGTGCGGGCGCGAGTTACGCGCTGATGGGCGGCGCGGACGAAGATGACGCCAAGGCCGTTGCCAGCGACGCATCGTCCGCCGCCTATATCGAAGTGCCGCCGATGATCGTGAACCTGCGCAGTGGCGACGGCCAGGCGCGCTTCCTGAAGCTGCGCTTCATCGTCGTTGCCGCCGACCCCGGCAAGACCGAGGAGATCAAGCAGAAACTGCCCGTCATCCTCGATGCGCTGCAGCCGTTCCTGCGCGAATTGCGGCCCGAAGACCTGAACGGTTCGGCGGCCGTGTTCCGCGTGAAGGAGGAAATGATGTCGCGAGCGACCGGCGTGCTGGGCGCGGGCACCGTGCGCGATGTTCTGATTCAGGACCTGATCCAGCAATGAGCGACGATTTCGAAGATTTCGCGCTGCCCGATCCGCCGATCATGCCGATGGGGGACGATGTCACCTTCGATCAGGCGGGGATCGACGCGCTGTTCGGTTTCGACGGCGATGCACCGACGACACAGAAAAGCGGCTTGAAGGCGGTTATCGAATCCAACGTCATCAGCCACGAACGGCTGCCGATGCTGGAAGTGGTGTGCGAACGCATGGTCCGCACCTTTGCGACCAGCATGCGCAACCTGACGTCCGACGCGATCGACGTCAGCCTAGAAGAGATCACCTCCACCCGCTTTGGCGAATTCATGAACCATGTCGCGCTGCCGGCGATGCTGGGCGTGTTCAAGGTGCGTGAGTGGGAGAATTACGGCGTCGTTTCGGTCGACTCCGGGCTGATCTATGCCGTGGTCGATGCCCTGCTGGGCGGCCGCAAGGGCGGGGGCGCGCTGCGCATCGAAGGCCGCGCCTTCACCACGATCGAAACGATGCTCGTTTCGAAAATGGTGCAGCTTGCGCTTGATGATTTCGCCGGCGCGTTCGAGGTGATCGAGCCGATCGCGATCGAACTGGAGCGGGTTGAGACGAGCCCGCGCTTTGCCGCGATCGCGGGGCCAAGCAACATCGCTGCCGTCGCCACCTTCCGCGTCGATATGGAAGGGCGGGGGGGCAAATTCAGCATCCTGTTGCCTTATGCGACGCTTGAACCGGTGCGCCAGAAGCTGCTCCAGCGGTTCATGGGCGAAAAGCTGGGCCGCGATCGGATGTGGGAAACGCACATGGCGTCGGAACTGCACAACACCGAAGTGCTGGTTGATGTCGTTCTGGGCGAAAAGCATATGCGCGTTCACGATGTGATGAACATGGCGGTCGGGCAGACGATCGCGCTCAATCGCGGGCCGGATGATCCGCTGGAGGTTCATTGCGGCGGTGTGCCTTTGGGCCACGCGCATATCGGCCAGCGTTGCAGCAATATCGCCATCCGGATGGTGACCGACATTTCGAAGGGTTTCCCCAAATGACTTTCGCAACCTTCACGAACATCCTGCTGATGGCGCTGTGCGTTGCGGTGCTGGTGCAGAGCGCGCGGATGATGCGGGCGTTCAAGGCCATCCAGACCGGCGACCTTGGCGAAACAGTAAAGCAGCTTGATCGCGCGACCGCGCAGGCGCGCACGGTGCTCGCCGAATTGAAGGATATCCTGGCGACCGATGGCGCCGCCAGCGTGCGCACGATCCAATCGGGCGAGACGCTGCGCGACGAACTGTCGGTGATGGTGGGTATCGGCAATGCGGTTGCCGAACGGATCATGGATGCGGCAGCCAGCACCAATGCCGTTGTGGCCGCGAACGAACCGGGCCTGCCCGCGGACAAGCCGGTCGCCAAGGCCCGCCGTCGCAAACGCGGTGGTTCGTCGGCCAGCCGCACGACAGTGGCGGCAGCGACACCCATGCCCGCGATGGCGGAGGCGCAGTGATGGTGCCCGCATCCATCGCCCGCTTGCCCGGGATCGATCAGGTTATGGCCATGGCGGCCAGATGGCGGGCAATGCCCGGACGGCCTTCGCTGCTGGCGATGACGGCGGGTGCGGCGGCGCTGTCGGCGGTTGCCAATGCGGTGGCGGTAGCCGCGCCGGCGGCCGAACCGGCGCCCGCGACCCGGCTTGGCGTATCCATCCAGCAGAGCGTGCGCGAGCGCGATCAGGCGCTGGCGGACCAGAAGCGTGGACTAGAGTTGCGCGAGCAGGCGGCGCGCGCGACCGAGGAACGGCTGAAGGCCGATCTGCTGGCGCGGCAATCCGAAGCGGGCAGGCCGGGCGCGGGGGGCAATGGCGCAAAGGCCGTTGAACCTGACGAGCCTTATGACGATCTGGCGCGAATCTATCAGACGATGAAGCCCGCCAAGGCAGCGGTGATTTTCGAGCGGCTTGATATGGAGGTGCAGACCGAAGTGGCCAAGCGGATGCGTGAGCGTTCGACGGCGCTGATCGTATCGAACATGAGCCCCAATGCAGCGGTGCAACTGAGCATGGCGCTGGCCGGCAAGCGGCCAGCCCGGCCCGAGGCGCGGGCCGATGCGGTTGCGCCGAAGCCAAAGGACACCGCAAAGCCGGCGGCGCCGGCCCGTCCCGGGGACCGAGCGACGCGCTGACGAACAAGGGGGCGGAACTGCGACATGCAGGCCCGCCTTTTCGGCCGCCATTGGGCGGATCATTCACCGGCAAAAAAAAGGCCCGGCCTGCATCAAGCGGGCCGGGCCATTTTTTACGGGATATGGCGGGTGCGTCAGGCCGGCTGGGCCGCGACCTTTACAATCAGGACGCGGGCAATGGCCGGATCGGTGCGCTTCAGTGCAGCGGTCAGATCGGCGCTCAATTGTTCGGCATTCACGGCCGTCAGCCCGGATGCGTAGAGGCGGGCAAATTCCATCGTCGCGGCCAGCGATGCCGCCCGCAATTCGGGCATGTGCCTGGTCATTGTCGCGGCGGCGCCGGCATCCGCTGCCTGCAATACGAGGGTAACGTCGACGGATCCTTCGATCCGGCTGGTGCTGAAGATTGGCGCCGTGATCCGTTCCAGCGGCACGAAATGCGGATCGTTCACGGCGACCGCGGCAGGATCGGCGGCGCTGGCCACGCTACCACCGGCCAGACCCGACAATGCGGTTGCGACGATCACGATTTGTCTGCGCATGATGGACCTTTTCGCATTCTGGGCCGTGGACCGGCTGGATTGTTCGGTCGCGAAACCGCCGGGTTCGCGCATCTTATCCTATAATAGGATGAAATTATACGAGGCAGTACCAGATGAGCCGCGATCAGCGACCCGGCCGGGTAAGAGTCGTTTCCCAGGATCGGTCCACCGCAACACCGCGCCGGCGCCGCGAGGATATGAACCCCGCAGCCGCCGCGTCGCCCGCGCCCGGTGTGGGCAAAGCCGGTGGCCAGCCGACGGCATCCAGCGGCTTTCCGCTGCTGGCGCTGGCTGTGCTGTTTATCGTTGGCTGCGGCGTTGGCGGTGCGCTGATTGCAGCGTTCGGCCTGTTCGAGGCGCGCCCGGTATGAAATTGCCATTCCTGCTGGCATCGGCCGCCATCGCATCCGCGCCATCTGCGCCTGTCGTGACAGCCAATTCGCAGCCGAACGCGCCCGAAGCCGTATCGGCGCCGGGATCGCCGGCACCCGTTACGCCGCCGCGTGCACGCCTGCCCGGCTTTGCGGCGGAACTGGCCCAGCAGCCCGGCGTGACCATGCCGTCTGCCTGGGCGGTGATAGCCGATGAAATTGCATGGAAGGCGCTGGCCCGGGCATCCGGCTATAGCCGCCAGCAGGCGCGTTGGGATTATGCGCGCAGCCTGATCGGACGCGGCCGGGGATCGGAGGCGCTGGGTGTGCTGGACGTGATGCGCCAGGACGATCCCGATTTGCTGATGGTTGACGCGTTTCGATTGGCGCGCGGCGCTGCATTGGCGCTGATGGCGCGTCCTGCGGATGGCTTTGCCGAATTGTCGGCTCCCGGCCTTGTCAATAATGCCGAGGCCTGTGCTTGGCGGGCGCGAACATTGGCCGAAACCGGGTTCGCGGATCAGGCGCTGAGCCAGGTCGATTGCGCGCGCCCCGCGCTCAATGCTCGCAAGGGAGCATCGCGGGTGCCATTTCTGACAGCGGTGGCGCGGGCAGCGGTGGAAAGCGGAAAGCCGGAAATGGCGATGCGCTGGCTGGCGCTGTTGCCGGACCGGGATCCGGCGGCCAACCTCTATCGTGGCCGCGCCTATCTCGGGCTGGGGCAGGCGGCCGAAGCCCGTTTGCGGTTCGCGCGGGTGGAAAAAAGCGGGTCGATGGGCCAGCGGATAGACGCGCGGTTGAGCGCGATCGAAGCCGAGGTGGCGAACGGCACGCTATCGAACGGGGCGGCGCTGAAGCAGCTGGATGCGGTGCGTTATGTCTGGCGTGGCGATCATGTCGAGGAACGGGCGCTGCGGCTGAGCTATCGGTTGAGCGTCGAGACCAACGACCTGCAAGGCGCGCTGGGCGCTGGCGCTACCCTGTTCCGCTTTTACGATCCGGGCCGGCAGGGGCCGCAATTCGTGGCGGGATTGCAGGCAAAGCTGGCCGCCGCGCTGGACCCGCAAAGCAAGATGCCGGTGGATCAGGCGGCTGGTCTTTACTGGGAGTATCGGGATCTGGCGCCAAGCGGGGCCGAAGGCGATTTTCTGGTCGCCAGGCTGGGCGAGAGACTGCAGGCGGGCGGGCTTTACAGCCGCGCCGCCGATTTGCTGGAGCACCAGTTGTTCGTCCGCGCGCGCGATCTGGCGCAGGGACCGCTTTCGGCGAAGGTCGCCTCGCTCCACATCCTTGCAGGGCGGCCCGATCGCGCGCTGAATGCGCTGCGCAAGACCGTGAATGGCAGCTATCCCGACGACATGATCTATGCCCGCAAACGGGTAGAGGCCGTGGCGCTCAGCCAGATCGGCAAGGTCGAGGAGGCGTTCGCGGTTCTCCAGGATGTTCCGGGCGCGGCGGTGCTGCGTGCCGAAATCCTATGGAAGCGGCGCGACTGGGCCGGCCTGGCCACCGAAACCGCCGCGACGCTTCCGCTGCCGGCGGGGAATCTGAGCGACGTGCAGCAGGCCGCTATCCTGCGTCACGCGATCGCGCTGGCGATGCTGGGGCATGAAGAGTCGCTATCCGGGCTGCGCGCACGCTATGGCCCGGCCTTTGCGGGCCTGCCCACCGCGCCAGCGTTCGACATGCTGACCGCGGTGGTTGGATCGATCGATCCGGCCGTGGTTGCGCGGGCGATGGCCGCGCTTCCCAATGTCAGCCCGGCGGGTGATCTGGCGGAACTGATCGAAGCGGGGCCGATTACCGGAAAGCCGATCGGCGCCTGATATCGGCCCGCCGGGACGATCCACCTTCGCAAGATGATAGCGGCCATGCTGGTTCAGACCGGCATGGCCGTTTTTATTGATCGCTGCCATGACATGGCCACGAAAAAGGGGCGTTCCGCAATGCGGAACGCCCCTTCTGGACGACTGGCGGTGGCGCGCGTTCAGCGCAGGAAATTGGCCAGCGAAAGCCCCGACAACTGGGAAAATACCGAATAGGACGCTTCGAGGATCGACTTGCGCTGGGCGATGTCGATCGCAACCTGGCCCATATCGGCATTTTCGACCTTGCCGATCACGTCTTCGAGCAGCAGTGCGCGGTCTTCCGCACGGATACCGAGCGTTTCGACCTGGTTCTGCTTGCGGCCATTTTCGCCGTCGGCTGCGCGAACGTCGATGAGGGCGGTATCAAATTCGCCGACGGCCTGCTTCAGGGCTGCCATCTGGGCCGCGGTTGGCTTGTCGCCGAACGGGCCAGCTTCGGCCAGCGTGCGGAAAGCGACGATCATGTTGGGACCGACATCGCTTGCGACGATGCCATATTCCACGTCGATGCCATCGCCGACGCGGCCCGATCCGCGAACCTGATCATTGGCGAAGGCATCGGCTGGATTAAGCCCGATCGTATCAGCCAGCGAATTGGGTTTCAGCGGATTGGTGTTCGTCTGCGAACCGCCGAACAGCGGCAGACCGCCTTCGGACGCATTCATCGCGAACCGGAAATCATTGAACGCCGATTCGATCGCATTTTGCAGGCCGGGGCCGTCGCCGGTGCCGACCGCGTTGAGCAGCTGTTCACGCAGCTTGCTGACGCTGTCGTCGATCTGACCGAGATTGGCCCGGTACAGTTCCATCGTCGTGCCGATGCGGCTGGCGACGGCCTTGTGCGATTCCTGCTGGGCGAGCATCGCGCGGGCCGAAAGCGTCCGCACCGTATCGGTGCCGAGACCAGCATAGTCGCTCGCTTTCTTGCCGGTATTCAGCTGGATCTGGCTGGTGGCCAGGCCCTGCTGGGAACGCTGGATCGCGCCGGACATGGTTCGCTGCAACGGAATCGTGGCTACCCGGGTCATGATATCTCTTCCTTATTTCAGCATCGCGATAAGCGTGTCGTACATTTCGCTCGCGGTGGTCATGACGCGTGCGGCGGCGGAATAGCTGTTCTGCAACACCACCATTTGCGCCAGTTCTTCGTCGACATTGACACCGGCAAAGCTGTCGCGGCGGTTGATGGCGTCATCGCGGCGGGCCGATGCATCGTCCAGCGCGCTTTGCGCCTGCGCTGCCTGCGCCCCCGCGCGGCCGAGCAGAAGGCTGGAGAAGCGTTCGACGGTAATCACCCCGTCTTTGCCGAGATCGACCGCTTTTGCGAGATTATCGACAAAGGCCGTCGCGCCCCGCGTATCGCCCGCGCCGATCGCTTTTTCGCCGACCGCGACGTTCAGCTGCAACTGGGCAAGCGGCACGCGGGAGGCGCTGGCGAGCATATCGGGCCGAACTTCGGCGCCACCCAAACCGCTGGCCTGCCCGGTCAACCCGGAAAGCGAGGAGAAAGAGCGACCAGTGCCCAGACGGTTCGTCGAATCCGACGGGATCGAGATGGTGGCGCCGGTTGTGGCGACATTGGGCTGAAACTGGATGCGCCCGCGATCATCGAGGGCGAAGCTGCCGAAGCCGCCCAGCGGGCTGCCGTTCAGTTCGGTGACGAGATCGCCGTAGCTGGACCCGACCGATCCGGTGAGCGTGTAGCTGGTCAGCGCGCGGCCGGATGCGTCGCGCAGGACGATTTCGGCGGTTTCACCGACACCGAAGCCATGCGGATCGCTGGCGATCAGGCCGGACGGGACGAGCGAACTATCTTCGCTGCGAATGATGTCGTTGAGGCCGAAATATTGCGAGAAGCCGACGCCGGCGCGATCGCTGGGATTGGCCGGATCCTGCGCGACGGCGATGCCGTTGCCGGGCGCCGTGGCGGTGATCGAAAGCTTGCCGTTGACCATCGTTGCGGTGGCCTGCCCGCCAAGGCCGGCATTGATCGCGTTGATCGCATCATCGACCGTGGCGCCAGCCCCCAGCGCGGAGAAATCCACGTTGGTTTTGGCCACCAGCGTGCCATCGGCGCCGACCACGGCGAATACTGCCGTGCCGGTGAAACCCAGCCGGTCGGTGCCGACCAATCCACTGGCCCGGCCTTCGAGCGAAGCGGGCGGGGGAAAGGTGGTGCCCGAATTGGACGCGGCGTTGAGCGATTCCGCAATGCCGCTGAACAGCACGCCCAGCTTTTCGGAAAATTCGGGCAGGGCGCGATCGCGCAAATCGATCAACCCGCCCAGCTTGCCACCCACGGCGGCGGAATCGATCTTTTCACCGGTGGATGCGCCCATCTTGCCGTCGGCATTGGCAAAGCGGATATCGATGGCAGGGTAGGTGGGCTGCGATGCGCCGCTGCCGCCCGGATAGGCCAGCTGACGGAGGCGTTTATCGAGCAGCACCTGGCCGGATGCGGTGTCGATGGTCACGCGGCCATCGGGCTGTTCGCGGATCGACACCTTCATCAGGCCGCTCAATTCTTCGAGCGCCGTCATCCGCCGATCGGCCGCGCCGGCCGAACTGCGGCCAAGGCCATCGAGGCGGGCCACTTCGTCGTTCAGATCGTGGATCTGGCGGAGCAGGACATTGGCGCGTTCGACGGTGTAGCCGACTTCGGATTCCACGTCGGCCTGCAGCCCCGCTATGTCGCGATCCAGCTGGTTGAGCGAGGTGATCGAATCCTGCACGTCGCTGGTGAACTTGGCGATCGACTGGGCCGACCCCTGAATGCCCGTCATCTTCGATGCGGACGATGCAATCGCGCTGAGGCGGCCGGCAAGACCGGATTCGGCTCCCGGCGCACCCAGCAGCGATTGCAGCCGATCGAAATAGGATGCGGCGGCTTCGGACCGGCCCATATCGCCGGCGCGGCGATAGACCGCGCCTTCGAGGAATTTATCGGCGACGCGTTCCGGTTCGCCGATCACGACGCCGTTCACCCGTCCGCTGGTTACGCCCGTGCTGAGGGAAACGCGTTCCCGGGCGTAACCGGCGGTGCCGACATTCGCGATATTGTTGGATACCGACCGCATCCCTGCCTGTGACGCGGCAAGGCCGGACATGGCGGAACCGAGGATCTCGTTCAAAGACACGGTGGGAATCCTTTAACTGGCAAATGACGCATACGGGCTGGAAGGCGGATCAGCGCTTCAGGTTGCTGACTTCCTGAAGCATGTCGTCGACCGTGGTGATGATCTTCGACGATGCGCTGTAGGCGCGCTGGAAACGGATCATGTTGGTGAATTCCTGCGCCAGATCGACGTTCGACGCCTCAAGCGTGCCGGCGGCGATCGCCCCCGAACCGAGCGAGCCGGGCTTGTTGATCGCGACGTTCCCCGAATCCTGCGACATGGCGTAGGCGTTGCCGCCCAGGCGGGTCAGGCCGTCCGGGTTCTGGAAGGTGGCGAGCGGAAGCTGGTAGATCGCGCGCGCCGTGCCATCTTCGAAGATCGCGCTGACGACGCCGGTGTCGGAAATTTCAACCGACGCAACCGTGCCGAGCATGCCGCCATCAACATTCGACGACAGCAGCGCGGATTCGCCGCCGAACTGGGTGAGGCCATTGAGGCCGCCGTCGTCACCAAGCGACAGCCGGATCGGATCCGAACCGGCGCCATTGGCCCAGCCGATATCGAGATCGGCGAACAGAGCGGGCGACGAACCGGCGAGATCGAGGCTGCCGTCCGGGTTGAAGGCGATGTTGCCGCTGGCGAGCACGCCGGTTGCGGTTGCCACGCCGCCGACCGTGGATACGTCGCCGGGGGGCGTCGCGTACACTTCGCCCACCCACGCATTGGCGCCGGTCTTGACGAAGCCGAAGGTGATGCGGTGGGCGGTGCCCTGCGCGTCATAGACATCCACCGAACGCGAAAATTGCGGGGTAACCGCGCCCGACGCCATCGTACCGGCGACATAGGGGCCGGCGATGGGGGTGGAGGTCGACTGCAGATTGGCGCGCAATTCGATCTTGGTGGTCGGCAGGGCCGCGCCGGTCAGGGCGTTCGGGCGGATCGGCTGAAGCGCGTTCAGATTGCCGGTGTTGACGAAGCCACCCTGTGCGTCGAGCGGCCAGCCCTGTAGATAATAGCCGCTGGTGTTGCGCAGATAGCCCGCTGCATCCGGCTTGAACGATCCGGCGCGGGTGAAGGCGATTTCGCCATTCTGGTCGGCCCCCGAACGGACGACGAAGAAACCGGCGCCATCGACGCCGATATCGGTGAGGCTGCTGGATGCCTGGAGCAGGCCCTGCTTGGAAATCATCTGCTGGGGGGCTGCGGTGACGCCGCCCGCTGAATAGCTGCTGCGCGCGCGGCCATCGGTCACGAGCGTGCGGAATTCCGCGGAGACGCCCTTGTAACCGATCGTATTCACATTGGTGATGTTGTCGGCGACGGTGGCCATAGCGCTGGCCTGCGCACCAAGACCCGAAACGCCGGCATAAAGAGCGGAATAGAGGCTCACATAATTCTCCCATGCATGGTGACGGGCGTGGCGCGTAGAAACGCCTGCCTGTTCCAGATGCATTGTAGGAGGGTGGATAGGCCGACCAAATACCGGCAAAATTTTCCCACCAGATCAATGTCGGGTGGCCGCCATCCTATAATGCAGGAAACAGCCTGCTGGGGGATGACATGGCGCTGCGTATTTCACTTCGCGATGGCGAAAAGATTATCGTGAACGGCGCGGTGCTCCGCGCCGTCGGCCGCACGGATCTGTGCGTGGAGAATAATGTCGCACTGCTGCGCGGCCGCGACGTGATGACGCCAGAAGACGCCAACACGCCTGCGCGACGGCTCTATTTCGCGTGCATGCTGGCCTATATCGATCAGGGCGATCGCACGGCGCACCAGCACGCGCTGCTCGAACAGGTGCGCGAATTCATGGGCGCGCTGGAGGCTGCCGAAGCCAAGGCGACCTGCATCGGCTTTGTCGAAAAGATTGCGACCGCGGATTTCTATCGGGCGCTGGCCGATTGCCGCTGGCTGATGGCCTATGAGGCCGAAGCGATGGGCCGGCCGGCCATGGCTGGCGCATAAGGCGTAGCGGTTGTGCTGACGCTTGCTTCTGCCGCTGCCGGCCTGCGCGGCCTTTCGCCTGACCGGCGGTTCGGCCGGGTGGTTGCCGTGCGTGGCGCCTTGATCGAAGTCGAGGGGCTGGCCGGCGCTGCGCAGATCGGTTCACGCCTGAGCGTATCCGCGCCCGGCGGGATGGTGGATGCCGAAGTCACTGGCCTTGATCGCGGGATCGCCCACTGCCTGCCATTCAGCGATCCGCAGGGGATCGCCTCGGGCGCGCGGGCGGGCCTTGCGGCGGGGCAGTTCACATTGCGGCCGTCCGCTGCCTGGCTTGGCCGGATGATCGATGGCCTGGGCCGTCCGATCGACGGGAAGGGGCCGTTGCTGTTCGGCGCGGAACCCCGCGCGATCAAGGCAATGCCGCCGCCGGCATCATCGCGGGCGCGCGTGGGCGCCAAGGTAGAAACAGGCGTTCGCGCGCTCGATCTGTTCGCGCCTTTGTGCCGCGGCCAGCGGCTTGGCCTGTTCGCAGGATCCGGTGTCGGCAAGTCGGTGCTGTTGTCGATGCTGGCGCGGTGGACCGAATGCGACGTCGCGGTGATCGGCCTGATCGGCGAACGCGGCCGTGAGGTGCAGGAGTTCGTCGAGGATGATCTTGGCCCGGAAGGCCTTGCGCGCAGCGTCGTCGTGGTCGCCACATCGGACGAACCCGCGCTGATGCGCCGGCAGGCGGCGTGGACCACGCTGGCTGTCGCCGAACATTTCCGCGACCAGGGGCTGAACGTGCTGTGCTTGATGGATTCGGTGACGCGTTTCGCGATGGCGCAGCGCGAAATCGGGTTGGCCAGCGGCGAACCACCCGCGACCAAGGGGTATACGCCAACGGTTTTTGCCGAACTGCCGCGCCTGCTGGAACGGGCCGGGCCGGGGGTGCCGGGCAAGGGCGCGATCACCGGATTGTTCACCGTCCTTGTCGATGGCGATGACCATAACGAACCGGTGGCGGATGCCGTTCGCGGTATCCTTGACGGGCATATCGTGATCACCCGGCGGATCGCCGAACGGGGCCGTTATCCGGCGATCGATGTGCTGAAATCGGTGTCGCGAACCTTGCCACATGCGCACACCGACGAAGAAAATCTCGTCCGTCTGGCCGCGCGACGCGCGCTTTCCACCTATGGTGACATGGAGGAGATGGTCCGGCTGGGGGCGTACAAGTCCGGCGCCAGCGCCGAGGTTGATCAGGCGGTGCATCTGGCGCCGCAGATCGAAGCCTTGCTGAAGCAGGGCAAGAATGAGCGCGGCTACGCCACCGAAAGCTTCGCGGCGCTTGCCGCCATATTGGAGGGCCAAGATGAAGACGCCCTATGATTCCGCGATGCGGATCCAGCAGCGCGAGATCGACGACGTTCGGGTCGCGATCAACGTTCAGGTCAATCAGCTGGTGCAGGTCGAAAATTCGCGCGCCGCGGTGGATGCGGCGATGGAGCGCGAGGCGGCGGTGGCCGCTGGCGACGTGCTGTTTTCGTCGCATGCCTATGTCGCCCGCATGTGTGCGGAAAAAGCCCGGCTGGCGCGCGATCAGGCGATGATCGACGCGCGCCTGGCAGGGCTGCGCACCAAGGCGGTTGCAGCCTATAGTTCGTTCAAGGCGATCGAAACGGCGGCGGATGGCTTTCGCCAGACCGCCGAACGGGCGACCGCAAACGCCGAACAGGCGCATATCGATGATTTTGCCGCCACTGCTTTCGTGCAGGCCAAGCAGGCGTCGCGGCGGTCGCTAACCTCATGATCGGGCATATCGATCCGTCCCGCCTTGGCGCGCAGCAGAAAGCCGAGATCATCTACGCCGAGGCGCGTTCCGAACTGTCGAACCGCTTGTGGCAGGCAGCCCTTGGCACTGGTGACAATCGTTTAGGCGGGGTGACGGGCGTGGATCGCGCCACGGGTGAGTTCAGTCTGGATTCGCTGCTGGCGATGCTTGCAGGTGACGGGGCCAAGACGGCTGCCGCCCCGCCAGCCATGGCCGCGTTGCGACGGCCGGCCGAAATGGCGCCGCTGCCGGCGCAGGTTGCCCCTGCCGCATCATCGCCAGGCGACGGTTCGCCCGATCGCCCGCCGCAACCACCCATGGCACCGGCCATGCCGGCTGCGGCGGGCGGGCTGGGGGTGAATGCGCAATATCAGGGCGCGCTCAATTCTGCGGCCGCCCGCACCGGCATTCCGGCAGCGGCGCTGGCAGCGATCGTCCATGCGGAATCGGCCAAGGGGCCGGGGGGGCGCTGGCTGGTATATTCGCGCAATCCGCGATCGAGCGCGGCGGGCCTGGGCCAGTTTCTGAACGGCACCTGGCAGGGTGAAACCGAGCGCAAGGGTACCTGGCTAAACGGCGTGGCCCGCGAACGCGGCTGGCTGAATGCGGCGGGCAAGGTGCGATCGGAGGCGCGATCCGAACTGCTGGCGCTGCGCTATGACGGCGAAGCCTCGATCCAGGCGACGGCCGATTATGCGCGGGCGAATCTCGATCGCCTCCAGCGCGAGGGGGTGGAAGTGGGCGGAAATGTCGATCGCATCGCCCAGACCGCTTATCTCGGGCACCATCTCGGCCTTGGCGACGCGATCAAGTTCCTGAAGGGGGGACTCGATTCGTCCCGCGCTCGACTCCTGCTGAACGCGCAGGTCGGTAGCGCCAATGCCAGCGAGCGAATCGCCGCGGCTGGCAGCGCGGCCGGCGCCCACCGCGCCTGGCTCAACGAATATGTCGGCAAAAATTTGCAGCCTTCACGATTCCAGGGCGAGCGTTCTGGCGGCTAGAAATCCGCACAACATCATATTTTCAAATGATATTTTCTGAACTTGGATGTCAAAATATATAGGATAAAAAGCGTCAAAGAATATTGGATAATAACTTTTGTTAACCTTTTTCGGCGAAGTTCAAACTCGGTGAGGGGGGAGCAGGCAGATGCGCTGCACCTCTTGAGCAGGGAGGCACACCATGTCGAAGATCACAGTTGCTCTGGAGGCGGCGGTCGCCGCGGTTATCGCGAACAAACCCGAGGGCGACGCCCGGCCGACGGCCCGGCAGCGCGCCGAAGTGGACAAGGCTTTTGCCCGCATTCTCAAGCTGATTGCGCCGCGCATCCGCCACTTCATCCGCCAATATGGGCTGGCGGCACATTGGGACGATGCCGAACAGGCCTGTGCGATCGCCGTGCACCGCGCGATCGAAGCCTATGAACCTGAAAAGGCGCAGTTCACGACCTTCGTGAACTGGCAGATCCGGGGGGAACTGCAGAGCCTTCGTTTTCGCGTGATGACCGATCAGCGCCCGTCGGCGAAGAAGGTCGATGCGACGACGATTTCGATCAACGCCGTCACTTATGGTCCCGATGGCGAAGAAGCGTCGCTGGAAGCCGTGATCGAGGACGAAAACGCGCTGGCCTGCACCGAATCCGGCGCATCGGATTACCTGGCGCAACGCGCCACGCTTTCGCTGGTCGACAGCTATGTCGATCATCTCCGTACCACGGCCATCGGCCAGCTTCGCCGCCGCCCGCGCACCAAGAAGAAGGTGGTGATCCACCCGTGCGAAATCGGTGATGCGATCCCGGTTCAGGCCCGACCGAAGGTGCACGGCATCGACGCGGAAGAACTGGAGAAGCTGGAACAGCGCCTGACCCGCAACCGCGAAATTATTGAACGGCGCCTGTTCGAAATCGCTTCGCCCAGCACGATCGAGGATGATGCCGGCGTGACCAAGGAACGGATCCGCCAGATCACCAAGCGTGCGGCGAAGACGATCGCGGAACTGGCAGGCACGGAAGCGAAATTCGCAATGATGGCAGCCTATCGCCGTCCGGGCGTGTTGCGCACCAAGACGCGCAAGCCCGCGCCCGTAATCGCGCCGGTCACCAGCCTTTGATCATGCATGCGCGATTTGGG
This sequence comes from Sphingomonas sp. KC8, assembly GCF_002151445.1. Classification (GTDB taxonomy): domain Bacteria; phylum Pseudomonadota; class Alphaproteobacteria; order Sphingomonadales; family Sphingomonadaceae; genus Sphingomonas_E. Next base: position 3,532,941 of record NZ_CP016306.1, read on the forward strand.
CGGTGATGGATACGATATCGCATCGGAATTTCCGTTCCGCCCAAGATGTGTTTTCCACCGCATGATCCCTTGATCCGATAACGGGCCAGGAAGACATATCGACCAGACAGGGGGCCGCGTGCCCCCTTTTGTGTAACTGCCCGACGCCTGAACGAGGGATCGGTTGCCGGGCGGACCATATGCTGCGGGGTGCCGGCAAGGCACGGGGATCACACCGGCTTGACCTCTATGGAGGCATGGCGTGGATGGCATCCGCTCCATTCGTTGCAGCGCATATATCGGCACTGCCGTCGGCAATCGTCATGCGGTTCTCGTTGATGGGCTATTTGCCGATGCTGCTGTTTCCTGGTGTCGCGCTGGCGCTTTGTGCCGCCGGCCCATTGCTATCCCGATAGCCCGGATGGGCCGCAATGATGGTCTTTGCGGGTATGTTTACGGCCGGCTTCATCCATGAACATATAAAGGGTGCGCTGGATTGGGAATGACGCCGGCCGCCGTGAGTGGGACGTGCTGGCTTGACCCGTCCATCCGGAGCACTAGATAGGCGCGGCGAGGCCACGTCCTCCCCCAAGCATTGGGCATATGTCCGGGACGGCCCGGCTCTTTGTATGGAGAGCTGTGTGGCTTGGTTATTATTGGGCATCGCCGGCGTACTGGAAATCGTCTGGGCCTTCTTCATGAAGCAATCCCATGGTTTCACCCGCATCGTGCCGAGCGCCATCACCATCGTCACGATGATCGCGAGCTTCGCTTTGCTGTCGATATCTATGAAAACCTTGCCGCTTGGAACGGCCTATACCGTCTGGACCGGTATCGGCGCGGTTGGCGCTTTCGTGGTTGGCATTGCCGTACTTGGCGAACAGGCCAGCCCGGCGCGGATCATGGCCGCGCTGTTGATTGTCAGCGGGCTTGTAATGATGAAGCTGTCGACGACGAACTGATCACGCAAAAAGAAGCGCCCGGCAGCGTGTGTGCTGCCGGGCGCCCGGAACTCATTCGGAATGGTTCCGCTTTTAGAAGTCGGACCAATCCTCGTTGCTGGCGCCGTTGATGCGCGCAGCGATGTCGGTGGTGCCGTTGGCTTTGGCCATGGCGGGAACCGGCAGCGCCTTGACCGGCGAAACATAAGGCTTGGCCGCAGCCGCCACCGCGACCTTCACCGACGAAGGGCTGACGATCCTGCGCGCGGGTGCGCGCTTGCCACTGTCGACCTTGAACAAGGCAGCCTGTTCGGCGAGCGAAGTCACTTCGGTCGTCAGGTTGCGTGCGGCGGCCGATGTTTCCTCAACCATCGCGGCATTCTGCTGGGTGGACTGATCCATCGTGCTGATCGCGACGCTGATCTGGCTGATCGCGGCCGACTGGGCCTGATTATCGGCCGCCATGCTGCCAAGCAGGGTGTGCACTTCGCCCACATCGCCCGAAATATCGGCCAGTGCGCCGTCGACGCGCTGCACGGCTTCCACCGCCGTCACGATGTCGGTCTGCGTCACGGTCAACTGATCACGGGCGCGCTTGGCTTCTTCCTCGGCGCGCATCGCAAGCGCGCTGACGAGATCGGCGACGACCGCGAAACCACGGCCGGCATCACCGGCGCGGCCGGCTTCGACCGCGGCATTCATCGCGAGAACGCGGGTCTGGAACGCGATCTTGTCGACGCCTTCGATCACCTCGTCGATGCCTTTGGCGCTGGCGCGCACCCGGTCCATCGCCTGCACTGCTTCGTCGGCGATCGAGCGGCCGCCGCCAACGGTGGCGATCGCCTGATCGGCGCGTTCAACGGTACGGGCCGCGGCGGTAGCGGTCGCCTTCAGGCGGTCGTCGATCTGGACGATCGCGGCCGACGTTTCTTCGAGGCTTGCGGCATTGCCTTCGGTGCGGCGTGCCAGATCTTCGGATGCCTGGGCGATTTCCTGCGATCCAGTACGGATGCCCGTGGCGCTTTCGGAAACCGCGCCAATCATTTCGCGCAGACGTTCGATCGCGTCGTTGAAATTGGTCTTGAGCGTGGCGACGCCGGCGGGGAAATCGGCCTTTACATCGGCGGTAAGATCGCCCTGCGCCAGTGCTGCCAGGCTGTCGCCCAGCGTGGCGGTGACGAGCTGCTGTTCTTCGGCGAGTTTACGATCCGCTTCCTGGCGCGCGACGGCGGCAAGGCGGAACAGTTCGACGGCTTTGGCGATATCGCCCAGTTCGTCGGCGCGTCCGCGGTGCGGAACAACGTTCTGGTTGCCTTCAGCGAGCGAAGTCGTGACCGACGCCAGTTCGGCCAAGGGGCGCGATACGATTTTGTTCAGGATGTTCCAGATGAAAATCAGGAAACCAATCGAAAGTACGGCCATCGCCGTCATGAACAGGAATGCAGTTTCGGAGAACTGACTGCCCTCGTCACCGCGCTTTTTGGAGACAGACAGAAGTTTATCCATCAGATCACGCGTGTCGTTGATGACCGCATGCGAGGCTTCCTTGCCTTCGCCTTTCAGCAAAGCAAGTGCGCCAGCATCCTCCGACTGGCGGCTAAGCACCAAGATTCTTTCATTAACATTTTCAAGTCGATCGATCTTGCCTTCAAGATCAGCCACGTCCTCGGCAAATTCGGGGCCGGCTGTCTGCTTGAATGCCGGTATGGCAGCGTGGATGCTTTCCTTGTTCTTGACGACCCTCTCGTCGATATTGGCCATGCCTTCAGCCGTCGATTCGGTGACGTGCGAGTACATGAGGATGCGGTATTCACGTACCCAACCGCGAATGTCGGACAGGGTGGAGGTGCTGGTCAAACCGCTGGCGACATGTTCGTCGGCGATCTTGCCCATATGCCGGTTGGATATGATCGCTGCGGCGCCGAGTGCGGCGACAAGAATGGCGATCAGGGAAAAGGCGATGAGCATCTTTCGAGAAAGTCGCCAATTCTGGAGAGCGTCTTGCATCTCGGTTCCTTCAATCTGATTATCGGTGCGAACAGGGCGTGCCGGTTCGGGGATTTAAACGGTTAGTGCGTGGCACCCGGCGCCGGGGTCGCAGGCGGCGTTTTGAGGATGGGCGGGTTCGCGACACAGGCTGATTTTTGCGGATTCCCCCAAATATCATTCTATTTCAGTCGCCTCGCCCATCCACGCTTCGAACGCTGGCCCTGCGGACCCCGTGCGGGCGCTTGCAGCCATAACTATTATAGGATGAACGGAGGGCAGGGGCGGGCGAGCGCGCGAAGTTGGCCGTGCGGCAAGGCTGCATAGAGCGCGCCCCGCGCGGGGCCGCGCGCGTAAATCCGCGAACGGATCAGGCGGTGGGAAACAATCCGGCGGCGAAGGCGATGCCGAGCGCTTCGGACAGGCTGCGGACCTCCAGCTTTTCCATCAGCTTGGCGCGATAGATTTCGACAGTCCGAGGGCTGATATCGAGTTCGAAGGCGATCGCCTTGTTGGATCGCCCATCGATCAGGCCTTTCAGCACGTCCCGTTCGCGCGACGACAAGGAGGCAATCTTTGCTGTCGCGTCATTGGTTCGTTCCGCCTGCAGGCTGGAATGTGCAAGTTGCGCCAGGGCGGCGTCCACCGCCTGGGTCAATGCCATATGCTCGCACGGCTTTTCGATGAAATCGATGGCGCCTGCCTTCATCGCCTGCACCGCCAGCGAGACATCGCTTCCACCCGTCAGCACGATGGCCACAAATTTGGGCCGATCGGCCCGGATCGCCTTCAGGACATTGATACCCGATACACCCGGCATGTGGAGATCCAGCAGCAGGCAACCCGGTTCCAGCGTATTGGCTGCCGCGAGAAAGGAGTCGCCCGAGGAAAAACTGCGGACCGACCGATCATGCTGTACCGATAGCAGGCTTTGCAGCGAGCCGCGTACGACATCGTCGTCGTCGACCACGTAAACATTGTGGCTGGTCACGCCGACACGACCTCGAACTCGGTGCTCAACGGGATGGTGAATGCGACGCGTGCGCCGCCATCGGGCTTGTTGTCCGCCGTTAGCGTGCCACCGTGGAACTCGATGATGCGACGGCAGATCGACAGCCCGATACCCATCCCATAGGATTTGGTCGATACGAACGGTTCATAAGGACGCTGGAATATTTCCGGTGCGATGCCGGGGCCGTTGTCGCTGACCGCGATTTCGATCATGCCGTGGCCATCCTGACGCGATGCCAGAATGATTTCCGGTTGGTGGTGGCCTTGATCGTCAAGTGCTTCGACCGCGTTGCGGATCAGATTGACCAGAACCTGCTGGATCTGGATGCGATCGGCAAGGATCATCGCGTGCAGGGGATCAAGTTCATAGCGGATGCTGATTTTCTGCTGTTCCGTGCTCGTCAACGCAAGAACCACGGCGTCGGCGATGACGTCGCCAACGGGTTCGGCGCGAACCTCGACGTCGCTTTTCGAAACAAAGCTGCGCAGGCGGCGGATCAGATCCCCGGCGCGTAGCGCCTGGCCGTTGGCAAGTCGCACCAGTTGACGAATCTTGGCGCCATCTTCGCCCTGCTTTTCCAGAAGCATGTCCGCCGCGCCAAGGAAATTGGCGGCGGCAGCCAAAGGCTGGTTCAGTTCATGGGCAAGCCCGGCTGCCATTTCGCCCATCGCACTCAAGCGGGAAACATGGAGAAGTTCGTCGCGAAGCTCGGCTTGCCGTTGCTGTGCGGCGAAGGTTTCGCTGAGATCGCGAACGAAGCCGGTGAAGATGCGCTGGTCGCCGACACGCGCTTCGCCAATCGCCAGTTCGATCGGCAGTTCGGTGCCGTCGCTTCGCAGGGCTGCCAGCCGCCGTGACTGGGGCCGGGGCTGCATGACGCCGCTTCCCTGCTGGCGCCGGATAGCGGCGTCATGATCGGCCCAATAACGGGAAGGCATAAGCATCTTCAGATTCTGGCCGAGAATGCTTTCGGCACGATAGCCAAATAATCGTTCGGCGGTTGCGCTGAACGAACGAATGCAGCCGCGATCGTCTATCGTGATCATCGCATCGGGCGCGGTTTCCAGGATCGACAGCAATTCCGATTCCCGGGCCTTGAGCGCGGCGGTACGTTGTTCGCGTACGGTGATGTCGGTCATTGACAACACGATCAGTGGCTGGTCGTCATGGCGAACCGGCAGCAAACGGGCCTGTTCCAGGATATGCAGGGCCACCCCATCGCGCCGATATTCGACGATTTCCTTTTCGTAGGGAAGGCCGTTCGTCAGGCGGTGGAGGAGCTGGGGCCAGCTGTGGGCGGGGTCTGCACGAAGCAGTTCATGCTTGATCCGGCCTGCGGCGTCGTCTGCGGACCATTGGTACAGCCGTTCGCACCCCTTCGACCAATGGACGATTTCCCCTTGCCGATTGGCCAGGATGATCGGCGCGGAATCCAGCGCACGCGTCAATGCCCAGCGGGCGCCATTTTCGCGCGCGATCCGCGACCAGGCCCAAAAGAGGATGGAGGCGGCGAGCACGATGTGCGCCCCGGCTTCGGCGATTTCGATCAATTCCGCTGAAAAACCCATCCGCCGCGTGGCCCACAGGCTGGCCAAGGCCAGTATGGCCGGCGCGATAAGCACCAGCAGGAAGATCGTGCGAAGCGTGCGTCCTTCGATCCCAGCGGCCGAAAGCAATCCGGGCCAGCCCGAACTATGGCGCCACGCGATCAGCGCCACCGACAGCGCGCAGGCGGTGATCGCGGTGGGGATGGAGAGCATGGCCCGCGGGCCGACAGGGGCGGCATTGACCACGCCCAGAGGCATTGCGCCGCCGGCTATCATCGCGACGCCGAACACAAGGCAGGCGATCATCACGATCACCTTGCTTTCGTTCCGGCTTCGTTGAAGCGACAACAAGGTTGCGAGGCTGAGCAGCAGGATCGCTGCGGCCGCCATCGGCGATGGCTGGCCGGGCGCCAGGCGGACCTGCTGAACCACGATATCGCCGAACATCACCAAGCCTAGACCCGGCGTCAGGCCGAATGCCTGGTGCAAAATGGCTTGGCCCGCAATTGCGAAAGCGGGAACCAGCAGCACGAGCGCGGCCGCCTTCCATGCCTGGATGGAGGCCGTCAATGCGAGCGTGACAAGCAGGAAACTCGTGGCCGTAAGCGGCTGCATCGGATAGTGGCTGCTGCCGAAACCTGCGGCGCCGATATTGCCCGCACTCCAGGCCGTCAGCACGATGATGCAGCAGGATTGCGCGGCCGCGATGCACAGATAGCTCAGTAACCCGGCTTCGCCGTTGGGCTGGGATGTCGTGCGCCGTTCCGGCGTAGTGAACCCATGCATTCCTTTTCGCTGCTTGCCCCGATGTCCTCTTTGAGCAACAGGCGCTAGCCGAATGTGAATTATTGTTAAAGGGGAAGATTAACCGGGCTGGCAGCTCGCTGCGGTGAACCGAGTTTTGTACTGTTGCGGGCCAGCTTGAACAATCCGGATAACTATTTGATCATAATGGTAAAATAGTCGTTTGAGAGTTGTCTCTGGAGACGACTGCGTTCTTGTTATGCAGCCAGATTTTCGTGCGCCAGCCCGTTGATGATCGCGCGGTTAACCTCGATCAGGTCCTCAATGGATTCCCGGCCGGTCGCCACCGCGCTGGTATGGCGTTCGACCCAGAGCGCGATGGAGATGATCGAAGCCCGCAACTCATCCGGCAGACGGTTGCCAGGCGCGCCGCACAATGTGGCGAAGGTGCTCCATACTTCGCGATTGCGATGCAGCGCGGGCATAAGCGCGGCGGCCTTCAACCCGGCATCGCGCGCATCCATCAGTTCGCCGGTGATCTGACTCATCAGCCGATATTCGGTGGCGCGGGGCGTTTCAGTAACCGACTGGGCGCGACGATAGGCATTGAGCGACATGACTACTCCCTCAGGTGTCCAGTGCCATTTTAGGATGGTGGCGGCCATTTGGGCATGACGGCGCATATTTATCACCGGCCGGGCCGTTCGGTGTGGGGGAGGCCGCTGAAAAAGCCGCGCCTCGCGATCATCCGCCACAACTTCATCCTATAATCATCAAACCGGCCTCGGCCATCCAGTTTCTCGGATTCCCCTTATGCTCAACGGTATCGGCCTCGTTGTTATCCTGGTCTGCGTATTCGGCAGCTTCCTGATGTCGGGCGGCAATCTGACGGTCATCCTGCATGCGTTGCCGCATGAAATGCTGGCCATCGGCGGTGCCGCCATCGGCGCCTTCGTGCTCGGCAATTCGCTGGCGACGGTGAAGAAGACGTGGGCCGGGGTGATGCGCGTTTTCAAGGGACCGCGCTGGACGGACGGCGATTATCGCGATCTGCTCGCGCTGCTGTTCACCTTGCTCGCGACATTCCGCAAAGGCGGCGCGACCGCGATCGAGAGCCACCTCGATATGCCGCAGAACAGCGATATTTTCGGCCGCTACCCCAAGCTGCTGGGTGACAAGGGGCTGATCGAGTTCGTCTGCGATTATCTGCGCATGATGACGGTCAATTTCGAAGATCCGCATCAGCTTGCCGAAGCTATGGAAGGCGATATCGAACGGCATCACGCCGAAGAATTGCTGCCGCAGCAATCACTGCAGATGATGGCCGACGGGCTTCCGGCCCTTGGTATCGTCGCCGCCGTGCTCGGCGTGATCAAGACGATGAGTTCGATCGACCAGCCGACGGAAATTCTGGGTGCGATGATCGGCGGCGCCCTCGTCGGTACCTTCCTGGGCGTGCTGCTCGCTTACTGCCTCGTCGGTCCGATCGCTTCCAAGCTCCTTCAGATCGTGGACGGTGATTTCAAGCCATACATGATCGTGAAGACGGCCATCACCGCCCACGCGCAAGGCTTGCCGACGCAGGTGGCGATCGAACTCGCCCGCCGGATGACGCCGTCCAACTATGCGCCCTCCTTCTCGCAGCTTGAGGCCGCCCTCGACGAAGCCAAGGATGAACTTCATGCAAAACCTGCCTGACCTGCCGGGCGAAGATCGCTCGCTCCGCCTGCCTGTTCACGGATCCACCGTCACCGCCGAAGATCTGCGCGTCCGCCTTGTCCTTGCCAGCGATTTCGATGGCGAGATCGCGGTGGACGCCAGCGAGGTCGAAAGCGTCGGCCAGGCCGTGCTGCAACTGCTCGTCGCCGCCAAGGCCGAAGCGGACAGCGCAGGGCAGGCATTCACCATCGTCAGCCCAAGCCCGGCCTTCGTCGATCGCGTAACCGCGTGCCGGCTGGGCGAGGCCATCGGCCTAATCAGGGAAGAGGAACCTGTTCAGTGAGCAAACTAATTCTGACGGTCGATGACTCGGCGAGCATGCGGATGCTGCTCAAGACATCGCTGACCGCGCAGGGCTTTCGCATCGAAAGCGCCAATGACGGCGAACATGGGCTTGAGCGGATGCACGAAGTGGCGCCCGATCTGCTGATCACCGATATCAACATGCCCAAGATGGACGGTTTCGAACTGATCGAAGCGGTGCGCGGTGTGCCTGAATTTCGCGGAACGCCGATTCTGGTGCTGTCGACCGAATTTTCGGACGAGAAGAAGACACGTGCACGCGAGGCCGGGGCAACCGGCTGGATCACCAAGCCATTCGACGCGACCAAGCTGGGGGCGGCCATCCGCCGCGTGTGCCCATGAGCACCGGCAATGACGAACTGGATGAAATCCAGGGAATCTTTTTCGAGGAATGCGCCGAGGGACTCGTCGTCGCGGAACAGGGCCTGTCGGCTATGGCTGGCGGCGATGTTTCGGCCGATGTGATCGCGGGCGTCTTCCGCGCGGTCCATTCCATCAAGGGCGGATCGGGCGCGTTCGGCCATGCCGCGTTGCTGGCATTCTCGCACCGTTTCGAAAATGTGCTCGACGAGGTGCGCGCGGGGAAAATTCCGCCGACCGCCGAAGTCACGCGCGTTATGCTCAATGCGTTCGATATTCTGTCGGATCATGTGGCGGCGGCGCAAGGCGGCACCGCGCCGCCGGCGCACGAAGCGATGCTTGTCGCGCTGGACGCCATTCTGGAAAGCAAGGGCGCGGGTGGCGGCGACGTGCCGGCTGCACCGGAGCCGGTTGCCGTGGAGCCCGCTGACGATGAATTCGGCTTCGTGCCGGTTCAGGCCGGCGTGGAAGAGTTTGACCCGTTCGGGTTCGAACCGGTGGCGATCGACCTCGACGATCTGACGCCCCCGGCGGCACAGCCATGGGTGGTGCGTTTCGGCCCGTCGCGCGCGGCGATGGCCAATGGCAGCGAGCCGCTGTTTATCGTGCGCGAACTGGAAGGGATGGGCGGCCAGATCGTCGCCGTCGACAGTTCTGCTCTGCCGGGCCTGCGCGACCTTGATCCCGAGGACAGCTACCTCGTCTGGACGCTGAGCCTGCCGGGTACGGTGGAAGAGCAGGACATCCGCGAATGTTTCGATTTCGTGGCGCCGGATTCGATCATCGAAATGGCGCGCGCGACCGTCGAAGCTGAGCCGGTTACGGCCGTTGCGGCGGTTGAACAGATCGTCGCGCCGGTTGCAGCACCTGTCGCGGCGCCGATGCCGGCCGCCCCGCCTGCGCCTCCCACCGCCGCGGTGGCCGAAGGCCGCACGGCCGAGCCGGCGGCGCAGACGATCCGGGTCGACCTGTCGAAGCTGGATCAACTGCTCAACCTGGTTGGCGAACTGGTGATCCACGGATCAATCCTGTCCGATCGGTTGTCGCCGGTCGATCAGGAACGCGTCGAGCTTCCCGAACTGTCGCGCCTGACCCGGCAGATCCAGGATAATGTCATGTCGCTGCGCGCGCAGCCGATCCGCCAGGCTTTCTCGCGGGTGCCGCGGATGCTGCGCGATCTGATGACGGAAACCGGCAAGAAGGTCATCCTCGAAACAACCGGGGAAACCACCGAAGTCGACAAGGGCGTGATCGAGAAGATCGGCGATCCGTTGACCCACATGATCCGCAACGCCGTCGACCATGGCATCGAAAGCCCGGAACAGCGCATCGCCGCCGGCAAGCCCGCCGAAGGCACGATCCGCCTGTCGGCCGAACAAAAAGGCGCCCGCATCGTCGTGCGCGTCAGCGATGACGGCCGCGGCATCGATCGTGTCCGGGTTCGCGCCAAGGCGATCGAAAAGGGGATCATCAGCGCCGATGCGGTGATGTCCGACGAAGAGATTGACAGCCTGATCTGTGCACCCGGCTTTTCGACGGCGGAGACGATTTCGAACATTTCCGGTCGTGGCGTCGGAATGGATGTCGTCCGCAGCAATGTCGAGGCGCTGGGTGGCCGCGTGGAAATCCATTCGACACCGGGCGAAGGCACGACCTTCACGATGGCGCTGCCGCTGACGCTCGCCATTCTCGACGGCATGATCGTCCGCCTGGGCCAGCAGCGCTTCGTACTGCCACTCGGCAATGTGATCGAAACGGTGCAGCCCGAACCGGGCCAGGTGAAACCGACCTCGCCCAATTCCGAGGTGATCGAACTGCGTGGTTCCTATCTGCCAGTGAAACGGGTGGGCCAGATGTTCGGCATTGGCGCCAACGACCTGCGCACGCCTGAGGAATCGCTGGTGATCATCGTCGAAAGCGATGCCGCCGGCCATGTCGGCCTGATGGTCGACACGATCGAGAACCGCCGCGAGGTCGTCATCAAGAGCCTGGAGGACAATCTCCACCCGATCCGCGGGCTGGGTGGTGCGACGATCCTGGGCGACGGCACGATCGGCCTGATCCTCGATATCGATGCGCTTGTCGCAGCGACCAACACCCCGTCGAAATACGCCCTGAAAGGAATGGCAGCATGAGCACGAGCGAAAATTCCGACGACCGCAAGATCGTCACCTTCACGCTGGGCGAGCAGATGTTCGGCATCGACATGCGCGCGCTGATCGAAATCCGTGAATGGGAAGAGCCGACGCCGCTGCCGAGCGTGGCTTCCTACATCAAGGGCGTGACGAACCTGCGCGGTTCGGTGGTTCCCGTCGTCGGCCTGGCCGAACGCCTCGGCTGGGCGCCGAGCGTGCTGCATGCGCGATCCTGCATCCTGGTCGTCAGCATCGGCGGCCGCCAGGCAGGCTTTCTGGTGGATGAAGTGGCCGACATCGTGGCGATCAAGGGTGAAGATATCCAGCCCGCACCGGAAGTCGAGATGGTCGAAGCGAGCATGATCGCCGGCCTCGTCAAGATCGAACGGCGCACGCAGGAAGCCGACGATGCCGAAACGATGGTCCTGCTGCTCGACCTCGAAGCGCTCAGCCTCGGACGCATGATGGATCTCGCCGCGTGAAGCACAGCGCCATCCCTCTTGCCAGCGACAGCGCGGGCGGATCGGGGCCGGCCGTCGCCGGAGAACTCGGCTTGCCCGAGTTCCGCGCGATCGCGGCGATCATGCAGAGCGAAGCGCGGATCCACCTTGTCGAAAGCAAGGTCGTACTCGTCCATTCGCGGCTTAGCCGGCGCTTGCGTGAACATGGCCTGACACGCTTTTCCGACTATGTGGCCCTGGTGCGGGAAGATGCCACGGAACGCGCGGCAATGGTGGTGGCGCTGACAACCAACCACACGCACTTCTTCCGTGAAGATCATCATTTCGATCATTTGCGGCAGACGGTGCTGCCACAGTTGCAGGCGCGGGCACGATCGGGCGCGCCGGTTCGTATCTGGTCGGCCGGCTGCTCCAGTGGCGAGGAAGTGTACACCATCGCCATGTGCCTGGCGGGTGAAGGGCAGACGAGCGCGGCGTGGCTGCGGCAGGGCGACGTCAAACTGCTGGCCACCGATATCGCCCCGCATGTCGTCGATTCCGTCGCGCGTGGTTTTTATTCGGCGGCGACTGTCGAACCGATTCCGAGCGCCTATCGCAGCCGTTGGTTGCGGCCGGAAGGCGACGGCCATGTCGTGGTCGATGAGTTGCGCGAGCTGGTGACAGCACGGGTCCTGAACCTGTTCGATCGCTGGCCGATGCGCCAGCAATATGACGTCATCTTTTGCCGCAACGTCATGATCTATTTCGACGACAAGGCTAAAACCGAGCTTGAGGCGCGGTTCGTCGACATGCTCGCGCCCGGTGGCCATCTGTATATCGGCCATTCCGAACGCCTGATGGGCCCGGCGGCGGCGGCGATGGAGCCTGTCGGCCAGACGATCTACGTCAAGACGGGCGGGGCTGGGCGATGAGCGAACGTACCCGTGTCCTGATCGTCGACGACAGCGCATCGATGCGCGCGGTGCTGAGCCGGATGTTGTCGGCTGATCCCGAGATTGAAGTGATCGGCGTCGCACCCGAACCGCACACCGCGCGCGAGATGATCAAGACGCTCAACCCCGATGTCGTGACGCTTGATATCGAGATGCCGGGGATGGACGGCCTGTCCTTTCTGGAAAAGATCATGCGGCTGCGGCCGATGCCGGTGATCATGTGTTCGACGCTGACAGCGCGTGGCGCCGAGGCGACGATCGAGGCGCTCCGGCTGGGTGCGGTGGACTGCATTGCCAAACCGACCGGCAATCCGTTGGAAATCGCCCAGGACGCAGCCCTGCTGCGCAAGATGGTGAAGGCGGCCAAGCGATCTTCGGTGCGCCGTGGCCCTTCGCAACTGCCGCCTGTCGCTTCGGCCCAGCCCGGCACGCAGCGCGATGTGCTGATCGCGATCGGAGCGTCGACCGGCGGGGTGGAAGCCCTGTTTTCGGTGATCGGCGCGCTGCCGCCGGATTGCCCGCCGGTGCTCGTCGTCCAGCACATGCCGGCGGCGTTCACCAATGGATTTGCCGCGCGGCTCGATCGGGAATCGCGCGTTTCGGTGGTCGAAGCGGTGGCCGGAATGCCGATCAGCCGTGGGACCGTCTATATTGCACCAGGGGGTGAGAACCACATGGAGCTGGTGGGCGGTACGACCGGTCACATCCGGTTGCGGCCCAGCGATCCCGTCGGGGGGCATCGTCCATCGGTCGACGTGCTGTTCCATTCGGTAGCGGCGCTGGGATCGCGCGCTGTTGGCGCAATCCTGACCGGGATGGGCAGCGATGGTGCAGCCGGCCTGATGGCCATGCGCGCCGCCGGCGCCCGGACGCTCGGCCAGAACCAGGCCACCTGCGTGGTTTACGGGATGCCGCGCGCCGCCTTCGAGATCGGGGCGGTCGAACGGGAAGTGAGTTTATCAGCAATGCCCGAGGCCATCCTCGCGGCTTGCCGGAAGTAATTTGGGAGCGGTTCATGCCGGCAGCGTCTGCAATTAAGGTTATGGTGGTCGACGATCAGACGAGCATGCGTGCAATGATCCGGCGCGCGCTTCAGGATCTTGGCTTCAAGGATATCCGCGACAAGGCGGGGGCGGTGGAAGCCTTGCCCGCAGTCAAGTCCGATCGCGTTCACCTGATCATTTCCGATTATAACATGCCCGATATGGATGGTCTCCAGTTTCTGGAAGCTGTCCGCGCCGATCCGGTGATCGGCAAGACCGTGTTCATCATGCTGACGGGATCGGCCGATCGAGAGGTCGTGCAGAAAGCCGCGGCGCTGGGCGTGAACAATTATGTGGTCAAGCCGTTCGCGCCGGCCGCGCTCAAGGAAAAAATCGAGCGCGTCTTCGGTGAGTTGACCTGATCCCATGCGGCGCATCCCGATCGTCCAGGGTGAGCACCGCGTGGTCGCGGAACCCGGCGTCATCATTTCGACCCTGCTTGGATCCTGCGTGGCGGTGTGCTTGCAGGATCCGGTGGCGCGGGTCGGTGGCATGAACCATTTCCTGCTGGGCGAACCGGGGACGGAAAGCCGGGTCGAGCAGGGCGAAGAACAGCGTTACGGCGTCCACGCCATGGAACTGCTGATCAACGGCATGATGCAGCGTGGCGCCATGCGAACGCGGCTGCGCGCGCACCTTTATGGCGGCGCGAACATCATCGCCGGATTGGGCGCGATCGGCAGCAGCAACGCGGCCTTTGCGCGCCAGTTCATGGAGACCGAAGGCATCGCGATCGGTCGCTGCGAACTGGGCGGAACGCGGGCGCGCAAGGTGGAATTCATGCCCTACGAAGGCCGGGTCCGTTCCAGCCTCGTCGCGGATGCGCCGCCGATCGCGCCCGTCAAACCGATCAAGCTGCCCGACGGCGACGTCGAACTTTTCTGAGCAACCCACGGACAAAAGATCGATCGAGATATGATGATGACGCAGATTGGCAATGTGGGGACGTCGCTGTGCGCGGCGGTTGCCGAGGAGATTCGCGGCGTGCGCCTGCTGATCGAGCAACTGGCGGAGACGCTGGTTGCCGATGAGCGCTTCGCGATCGATTATATCGACCAGCTTCAGGTGTTCGACCTCGTCGTCCAGCATGCAGACGAGAGCGCCAACCTGCTGGATCGGCTGGCGCAGGGGCATGATGCGCGCGATGCGATCGACAAGGTGCGGCTGACCGCCGTGCAGGAGCGGCTGCGCGCCGCGATCGACTGAGGATCGTCTCATGGCATCGGGACAGAATGAAGGCCTCGCGCCGATCGTCATTCGCAAGGTACGCAAGCACAAGCCGCATGCGCATCATGGCGGGGCGTGGAAGGTCGCCTATGCCGATTTCGTGACGGCGATGATGGCCTTCTTCATGTTGCTGTGGTTGCTTGCAAACCCCAACAAGGCCCAGTTGAAGGGGTTGGCCGAATATTTTTCGCCCCAACCGGCCAAGGATTCCCCGGCGGCGACGCTGACAACTGCGCCGGGAAGCCAGCCCGGCCTGGGCGGGCGCGGTCGGCGGGCGCAGGCCGCTGACACGACGTCGGTCGGCCAGCCTTCCGCTGAAGCGGGCGTCAACGGCGCGGCACGTGGCGGTACCGCGAACGTCCCTGAAGCGGCATTGCGCGTGCTTGCCGATGAACTGACATTGTCGCTGGAAAAGCCCCCTGAATCGCCAGATCAGACGCGCAGTGTGCGCACGGAATCCAGCCGTGACGGGCTGCGGGTGCATCTTGTCGACAGCGCCAACCGCTCGATGTTTCGCGGTCCCACGGCGGAACTGAACGATTATGCCCGCCAATTGCTGACCCGGCTGGCGCGCAAGCTTGCCAAGACGGGCGCGCAGGTCGCGATCGAAGGGCATACCGATTCGTCGGGCGGACAGAGCGACGCCAACTGGCGGCTGTCGGGCGACAGGGCACTGGCGGCGCGATCGGCGATGATCGCAGCGGGGTTGTCCGCGGATCGTTTTTCCGAAGTGGTCGCCAAGGCGGGGTCGGAACCGATCTATCCCGATCGGCCCGATCGCCCCGAAAACCGGCGGATTACCATCGTGATCATGGCTGCCGCACCGGCACTGCCGCAGGATGCTAGCTTCAAATTCTAGGATGGCGGCGGAATTGCCGATGGCCCGGAAAAAATCTCGTGGTGCAAGGGTTTGTGCACCGATTATGGAATATCAGCTTTCAGTGCTGCCACAGGCGGGAGATGAGCGGTGAAGAAGGTGTTGGTGTCGGCACTGGTCCTGGTGCTTGGCATAGGGGTCGGCGGGGGCGCCGCTTATGGCACCAGCCTGATGCTGGGTGCCCCGCGTAACGCCCCCGTGAAGACGGAGTTCGTTCCCACCGGCACGATTCTCGCGCCGTTGGTGTTCGGCGATGGCAGCCTTGCATCCTATGTGTCGTTCGAAGTGCAGCTTGAGGTGCCGAGCGACAAGCGCGAGGACGTTCAGCTTCGTCTGCCGATCCTGCTCAATGCCATCAACATGCGGACCTATCGGACGCCGATGGCCAGCGGCCGCGATGGTTTGATTCCCGGCCTTGCCGTGTTTCGGAAAGTCGTTCTGGATGCCGCGGCGGAAACTTACGGCAAGGATGTCATACGTCGGGCCGTGGTGACGCAGGCGTCGCCAGTTTGATATTGGTGTCGGGGAGATGCTTATGACACAGCAGGCCTTCGATGGTATCGAAGACGGAACCGATCCGTGGCAACCGGCGCGGACCGCGCCGCTGCTGACCCCGCGTTCGGCGCGCACGATGACGCTGTTTTTGATCGGCCGGATCATGAGCGACCGGTGCGACACCCTGTGCTGCATCCGCAACCTTTCCGCCGGCGGGCTGAAGGCGGAGGTGCGCGCGCCATTCGTTGTCGGCGAACCGATCCGTATCGAGTTTCGCAACGGTGATATCATGCCCAGTTCGGTGCGCTGGGTCGATCGTCGGGCCATCGGCGTCCAGTTCGATACGCCCGTCGACGTGGAACGGATGTTGTCCGAATGCTCCACCATTCGCCGGCCAAGCGCCGCGCTGGCACCACGCGCGCCGCGAATGCCCACGAACTGTCCGGCCGAAGTGCGGATCGAAGGGCGGGTTCACCGCGTATCTGTCGAGGATTTGTCGCAGGGCGGTGCCAAGCTCGCGACGGCCTTGCCCCTTGAAAAAGACATGCTGCTGACGCTGACGGTACCTGGTCTCGATCCCTTGCGCGGGGTGGTGCGCTGGGTGCGCGGGGACAGGGTTGGCGTTGCCTTTCTGGAACCGATCGCTTTTGCGGTGCTGGCCGAATGGCTCAACGATCCATCGATCCGCTACGCCGCGATCCTGCCGGGCGAATGACATAAAAAAAGGCCGGTTCGCTGATGGCGGACCGGCCTTTTTCATGCGCTCCGGGTTTCAGCCCGGCCCGCCAAAGCTTTTGACCAGCGATCCCGCAATCAGCGCCCAGCCGTCGACCAGCACGAAGAAGATGATCTTCATCGGTAGGGATATGGTCGCGGGCGGCAACATCATCATGCCCATCGCCATCAGCACGGCGGCGACGGCCAGATCGATGACAAGGAAGGGCAGCAGCAGCAGGAACCCGATTTCAAACGCGCGCCGCAGTTCTGAAATCATGAAGGCGGGCATCAGGGTCGTCATCGGCAGTTCGGCCCGTGGTGTCGGTTTCTTGCCGGACAGTTCGACGAACAGGCGGACATCATCGTCGCGGACATGTTTCAGCATGAAGGTGTGAAACGGCTTGGATGTGCGCTCGAACGCCTGCGCCTCGGTGATCCGGCCTTCATTATAGGGCGTGATGCCCTGCTTCCACGCAGCATCGAAGGTGGGCGCCATCACGAAGAAGGACAGGAACAGCGCCAGGCTGATGATCACCGGATTGGGCGGTACGCCAGGCGCGCCGATGCCGGTGCGCAGCAATGACAGCGCAACCACGATCCGGGTGAAGGAAGTGACGGTCATCAGGATGCCGGGCGCAAGGCTCAGCACCGTCAGCATCATCACCAACTGGATCGCCCGGCCGGAAATCGATCCTTCGCCCAGATTGGCCGAAACGCTCTGCGCCATCGCGGCTTCGGGCAGCGCGACCATCAAGGCGATCGCGGCAAGGGTAAGCGCCTTACGCATGGGGGACGGCCTTTTCGGCGTCGGCGGGGATCGCGGTTTCGATCAGCAACAGGCCTTCGGGGGCGATCATCACCAGATGTTCCTTGTCGTCGCGGCGGATAAGCGCGACCGAGCGGCGCGGATCGATCGGCAGCCGTTCGATCATTTCGATCCGGCGCGGGCCGGCCGATCGCATCATCCCGCCCATCAGGGCGCCGGGCAGTTTCAGATCGTAGCGGCGCACCAGCCACAAGGCGCCGGCCAGCAGCCCAAGGACGATGCCGAGCGCGCCGAAGGTGCGCAGGAGTGCAAGGAAATCCACCCTAGCGGCCCCGCTGCACGACTTCGGTGATTTCCAGCGACATATGTTCGCCGTCGACGAGCACCTTGCCCTTCGCCACCAGTTCGTTGTTCACATAGACAAGCGTCGGATCGCTATGCCCGCAATCGAGCGGGATCATCGCGCCACGGCCCATTTTCAGCACTTGCCGGATCGGCAGGCTGGTCGATCCGAGCACAATCGACAGATCGACAGGTATTCCCTCGAGGACGGACATGCAGATGGTCTCCTTATGCTATCGTTATAGGATTAATTTTCTGGGATCCGCCGGAGGTAGGCAAAAAATGCCTATAAGGGAAAAGCCGGCAGGAAGCGGGCAGGAGGAACCATGGACCTTAAAACATCGATCGGTGTGTCCGCGTCGGGCCTGCGGGCACAATCGTTGCGGATGCGCGTGATCGCCGAAAATCTCGCCAACTCGGATTCCGTGTCGCGCACGGCGGGGGGCGATCCGTATCGCCGCCGCGTTGCGACCTTCAAAACCGAAGTCGACCGCGCGACCGGTGGCACCAACGTCAAGGTCCAGTCGATCACCGGCGACAAAAGCGACTTCCAGCGCGTCTATCAGCCGGGCAGCCCGGCCGCCGATGCGTCGGGCTACGTCTTGCGTCCTAACGTCAACGGACTGGTCGAGTCCGCCGATATGAAGGCGGCGCAGCGGTCCTACGAAGCCAATCTCAATGCGATCGAAGCCGCGCGCGGCCTCACCATGCGCACCATCGATCTGCTCAAGTAAAGGATATCATCATGTCTATCGGAGCATTGGACGCCGCCGCCGCTTATGGCCGCGTGCTCACATCGTCGGCCCCTAAGATCGGCGAAGCCGAAGGGCCGGGCGCCGCATCGCCGGCCGGCGGCGGATTTGGCGGGATGATCGAAAATTTCGTTACCGAAGCCGCCAGTTCGATGCGCACCGCCGAAGCGGCCAGCGCCAAGCAGGTGGCCGGCAAGGGTGATCTGATCGATGTCGTCACCGCCATCGGTGCAGCCGAAACCGCGCTCGACACCGTGGTCGCGGTGCGCGATCGGGTGGTGAACGCTTACTCCGAAATCATGCGCATGCAGATCTGACGGACGATGGATTCGTTTCAGGCCATTGAGCTGGCGAAGGCCGGCCTGTTGCTGGTGTTGACGATCGCGGGGCCGATGCTGATCGCCTCGCTGATCGTCGGTGTCGCCATCGGCCTGTTTCAGGCCCTGACCCAGATTCAGGAAATGACGCTCACCTTCGTGCCCAAGATCCTCGTGCTCGGCATCGTATTGTTGCTGTCGCTGCCGATGATCGGGCGGGCGCTGTCCGCGTTCATGGCGCGGGTGGCGGACATCATCGTCACCGGCTGAACCATGGCCAATCTGCCTTTTGACGCCACGGCCTTCTTGATCCTGTTCGCGCGGGTCGGGGCGATATTGATGCTGCTGCCGGTCTTTTCCGAAGATGCGATCCCGCCGCGGGTGCGGCTGATGCTGGGCCTTGGCTTTACCGCCGGACTGTTCGGGCTGTTGAGCGGGCGGGTGACGCCGGTCATCGGATCGGAAACCGCGCTGCCGGGGATCATCATCTCCGAATTGCTGGTGGGCCTTGCGATGGGGATGATCATCCGCATCCTGTTCAACGCGGCATCAATGGCGGGTGCGATCGTCAGTCTGCAGGTCGGTTTGTCGTCCGCGCTGATTTCAGATCCGGGGATGGGCGGGCAATCGCCGCTGATCGCGCGTTTCGTTACCGTCGCGGCGGCGGTGATGTGCATGGCGATGGGCGTGCACCATCTGTGGATCGCCTCGATCGTCCAGTCCTACGCCCTGTTCCCTGTCGGTGGCCTTCCGCCGGCGGAGGATTTCGCGCGGCTGGCGGTGGAAACCACCGGGCAGGCGATGGGCCTGGCGCTCAGCCTTGCAGCACCGCTGCTTGTTTACGGCATCGTATTCAACGTCGCCCTTGGCCTGGCTGCGCGGATGGCGCCGGCGATCCAGGTGTTCTTCATCACCCAGCCGCTCAACATCCTGCTCGGCCTTGCGCTGTTCGCGGTGGTGATCGGCACAATGCTGACGAGTTTCGCTGAAGCGATGGGAACGTTCATGCAGAATGGCTGGAGCCTTTAGGCCATGTCCGAACCCGACAAGGACCAGAAGACCGAAGAACCGACCCAGAAGAAGCTCGACGATGCGCGAGCCAAGGGGGATGTCGCCAGTGCGCCGGAAATGCGCCACGCAGCGATGTTTCTGGGGCTGATCATCGTTGCCGGCGGGCTGGGTGCGTGGAGCCTTTCGCGGCTGGGCGCGATGTTCGTTCGGCTGTGGGGCGGCGCGGATGATTTTCCCATCGAGCCGACAGGTGCACAGAATTTGATCGGGGGCGTCATGGCGCATGTCGCCATGTCCCTCGCGCCGATCGGGGGCGTTCTGGTCGGCTGCGCGCTGTTGACGATATTCCTGCAGGGCCGGCCGACCATGGCCTGGTCACGGGTCGGCTTCAAATGGTCGAAACTGTCGCCGATCGCCGGGTTCGGCCGCTTGCTTGGCAAGCGTGCGCTGGTGGAGTTTGCCAAGACGCTCGCCAAATTTTCGGCGATCGGGATCGTTGCCTTCATGGTCGCATGGCCCAAGGCGGTCGCGCTCGACCAGCTGATCGGCGCGCCAGCGGGGGCGATCGGGCAGACCGCGATGGCGATCATTTACAAGATGATCAAGATGATCGCGTTGCTCGTTTTCGTGATCGCACTGGCCGATTTCATCTATCAGCGCCGCGCCTTCATGCAGAAAATGCGGATGAGCCTTCAGGAACTGAAGGACGAAATGAAGCAGAGCGATGGCGATCCCCAGATCAAGGCCAAGATCCGCCAGATCCGCATGCAGCGTGCGCGACGGCGGATGATGACGGCGGTGCCGACAGCCAGCGTCATCATCACCAACCCGACCCATTATGCCGTCGCGCTGAAATATGAACATGGCGACATGGCGGCCCCGGTGGTGGTGGCCAAGGGTGTCGACGAAGTCGCGCTCAAGATCCGCGAGATCGCCGGTGCCCATAAGGTACCGATCGTGGAAAGCCCGCCCTTGGCGCGTGCGCTGTACGCAGCGGTCGATATCGATCACCCGATCCCGACCGAGCATTACGCCGCCGTGGCGGAGATCATCGGCTACGTCATGCGCCTCGCCCGGCGGATCGCGTGATGCGCAGAAATTCTAGGGTTCCGGCCCGGTTCACCCCCCGCTTCATCCTATAAGGACTATGATGCGAACCTTAACCAGCTTCAGGGCGCGGGCCCTTATCGTGGCGTCGGCTACGGTGCTTGCGGCCTGTGGCCTCGGCCCGGCGCACGCCTCGGCTTCGCCGCGGATCAAGGACATCGTCGATGTCGAAAATGTCCGTTCGAACCAGCTTGTCGGCTATGGCCTTGTGGTCGGCCTGCCTGGCACCGGCGATCGCATCCGCAACACGCCGTTCACCGAAGAAAGCATCCAGGCGATGCTGGAACGGATGGGCGTCAATATTCGCGGCACGCAGATGCGGACGCAGAATGTGGCCGCCGTTTCGGTAACGGCGACGATGCCGCCGTTTGCGCGTGCGGGTTCCAAGATCGACGTGCAGGTGTCGGCCATGGGCGATGCGACCAGCCTTCAGGGTGGAACATTGCTCGTGTCATCGCTGCGCGCGCTGGATGGCGAAATTTACGCCGTGGCGCAGGGGCCGCTCGCGGTATCCGGCTTCAAGGCGCAAGGGGCGGCCGCCAGCGTTACGCGCGGCGTTTCCACGTCGGGGCGGATTGCCGGTGGCGCGATCATCGAACGCGAAGTGCCCTTCGCACTTAAATCCGCGACCAGCCTGAAACTCGCGCTTAAAAATCCGGATTTCACAACGGCGCAGCGGATCGCCAACGCCATCAACGGCCATGTGCCAGGCGCGGCCGAAGTGCTCGATCCGGCAACGGTGGAAATCAGCCCGCGAGGGTTGGGCGGTTCGGTGGTCGATCTGGTTGCGCGCATCGAAAATCTGGCCGTCGAGGTCGATCAGCCTGCTCGCATCGTCATCAACGAAGCGTCGGGCACGGTTGTCATGGGCGCGGACGTCAAGGTCAGCCCGGTCGCGATCGCGCAGGGCGGGCTGACGATCAGCGTATCGGAAACCCCGGTCGCGTCGCAGCCTGGGCCTTTCTCGGATGGCGAAACGGTGGTGTTGCCGCGCACGCGGATCGACGTGGATGACGGCAGTGGCCGTTCGCTCGCGATGCTCAATGGCGGGGCGTCGCTCCGCTCGCTGGTGTCGGGCCTTAATTCGCTGGGCGTCAGCCCGCGCGATCTGATCACCATTCTTCAAGCCCTGCGTAGCGCTGGCGCGCTTCAGGCCGATATCGAGGTGCAATGATGGGCGATATTTCATCCCCCGTGCTGGCCACCCGGCCGGCACCGCAAATGCCAAAGCCGGCCAATGACAAGGCGGCCACTGCGCGCGAGTTCGAAGCGGTGTTCGTCGGCCAGATCACCAAGATGATGATGGAAACGGTGGACGCCGGCGACGAATTTTCGGGCGGGCACGGTGAAGAAATGTTCCGCGGCGTTCTGGCCGAACAGATGGGTAACGAAATCGCCAAACGCGGCGGTATCGGGCTGGCACCGGCGGTGCTGGCGCAGATGATCAGGATGCAGGAAGGAGCGGCCAATGCCCGCTAACGCGATCGACGTCATGGCTTCGCTCACGCTGATCATGAACGAGGAAACCGATCGGTTGCGCGCGCGCGAACGCGGCATCGACCTTGCCGAACTTGCGGCTGCCAAGGTGCGGCTGGTCGGTATGCTCGAAACCGAACTCGCGCGTCTTGAACGCGAACAGCCGGGTTGGGCCGATGCGATGGAGGAGGAAGAACGCGAGCGGCTGGCGGACGCGCTGGTTGCGCTGGGCGAAGCATCGGCCGCCAATGCCGCGATTCTTGAACGCCAGATCGATTTATCGATCGAAATGATGGGCGCTGTTGCGGGGGAAGCCAAGCGTCTCGCCGGCAAGCGTGCGTCCACTTATGGTGCCAGTGGCGATCTTTCGCACACCAATCTCGCTACGCCGATTTCGGTTAATTCGGAATATTGACCGGCCGGCGGCCGGCAAGGCGGTTTACTGCACGGGCTGTCCCGCAAGGACGGTGCGATGGGCATGGTTCAGAAATTCGTCGAGGTTGGACCAGCCGTCGCCATTGTGGTCGCCCCAGGCATCGTTGACGAGCGGGTTCAGCCCGACGGCGCGTTCCCACAGATCGGACATGCCGTCATTGTCCGCGTCCGCATAGGGCGTTCCTGTTTCGAGGCGTGGCATCATGCCGGCCTGTCGGACGATCGCGCCGGTGCGTGTCCGCACTTCTTGTACGATGCGGCGGTCGACGGCATCGCGCGGGAAGGCACCGGCACCGGCCAGCGTATCGGCATAGGCCTGCGCGGCCGGCACGACGGCCTGTGTCAGCGGGCAGGGCGGTGTCGGTACCAGCACCTCCGCGACGTTGGGGGATTGGGGGATCAATGCCCCATCCAGCCGGTTGTCGGCCAGATAGATTTTCGGAATGCCGGTCGCGCCGATCACCTGCCGCGTGATCGCGGCCACCTCGCCACGGGAATCGGGGCCTGATCGATACCAGTTCCCGATGATGCTGACAGGCGTTCCGCCATAGCTTGCCCAGACTTCGGTAAATTCGGACTGCGCATTGTAGAGGACGTTGTTGAGTATTTCGACGCACGATCCCGGTGGGAAGTTGATATCGGGATTGCGATCGCCATTATGGGCGCACAGATTGTTGGTGAAGCTCAGATGCTGCGGCGCCGTGGGATCGCTCGACAGCAAGGCGCACTTGTCGTGCCGGGGAACGCCCTCGGCGAAAATCGACCAGGAAATGGTCACATTGTCGTTATTGGCATAGCCGCCGATATTTTCGTCGACGGCCCATGATCCGCTGACATGATCCAGGATCACGTTCCGGCTGTTTTCGATGATGAACCCGCTGTTGCTGCCGCGAATGGAACCGGGGCGATCCATCCGCACGCGAACATGGCGGATGATCACGTCATGGGTATTCTTGACGACGATGGGGGTCAGTCCGCGATCTCCGCCGGAATGCGTCAGTAAAATTCCGCCGCCGGGTGCGGTCTGCCCGGCGATGGTGATGTAGGGATTGCGGATGATGGGCCGTTCGGTGGTGAAGCGGATGATGCCGGTTACACGGAATATGCACACGCGCGGGCCGCTGGCATCGATGCACGCGCGCAGCGATCCCGTGCCTGAATCATTGAGGTTCACGACCTGGATGATGCGGCCGCCACGACCGCCGATCGCATTGGCGCCATAGCCGGCAGCCCCCGGAAATGCCTGATTGTTCAGCGCGGCGAGTGTTGCCGAAGGAGCCGGTGCACAGGCACTGGCGCAGATGGCGGCAATCATGGACCATATGGTACGGCAGACAGAATTGCGGCGGGTGCATTCCACCGGCAGCGGCATGACGGCTTCCCTCCGATGTGACGGGCGACCCTAACGCCAGGGCCATCGCCGGGCGAGAGATCAGCAGAGGGATACACCCTCTTTCGAGCATGTTCACTACCCATTCGGGGGATCAGGGGCGGCGTTTGTCCGTGGCATCCGAACGCGGCTTCCGTAGAGGCGTCATGCCGAAACCCGCGTTTCGGCCGGCGAAGGATCCAGCGTCAGCCACCCCGAAAGATTCCTGTCGAGCAGGCGGGAAGCCTGTTCGATATCATCATGATAATAATCGCATAAACGCCGCCGCAAATCATTGTTCATGGGGGGGTAGGCGACCGGTTTCGCGAGTCGCGCGTGCATCCATTGGAACCAGCTCTGATTTCGTAATGGCTGGACCAGCGATTTGGCCGGGCGCAGCATCCGGCGCATCGGCAGCGGCAGCATTGGTGTTTCGCTGCCGTTTCGCCGGCTGCGCAATTCCGTACGCGCGATATGGACGGGGACGCCGATATGCCGGCACACGTCTGCGATCGTCACGGCGGGCATGGTGCTGACATCCTCGTACAGGATGATCTTGATCTGCTGGGTCGGGAAATGATCGCGATAGGCCCGCAAGTGGCGGCCATAAAGCCCGTCCATCAGGAAACGGGGCTGTGCGGAATGCGGTTGCGCCAGATATTCCGCCGGATCATCGCCAACGAGGCCGCGACGGAACAACATGCAATAGTCCGAATATGCCCGTTCGATCGGGTTGCGCAGTTGCACGATCAGCGGAATTTTGGGCAGCAGCGCGGCGATCCGCTGAGGGGCCAGCGGGTGCGCGAAATAATCGGCCGATTTCTCGCCGATCACCTCATGTGATGCGGCATCGCGGAATTGTCCGCGATACCAGTCGTGGCCGCGATCATATTCGGTGCTGAAATAATGTGGTTCGGGACCGGGCATGAAGATTGCCGGATGCTGGCGCAATTGGTGCGCCAGCCAGGTGGTGGCGGCCTTGACCGCGCCGATGATGATGAATTCGGGAAAACGGGCGGGGCGCTGATACATGGCCTTATTCGCATTCCGCTTTCAGGATACCCGCCAGCGTGCGTCCGATTTCCTGCATTTCACGCGGGGCAAGCGTCTGATCCACCGGTAGCTTGATACTGGTCTGCCCCAGTTGGCGGGCGATCGGTAGGCTTTGCTTCGGGGTATGGCCGGCTGCAAGGAACGCCTGTTCCCGATAGATTTCCGGGCAGCTTCCTGATTGGCAGGGCATGCCGGCATCGTTCATCTGTGCCACGATGCGATCGCGAAACGCGGCGCTGTGCGGCGGGTCGGTCGGGGTGAAGGCATAAAATGCGTAATAGGCATGGTCGCATTCGCCGGGCGGCTGCACAAGCCGCAGGTTGAGCAGGCCGCCCAGCGTTTCCAGCAGAATACCGGCGTTCCGCCGTCGCGTTGCCGTCCATCCCGGCAATTTGGCCAATTGGATTGATCCGATTGCGGCCTGCATCTCGGTCATCCTGCAATTGCTGCCGAAGTCGTCGTGAATCCAGCGGAACGCGCCACCACCCGGCAAGTGCGCCTTGGTAAAATCCTTGCCATGGTTCGAAAGCGACCATGCTTTTTCCCATTGCGCCCGTGTTCGTAGCACCAGCATGCCGCCTTCCCCCCCGGTCGACATGATCTTGTCGGTGCAGAAGGAAAAAGCCGCCACATCGCCGAACGATCCGACGGGCTGGCCGTGGAAACGTGCGCCATGCGCCTGTGCGCAATCTTCGATCACCTTCAGACCATAGGCTTCGGCAAGGACCATGATTTCGTCCATCGCGGCGGGAAAGCCGCCAAGATGAACGACGATGATCGCCCGCGTACGCGGGGTCAGCACTGCGGCGATGCTTTGGGCGGTCAGATTCTGGCTGACGGGATCGACATCGGCGAATACGGGCTTGGCGC
Organism: Sphingomonas sp. KC8; assembly: GCF_002151445.1. Lineage (GTDB taxonomy): Bacteria > Pseudomonadota > Alphaproteobacteria > Sphingomonadales > Sphingomonadaceae > Sphingomonas_E. The sequence continues at coordinate 3,558,917 of NZ_CP016306.1, forward strand.
CGCAGGTAATGACGCAACTGGCCGACGCCACGAAGCTGCGCGCTGTGACGATCACCTCGTCGCCCGCGTCGATCCCCAGAACGCGCAGCGCAAGTTCCAGCGCCACCGTGCCATTCGACACCGACAGCGCATGGGGCATCGCGCACATCGCCGCGAAGGACTGTTCGAACGTCCGGCAGCGATCGCCATGGCATAGCGCATTGACGCGGCCAGATCGCAGCACGTCGACGACCGCGGCGATTTCGTCCTCGTCATGGGTTGGCCATCGTGAATGAATCACAGCAGGCGCGAAGTGCACCGTCTTCGGTGCATCGCGGTCGTGGGCCAATGTGGGATGGGTCAAGGCGGGGGATGGCATTGTCCGGCCCCTTTCATGCTGCCTGCGGACGTGGGCCGACCGGCCGGGACTGTGCCGCGCGCGCTGGCTGCGAAGCAACGGCTTCCTGCGGCGCCGGTTGGTATGTCGGTCGGCTCGACTGGCGCGCCAGGACCTCCATGATCAGCCGTCGTGACCGATCGACATTGCCCTGGACGACCAGCCGGGCGAGCAGATCGAAAACGCGGTTGAGCTGCGCCAGCGGGATCGGGTTCGGTTCGGCTTCGAACACGCCGTCGACCGGCGATTGCAGGCAGCGCTCATTGGTGTCGAACAGTTCTTCGTACAGCTTTTCGCCTGGCCGCAGGCCGATGATCTTGATCGGAACGTCGCGGTTCGGTTCCAGTCCGCCAAGGCGGATCATGCGCTGCGCGATGTCGATGATGCGGATCGGTTCGCCCATGTCGAGCACGAAAATCCGGCCGCGGCACAGATCGCCTTCCAGCGCGCGCGCCATGCTTTGCAGGATCAGTTGCACCGCTTCGAAGATCGTCATGAAATAGCGGCGGATGTCGGGATGCGTGACGGTCAGCGCCTCGTGGCGGCGCAATTGGCGTTCGAACAGCGGGATGAGCGATCCGCTGGACCCCAGGACATTGCCGAACCGGACTGTCAGGAAACGGGGTGCATCGGGCTGGCCCTGTCCTTCCAGATCCAGCGCCTGACAATAAAGTTCGCCCAGCCGCTTGGTCGCGCCCATCAGCCCAACCGGGTTCACGGCCTTATCTGTCGATACCTGCACCATCGCACGGACGTGGAAACGCTTCACCGCATCGGCCACATTGCGGGTGCCCAGCGCGTTGGTCTGGATGCCCGAACAGACATTTGCCTCCACCAGCGGGACATGTTTCAGCGCGGCGGCGTGGAACACCAGTTCGGGACGGTGCTTGGCGAAGATGGCCATGACCGCTTCGCGCTGGCGCACGCTGCAAAGCAAGGCGGTGCGCTGGAGATCGGGATAGTCCTCCTGCAATTCCAGATCCACGTTGTAGAGATTGAACTCGCAGGCATCGAGCAGCAGCAGTTCGCTGGGCGCGAAGGTGGCGATCTGGCGCACCAGTTCGCGTCCGATCGAGCCGCCGGCGCCGGTGACGAGAACGCGCCGGCCCCTGACGGCGCGGCCGACGATCATCGGATCGAGCGATGCCTGCGGCCGATCGAGCAGATCGGCGAGGTTGATCGGCTGGAGTTCCAACTGGGCCAGGCTGTTCTTGTCGAGCACCATCGGCGGCGATGCCCGCGCCACCGAAAGGCCGAGCGTTTCGGCCTGGGACACCAGACTCAGCATGCGGGGGCCGGTGTGGTTGGTCGATCCGTTGGCAAGGATCACGCAGGCCGGGCGATGGCCGGTCGCGGCCAGCTTGCTGACCACGATTTCCAGCGAGTCGACCGATCCGAGTATGGGGACTCCGCGCACCCGCAGGCTGAGATTGACGCCGCTATCGTCCGTATCGTCGAGAATGCCGACGGCGCGATAGCCGGCGGATTCATCGATCGCCAGTTGCCGCAGGATGATTTCGGCCTGTTCGGCGGATCCGATGATCAATGTCGGGCGGCGGGCTTTCATCTCGGTGGCCGGCAACAGATGGTTGCCCACGCCACGCCGGAATGTTTCGCGCGCAACCCGGCGCGCGACGCGGACTCCGCCCAGCATCACCACCAGGATGAACCATTGGATGATCGGTACCGACGCCGGCATCCAGGCTATGCGCTGCATGAAGATCAACGCCACAATCGACAGGATGATCGCGATCGTCGCGGCTTCGAACACCAGCCCCAGATCGCCCAGCGACACAAAGCGCCAGCTGCGATTGTACAGGCCGACGACATGAAAGATGCCGATTGCGATAGCCACCGTGATCGGCAGCACATCGATGAGACCGGCCATCATCGCATCCGGGACGGCACCGCTCATGCGCAGATGGAGCGCGATCACGAGGGATGCGCCGGCAGCAAAGGCATCCAGCAGCACAAGCGAGACGTGGCGCAGGACACGGAGCGGTTTCGGCATGCGGAAGGCAAGCTGCAAGGAACGACCTCCCCCTGGGTCGATATCGGCTGTGGCGCGATATCGGTAACGGACCTGTGCCCCCTTTTGCGTCCCGAAAATCGTCGTCGGCACACGAGGAGCGATCGTGTGGCGCATGCAGCAGAATAGATTCGATTATGTAATCCCGAACAGGATCATCGGAATCTGCCCGTCTGTGCGCCTTACCTGACCGGTTGGGGCAGATTCATCCATTTGGGGGGCGGGTGCCTGCGCTTGATGCTTTCGGGGTATCGCGTGTCTGTTAGCCAACTCTTGCACCAATTGCCTGCATCTGCCCGTTTTCCTGGTTGCAGGCCGCCGCCCGATGCGCGGCTGGTTGCCGTATCCGGCGGGGTGCGGACTCGCCCGAAAGGATAATGCCCTGAATCGACCGCCCTGATCCCTGCGCGGCAGCATAGAAATGTGACGGGGAGTTCACGCCATGCATCCCGAAACCCGCCACTGCCCTGATGGAATTGGTGCGGTATGAGAATATTGCACTTCATTACCGGCGTGAATGTCGGTGGCGCCGAAACGATGCTCGCGAAATTGCTGGAATATCAGGCCAGCGTAGTGCCGTTCTGGCGTTCCCAGGTCGTGTCGCTTGCGCGTCCTGGGGTGATTGCCCCACGGATTGCGGGCTGTGCGGACCTCCAAACGCTCGGGCTGCGGGAAGGGCGGGTGGTGGCTGGCCCGGCCACGCTGGCGCGGGTGGACCGGATCACGCGCGACTGGGATCCCGATCTGGTGGTGGGCTGGATGCACCATGGCAATCTGGCGGCATGGCTTGCGGCGCGCCGTTCGCCCCGGAAAGCGCCGCTGATCTGGAATATCCGTCATTCGGTGGCGGATATTCGCGATGAAAAGCTGGCGACCCGGCTGGTGTTGCGGCTGGGCGCGATGGTGTCGCGTCGTCCGACGGCGATCGTCTACAATGCAAAGGCCGCAGTGGAGCAATATCGCGCGATAGGGTATGATTGCGCGCGCGCCACAGTGATCCCGAATGGTTTCGATTGTGCGCTATACCGGCCTCGTCCCGAAATGCGGCAGGCGTTGCGCCGCCGGTTTCGCGTCGCCGATCGGACAACGCTGGTCGGAATGGTCGCGCGGCACCATCCGATGAAGGACCCGGCCATGCTGGTCGACGCGGTTCGGCGCGCGCGTAGGGAAGGCGCCGATATCCACCTGCTTCTTGCGGGGCAGGGGATGGATGATCCGCCATCGGATCTGGCCCGCGCGCTGGCGGATCTGCCGCCCGACCGGGTGACATTGCTCGGCCAGCGGCAGGATTTGCCCGATCTGATGCCGGGTCTGGATATTTTGGCGTTGCCATCGGCATGGGGCGAAGGGTTTCCCAATACGCTGGCTGAAGCGATGGCATGTGGTTTACCATGCATCGCGACCGACGTTGGCGATAGCCGGGATATACTTGGGTCAGCGGGCCGGGTGGTTCCACCGCGCGACGCCGGGGCCATGGCGGCCGCGCTGACCGATTTCGCAGCGATGGATATGAACGGACGCCAGCGCATCGGTCGGCTTGCCCGGCAGCGTGTGTGTGAGAACTATGCGATTGCCGATGTCGGCGCGCGTTTCACTGCGCTTCATCGCGATATTCAGCGGAATGGCCTGGCGGCGATGACGGGCGGCCGGCCCTCGATTGTCGCGCCGGTGCAGGGGGCTGCGCCGTGAAGATCGTCGTGTTCGCGAGCCTGGCCTGGTCGCTCGTCAATTTCCGCGGCGCGCTGCTGGCCGCGCTGGTGGAGCGTGGCCATCATGTGATTGCCTGCGCGCCCGACGATGACACCGCCGTGGTTGCCGCCCTGTCCGCCAAAGGCATCGATTATCATCCGATTCCGATGAAGCGGGCCAGCATCAGCCCGATGGCCGATTTGCTGACGCTGGCCCGTATCACCAGCCTGCTGCGCGTCCAGCGCCCGGATATCGTGCTTGCCTATACCCAAAAGCCGATCGTTTATGCCGGCCTTGCCACACGGCTTGTTGGTGGAAGCCATTTCCACGCCATGGTCAGCGGCCTCGGCCACGCATTCAGCGATGGCGGCGGGCTGGCCAGGCGGGGGCTGCGGCGGGCGGTTGCCCTGCTCTATCGCGTGGCGGTGCGCGATGCCGACAGCATCATCGTGTTCAACCGCGATGACGGCCCGGAAATGATGCGATGGGGCATGATTTCACCACGACACAGGATCGTGCGGGTTCCCGGATCGGGGGTCGATGTCGGCCGGTTTCCGATGCGGCCGGTGCCGGGCGGGCCACCCGTGTTCCTGCTGGTTGCGCGTTTGCTACGGAACAAGGGGCTGGACGATTATGCCGCCGCTGCGCGGATCGTGAAGGCCGTGGCCCCGGATGTCCGTATGCTGCTGCTTGGCCCGTTCGATCCGAACCCGACGGGGATCACGCACGCCGAACTGGATGCGTGGGAGAGCGAAGGCCTCGTCGAATATCTTGGCGAAACCCGTGATGTCGCGCCTCATCTGGCGGCCGCGACTGTAATCGTGCTGCCGAGCCGCTATCGCGAGGGGCTGCCGCGCACCCTGCTCGAAGCCATGGCGACGGGCCGGGCGATCGTCACGACGGACATGCCCGGTTGCCGCGAACCGGTGGAAGCCGGCGGTAACGGATATCTGGTGCCACCGGGTGATCCCGAAGCGCTGGCTGGTGCGATGCTGGCGTTCGTCCGCGATCCGGCCCTGGCCGCGCAGATGGGCGCGCGTTCGCGAATATTGGCGGAGGAGCGATTTTCCGTCGACAAGGTCAATGCGATCATCATCGATACGCTGGGCATGGATGCGGCTGGCGACGCGGCGCGGCGGGCTGCCGGGCCGGTGCTGCGCCAGGCGACGGGCGGTGCATGATGGTGCGGCGGGGCATCGATATCGCGGTGGCGATCATGGGCGGGCTGCTGGCCCTGCCATTGTTCGTCCTGCTAGCCATCGCCGTGGCCATATCGATGGGGCGGCCGATCCTGTTCATCCAGCCGCGCAGCGGGATGCACGGCACAGCATTCGCTTTGATCAAGTTTCGGACGATGCGCGAACTCCATGGCCCGGATGGGGTGCTGTTGGACGATGCGGCACGCACCACGCGCCTGGGCCGCTTTTTGCGCCGTTCGCGGCTGGATGAATTGCCCAGCCTTTGGAACATCCTGGTCGGCGACATGGCATTGATTGGCCCACGGCCCCTGTTGCCGGTCACGGTTGCGGCCTTCGGCGCGGGTGGGGTGGCGCGTGGCGCGGTGCGGCCGGGGCTTACCGGCTGGGCGCAGATCAATGGCAACAGCCTGCTCCAAGATGGTGACAAGCTGGCGCTCGACCTGTGGTATATCCAGCACGCATCATTCGCCCTCGACCTGCAAATTCTGGTGCGAACAATCGGCATGGTGCTGCTGGGCGAGAAGGTGAATCGCCGCTGGATGGGGAGGGCCTATGCGAACGGTCCTGATCGGCGCGGTTGAAAGTACGCGCATCGCGCTCAAGCTGCTGGCCGCCGCGCCGGGGTGGACCGTGGCAGCGGTGGTGACGTTGCCGCCAGCGCTGGCGAAGCGGCATTCCGATTTCGTCGATCTGGCCGATGCTGCCCGTGACGCAGGGGCGGCGCTGATCCATACGGAAAACGGCAATGCGCCGGATGTCGTTGCGGCCGTTGCCGCCGCCAGTCCGGACGTGCTGTTCGTCATCGGATGGTCGCAACTGTGCGGAGCGGCACTGCGGGCGACCGCGCCGGGCGGCGCGATTGGCTATCATCCGGCACCGCTGCCGCATCTGCGTGGGCGCGGGGTGATCCCCTGGACGATCCTGCGGGATGAACGGATCACGGCGAGTACATTGTTCTGGATAGACGATGGAGTCGATTCCGGCCCGATCCTTGGCCAGAAATTCTTCCATGTCGCACCTGATGACACCGCCGGTACACTCTATGCCCGCCATATGGCCGCGCTGGATGAGTTGCTGGCCGCCGCCGCCCAGGCTTTGATCGGTGGCAACGCACCACGTGTCGTGCAGGACGAGCGTTACGCCAGCTGGGCCGCGAAGCGCACGCCCGAAGATGGCCGGATCGACTGGACGATACCGGCAAGCGATGTCCTTCGGCTGATCCGCGCGGTGGGACGGCCCTATCCCGGTGCGTTCACCATGGCCGGGAACGATCGCCTGGTGATCTGGCATGCGGTGCCATGGCCGGATGGGGAACGGCATGCGGCGGCGGCGGGGCAGGTGATTGCCGTGGATGGCGCTGATTTCGTCGTGCGGTGCGGCGATGGCCGGGCGGTGCGCGTGGTGGAATGGGGCGGTGGGGCAGGCCGCGCGCCGCGTTTGCACGCCCGTTTGGGAAAGGGCTGACATGGCGTCCTTCGTCGCCGCGATCGCCCGTGCGCTGATCCTTGCACCCCATCCCGACGATGAAGTGCTGGGCTGCGGAGGCACGATCGCGCGCCTCGCGGCTTTGGGGTGCGAGGTGCATGTGGCGATCCTGACACGGGGCATGCCGCCGCGCTTTGACATTGGGCAGAGTGATGTGGTGCAGGCCGAGGCGCACGCTGCGCACGCGCTGCTTGGCGTGACGAAAACGCATTGGCTGGATTTCCCGGCGGCGGAACTGGATCGCGTGGCCCACGCCGATCTTAACGCGGCGATCGGCCGGCTTGTGACGGAAATCGCCCCCGAAGCGCTGTTCGTGCCCTTCATCGGCGATGTCCATCTGGACCATCAATATGTTTTCCGTTCGGCGATGGTTGCGGCACGGCCGCGGACGGGGCCGTATCCGTCGCGCATATGCGCGTATGAAACCCTGTCGGAAACCAACTGGAACGCGCCGGGTGCGACACCCGCCTTCGTGCCAAACATTTTCGTCGACATCAGCGATTTTCTTGCCGCCAAGCAGGCAGCCTTCGCCTGTTATGGATCGCAGGTGCAGCCGTATCCGGCGGAACGGTCGCCCGAAACGCTGGCCGCCCTAGCCCGGCTGCGTGGCGGGACGGTCCACCGTCCGGCGGCGGAAGCCTTCATGCTCGTTCGGGAGGTGGGGTGATGCCCGATGGCCAGATCGGACAGCGTGGCAACCCTGCTGCGGGCCGCCTGCTGCTGACATCGGCGGGCCGCCGCGTGGCGCTTGTCGACTGCTTTCGTGAGTCTGCGGCGGCGCTGGGTATCACGCTGGATGTGCTGGCCTGCGACCTTGCGCCCGAATGGAGTTCCGCCTGCTGCGCAGCGGACCGGGCGTTTGCCGTCCCCCCGGTTGCGGCCCCTGATTATATCCCGGCGCTGCTGGAAATCTGCCGGCGCGAGCAGGTGACGATGCTGGTGCCGACGATCGATCCCGAACTGGCGCCGCTGGCGGCGGCGCGTGCCGCATTTGCCGCGATCGGCGTGGATGTTGTGGTCAGCGACCCGGCGGTGGTGGCGATCGCGGGGGACAAGCTGGCGACATCCCGGTGGTTGCTTGCCAACGGGGTTGCGGCGCCCATTGCGGCAACACCGGACGATGTTCTGGGCGATGCCAGCGCGTGGAATTGGCCGCTGCTGGCAAAACCCCGGCATGGCAGTTCTGGCCGGTCCGTCACGATCGTCGCGGATGCCGCGCAATTGCGCTCGCTTGACATGCGAGAACCGTTTGTCGTGCAGGAATTGCTTCGCGGCGAAGAATTCACCGTGAACATCTTCATCGACAAAGCGGGCGCGTTGCGTTGTGCCGTGCCGCACCGGCGCGTGCAGATACGCGCGGGGGAGGTTGAAAAGGGTGTCACGGTGCGGCACGACGCGCTGTGCCGGGCTGCGGTTCGGCTGGCTGCAGGTTTGTCCGGCGCGCGCGGGCCATTATGTTTCCAGGCGATGGTGAACGGCACGGACGCCCCCATATTCGAAATCAACGCGCGGTTCGGCGGTGGCTACCCCCTGGCCCATCGCGCAGGAGCTGTTTTCACGCGGTGGCTGCTGGAGGAAGCGATGTGCGGCGGCACCCGTGCGCTGGATGACTGGGCCGAAGGCATGGTGATGCTGCGCTATGACGCGGCGATGTTCGTCGCGCCGTAACATCCCATGCGTATCATGCGCGCTGCGTTTCGGTTCGGATTGCGCTTGCTTACCTCGCCGAATCCGAGTCGCGGCGAAAGTTATCCATGGGATGGTGAAAGGTGGGGGCGGTGGAAAATATGGCCTGCGAACGGCGCTTCGTCGCCGGACCGACCATGTTGGTCGATATCGCGCATCCCACTGAAGGCTATGGGATCATACCTTTGATAATCCGTCGTGCGCCGGGCCAATCGAATTTCCGGTCGCGGGATCAGGCTGGCCAGTGGTGAGAGTCCATCCTTGCGTAACTTCTTATTGCTGGAGGTTGTTTGATCACTCTGGTTGATTGCGTGTGATTCTTTCAAAGAAAACCGCAATTTATATAATAATATAGGCCATTTTTAATAAATATCCCGTATTGTTTGGATGCTTAAGTAAGTCTCTATCGAGAAAGGAGATTATGGGTGGTGGCGTGAGTGTTCATATAATGTTGAATGAAATGTAAAAATGTGCCAATAAGATGATCATATAAATGTGGCTAATATAGCGCATTGTTGGAAGAGGGGTGTCTCATCCGAGAGTGCTTTTAGGTCGCTCGGGTTGCATGGTTGGTGGGGATGAATCATGCTTGATGTAATTAGTGTAGCGATTTTGGCTCCTTATGAGCTGGTCCGCGAAGGGCTGCGCAGCATCTTGGTCAATGGCGCCTTCAACGTGGTGGCCTCGGCATCGGGCGCTGCGGAACTCGAAATCCAGGCGGCCAGATCGGCGCCCGATATCATCCTGATCGATGACACGGCGATGCTCGATCATGGCGAATTAATTGATATCAGGAGATTATTTCCCAATTCAAAGATTGCCTTGTTCGTCGATGGCGCGGACATGGAATATGCGATGCAGTCGCTGGAATTTGGGGTGGATGGTGTCCTGGAAAAGGACATTTCCTGTGAACAGGTTGCGGCGGCGCTGAAGATGATCGCGCTGGGCCAGCGAGTTGTTCCGTCGAGGCTGGTTGAATCGCTGGCCAATCTGCACTTCGGTTATGCGTCGGGCGATTGGGAAAGCAACAGTGCATCGGCCAAATTGTCCGATCGGGAAATCGAAATCCTTAAATGCCTTGCCGCTGGTGAAGCGAATAAGGTGATATCGCGGCGGCTCAATATTACCGAGGCTACGGTAAAGGTTCATATCAAGGCGATCCTGCGCAAACTGCATGTCGTCAATCGGACGCAGGCGGCGATCTGGGCCGTGGTGCGTGGTTTGAACGGAGACGCCGGGCCGCCCGATCAGGTTCGGCACGCGGCCTATGCCGGAATGGCCGGCGCCGCCTGAAGAAGCCTGATCCAGGTTTGCCCCGGCTGGCCTGACGGCATCAAATGCGATGCCGGGATCTTATGGGCGGGTGGTGGCCGGATGCGCGATCGCGGCATTCCGGAACGCCCGCCCGAAGGCGAACCGCAGGCCCGCCAGCCATGTGGCCGCGAGTGCGATATGGGCCAGATTGGCGCCCATCGCGCCGATCTGCGGTACCAGCGCCAGTACCGTGACACCGAATATAATGGTTGATGCGGTCACGATCCGCAGCACTTGCCCTTGTTGGTCCATCGCCAGCAGTGCGGATCGTGTGATCGATCCGCTCACCGTCATCACGACGGCGACCATCTGGACGATCAGTAACGGGGCGGCGGGCCTGAATGCCGGTCCCATCGCGAGGTTGATGGCGGGGAAGGCGATCAGCGCGGTGATGGCGACGCCGCAGATACCGATCCCTGCCAGAAGATATTCGACCTGGCGAACGGCCTGACGGAGTTCGTTGAAGGCGTCGCGCGCCCACAGGCGGGCAAGATCCGGATACATCACCGCCTGGACCTGCGTGGCGGCTTGCAGCACGGCGATGCTGATCCGTTTTGCGATATGGTAGAAGCCGGCTTGCTCCGGGGTGGACAGCCCACCGACGATCAACGTGTCCAGTTGCTGCGGGCTGGACCAGATGGTCAGCGACAGGTTGGCGGACCAGGTGAAACGCCACAGGCCGGAGAAACGCTGCGTGATACCGGTGAGCGGAGCGAAAAGCAGGCCGTGAACGCCCTGGCGCCGCAAAACGAACAGGCCGACCACGAGTGTGCTCAGTGACGACAGGATTTGAGTGCCGGCCCAGACCAGTGTGAAGGCCAGCAGCCCGCCCCCGGCGATATAGGTGATGGCCAGTGCCATCAGCCGCACGCCTGCCGCAAACACCTGTGTGTAGGCGGCGGCACGGAAACGGCCGGACAGTCGCAATACCGCCGTTGGCATGCCGGCCAGGCCGAAAAGCAGGACGACCGAATATAGCTGTGCGATCAGGATCGTCTCGCTGTCCCAGCCAAAGGCATGAATACCAAGCAGAAGCAGCAGGTTGGCGAGCAACCACGCAGCCAGCGACGCAGCGATGTCGAGCATTAGCCCAAATTTGAGGAGGCGTTTGAAATCGGCCAGATTGTCTTCGCCGTCGAGTTCGGCGCCATAGCGGATTATCGGTTGCCAGGATTGGAAGCTGATGATCCGTTCGATCGCCTGGGCGAAGCTGATGGTAAGCGCGAGGATGCCGTAACTGGTCGGTCCCAGCGCGCGTACCGTGATCGCCATCGACGCGATGCCCAGTACCAGTGAAACGGCGTTGCCCGACAATAAGTGCATGATATGGCGAAGGCGGGTGCGCAGCGTGGTGTTCTGCCAGATCGACAGAAAGCGGCGTGGTGCCGTGCCCCACCCTTTTTGATTGCTGCCCGGATCATGTTCCATTGTCCGGGATGATCGGCCAACGGTGCCCAAATCGGCATCGATCAGAAGACGTACTTCCAAATCGTTTCCCTTTTCCGGCGCGATCAGTGCCTATCATCTGATCCGCGCCGGCCGGGCATGTGGCCCGGTTGAGTGCGGGGCATGGGGCATCGACCAATGGCGATGACTGCGACGGCATTTTTCAACGAGCCTGCCGGATCGGTTCCGTCCCATGCCGAAGACGCTTTTTTTGGCGGCATCAAGCTGGGCAATGATACGTTCAAGCTTACCCGCGTCGGGCGCCTTGTCGATCTGGACGCGTGGCTGCTGGCCCAGCTTGGCCGGGAACCCGCCGATATTGATCAGATGCTCGATATCGGCGTTTCATCCGGTGTCACCACGCTTGATCTGGTGGAACAATTGCGGCGGGCGGGTTACGCGAGGGCGGTCACCGCCACCGATCTTGCTGTAAATGCCTATATCCTGCCGGTGTGGCCGGGTTGCCGGGCGCTGGTCGACCGTGACGGTCATGCGCTGCAATATGATGTGTGCGGCTGGGCGCTTCGGCCGTGGCGCCGGCGGCTGGATATGGTGGACGGGATGGTGCTGGTGCGCTGGGCGCTGAACGCGTTGTGCCGTGATCGACTGTCGCGGCTGATGCGCGATGGGCCGCCGGCCGATGCGCGAACGGTTCGGCTGGTCAGTCCGCGGCTTGACCAGGCCGAAGATATCCGGGTCGAACAGGACGATATCATGGTTCGTAACCCGGCATTCGTCGGTCGGTTCGATCTGATCCGTGCGGCCAACATTCTCAACCGCGATTATTTTACGCCGCGCGCGTTGGGACGGGCGATGGACAATGTGATCACCTATCTTTCGGGGCCGGGCGCATGGTTGCTGATCGGCCGGACGCTGGACGATTCCACCCACCATGCCACCCTGTTCCGGCTTGACGACGAAGGGCGCCTGGCCGTTGTCGATCGCTTCGGGCGCGGATCGGAAGTCGAGGAATTTGCGCTGGGAGGGCGGGGCTGATGTCTGCGTCGTCTCGTGCCGAACCGCCGATCGTGTGCTTTCCCTTCGTTGGCGATCTGATCGGGGGCAGCCATATTTCGGCGATTGGGCTGATCAAAGGAATCGATCGCCGTTGTTATCGGCCCTTGGTGCTCCTGCAAAAGGATCGCGGCGAACTGGCGGATCTGTTCCGCCACGAAGATATCCATGTCGAAGTGGCGCCGTTCACGGTCGATCTGCCGCATGGCCAGCGGGTCGGGCTAGGCAAGGTTGCCAGCATCGTGCGCTCCACCCTGACGCAGGCGCGCTTTCTTCGTTCGCGCGGCGTCCGCATCGTCCATAGCAATGACGGGCGGACCCATGTCACCTGGGGGCTGGCGGCGCGGGCGGCGGGCGCGCGGCTGATCTGGCATCATCGCGGCGATCCCGATGCGTTCGGCTTGCGATTCGTTGCGCCATGGCAGGCGAATCGCGTGGTTGCGGTGTCACGCTTTGCCGCGCCACGGCCGGGGCTGCTGTCGGCGGCGAAGCGGTGCCATGTGATCCATAGTCCGTTTGCGGTCGATGTGACGGTTGATCGCCGGGCTGCGCGGGCCGCGTTGCTCGCCGAACTGGGCTACCCGGCGGATACCCGGATCATCGGTTTTTTCGGGGCGCTCATTCCACGAAAGCGCCCCTTGTTGTTCGTGGATGCGATTGCGGCCTTGCGGTCCCGCTATCCGGAGCAGCCGGCGATCGGGCTGGTTTTTGGAGGGGCGGTCGAAATCGCCGAAGCGACGATCCTGGCCCGTGCGAACGCGGCCGGGATTGCCGATCATATCCGCTGCATGGGGTTCCGCTATCCTGCGGAACGCTGGCTGGCCGGGTGCGATCTGTTGATGGTGCCGGCGGTCGACGAACCGTTCGGGCGCACCTTGATCGAAGCGATGATGCTTGGCACGCCGGTCGTGGCGGCGGCGTCGGGCGGCAATGTCGAAGCGATCGAACATGGCGTGAACGGGCTTCTTGTCCCGCCCGAAGATGCCGATGCCCTGGCGCAGGCCGCCGTCTTGCTGCTGGACGATCCGGCCTATGCGGGGGTTCCCGCCGCAGCGCGCGAAAGGGCGCTGCACCAGTACCGGCCAGAGGCACATGCCGCCGCGATCATGCAGATATATGATGAATTACTTGCCGGATCGGGGCGTCGCCCCACTGCGCCACCAGCCCGGCTTTGGGCGCCGCGCTAACGGACGACGGCTTGTGTCGGGCGATCCAGGCCTTGCGGGCCACGATCGGCCCGACTGTGGGCACGGTCCATGGCTTCCGTGTCGGGATGCGACCGGATCGATGGGATAAAATTCGGCCGCGAAGGTAGGATTTCCTCGTCGGATTCGTTAGGAGCGGGGCGAGCCAAGGGCATCCGCTGTCGCGGTGTTCGGCTTATCGGCAACGGTAGCTTCGCGCTCACCAAAGATTGCTTTGTTCTCTACTCGCACGATCGAGATAAGAGGGCTTTGCGGAGGGAAACAGCCAACATGTCCATCAGCAGACGAATGTTCACGATCGCCATGCTCATGGGCGCGGCTACCCTTTCGGCCTGTTCGGGCGGTGCGGGCAAGGATGCGGGCGATAACGTCACCCTGCTCAATGTCTCGTACGATCCGACGCGTGAACTCTACAAGGAGATCAACGCCGGCTTTGCGGAGCAATGGAAGGCCGACCACGGCCAGACCGTGACCTTCAAGATGAGCCATGGCGGTTCGGGTAAGCAATCGCGCTCGGTGATCGATGGGCTGGAGGCCGATGTCGTCACGCTGGCGCTCGCTTATGATATCGATGCGATCGCCGCCGCCAAGCCGGGGCAGTTGGACACCGCCTGGCAAAAGCGCCTGCCGGATAACAGTTCGCCCTACACGTCGACGATCGTGTTCCTGGTCCGCAAGGGCAATCCCAAGGGCATTCGCGACTGGGGCGATCTGGTGAAGCCGGGCGTCAAGGTCATCACGCCCAATCCCAAGACGAGCGGCGGCGCGCGCTGGAACTTTCTCGCCGCGTGGGCTTATGGCCGCAAGGCAGGTGGCTCGGATGCGGCGGCCGAGGCCTATGTGTCGAAGCTGCTGGCCAATGTGCCAGTGCTCGATTCGGGCGCGCGCGGGGCGACGACCACCTTTGCCGAACGCGGCATCGGCGATGTGCTGCTTGCGTGGGAAAACGAAGCCTTGCTCGCCGAAAAGGCGATGGGGGCGGGCAAGTTCGAAATCGTCGTGCCTTCGATCTCGATTCTGGCCGAACCGCCGGTCACGGTGGTCGACGCGAATGCGAAGAAGCATGGCACCGAAGCGGTCGCCAAGGCTTATCTCGATTATCTTTACACACCGGCCGGGCAGGACGTGATCGCGCGCAATTTCTATCGGCCGCGCGATCCCCAGGTGGCGGAACGCTACGCCGCCACCTTCCCCAAGCTCAATCTGGTGACGATCGATCAGGAGTTTGGCGGCTGGCAGGCGGCGCAGGCCAAATATTTCAAGGATGGCGGCGCGTTCGACACCATCTTCACCAAGATCAAGCGTTAAGGCCGGCGCATGACGATAACGGCCGCCGGAGAGGGAAAATCCCTCCCCTTCGTTTCGCGACGCCCGCTATTTCGCGCGCCGTCGGTTATCCCCGGTTTCGGGCTGACCTTCGGGCTGACCCTGACCTGGCTGTGCTTGATCGTGCTGATCCCGCTGTCGGCGGTGTTCATCAAGACGGCGGGGATGGGCTGGGACCATTTCGTCAGCGTTGCGTTGTCGGAACGGGCGCTGGCGGCCTATCGCCTCAGCTTCGGCGCATCGCTGGGGGCCGCGTTCATCAACGCCGTCTTCGGGCTGATGATCGCGTGGATCCTCGTCCGCTATACTTTTCCCGGCAAGCAGGTGGTGAACGCGCTGGTCGATCTGCCGTTCGCCTTGCCGACGGCTGTCGCGGGTATCGCCTTCACCGCGCTCTACGCCAATAATGGCTGGATCGGGCAGTATCTCGAACCGCTGGGCATCAAGGTCGCCTTCACCCAGTTGGGTGTCGTCATCACATTGGTGTTCATCGGCCTGCCGTTCGTCGTCCGATCGGTCGAACCGGTGCTGGCCGATGTCGGCGCGGATATCGAGGAAGCAGCCGCTTCGCTTGGCGCGACCCGCGGGCAGACGTTCCGGCGGGTCATCCTGCCGGCGATCCTGCCGGCGCTGCTGACGGGCTTTGCACTCGCCTTTGCGCGTGGCGTGGGGGAATATGGCTCGGTCATCTTCATCGCCGGCAACATGCCGTACGAAACCGAAATCGCACCGCTGCTGATCGTCACCCAGCTTGAACAATATGATTATGCCGGGGCGACTGCGATCGCGACGGTGATGCTGGTCGCGTCGTTCGCCTTGTTGCTGCTCATCAACCTGCTCCAGGCCTGGAGCCGCAAGCGGACTGCCGACTGATGCGCAACAGAGCCACTTCAGAATCACGGCTGGCGCGTGCGGTGATCATGACGCTGGGACTGGGCTTTCTCGGCCTGTTCCTGCTGATGCCGCTGATCGCCGTTTTCGCCGAGGCGCTCGCCGAAGGGATTGAGCCTTATCTTGAGGCCGTTGTCGAACCCGACGCACTGGCCGCGATCCGGTTGACCCTGCTGGTTGCCGCGATCAGCGTGCCCCTCAACATCGTCTTCGGCCTCGTCGCCGCATGGGCGATTACCAAGTTCGATTTTCCGGGCAAAAGCATCCTCATCACCTTCATCGACCTGCCGTTTTCGGTGTCGCCGGTGGTGTCGGGCCTGATTTACGTGCTGCTGTTCGGCGCGCAGGGGTGGCTGGGCGATTGGCTGGTCGAGCGCAATATCCAGATCATCTTCGCGGTGCCCGGCATCGTGCTGGCGACGGTGTTCATCACCTTCCCGTTCGTTGCGCGCGAACTGATCCCGCTGATGGCGGAACAGGGCCGCGATGATGAAGAAGCGGCGCTGTCGCTGGGCGCATCGGGCTGGCAAGCCTTCTGGCACGCCACACTGCCCAACATCCGCTGGGGCCTGCTCTATGGCGTGCTGCTGTGCAATGCCCGCGCGATGGGTGAATTCGGTGCGGTTTCAGTGGTTTCCGGCCATATCCGTGGCGAAACCAACACCATGCCGCTGCATGTAGAGATTCTGTACAACGAGTATAATTTCGTCGCCGCCTTTGCCGTCGCCTCGCTGCTGGCCTTGCTCGCGCTGGTCACGCTCGTGTTGAAGAGCTTTCTGGAATGGCGTTACGATTATCACGGCAAGGGGACCGGGCATTGAGCATCAGGCTCGAAAATATCGGCAAGCGTTTCGGAGGATTCACCGCGCTCGGTGACATCAACCTGAAAGTCGAGCCGGGCGAGTTTCTCGCGCTGCTGGGGCCTTCGGGATCGGGCAAGACGACGCTGTTGCGGATCGTTGCGGGCCTCGAATTTCCCGATACGGGCCGCGTCTTTTATGATGGCGACGATATCACCGATCTGAAGGTCGCGGATCGCGGCGTCGGCTTCGTGTTCCAGCATTATGCGCTGTTCCGGCACATGACGGTGGCAGACAACGTTGCCTTCGGCCTCACCATCCGCAAGCGGCGCGATCGTCCGTCCAAATCGGTCATCGCCGATCGGGTGCAGAAGCTGCTCGATCTCGTGCAGCTTGGCGCCCTTGGCAATCGCTATCCGGCGCAATTGTCCGGCGGCCAGCGGCAGCGCGTCGCGCTGGCGCGCGCGCTGGCGGTCGATCCGCGCCTGCTGTTGCTCGACGAGCCGTTCGGCGCGCTCGATGCCCGTGTTCGCAAGGATCTGCGTCGCTGGCTGCGTGAACTGCACGATCGGGTGGGACTGACGTCGATCTTCGTCACGCACGATCAGGATGAAGCACTCGAACTGGCCGATCGCGTGGTCGTGATGGATCATGGCGTAATCGAACAGGTCGCCCCGCCGCAGGTGATCTATGACGAACCCGCCAGCGCGTTCGTGTTCGATTTCGTCGGGGAATCCAATCAGGTGCCGGTGATGGTTTCCGGCGGCAAGGCGCATTTGTTCGATCGTCCGATCGATCTGCCGCCCGGCGCCGTGGCCTTGCCCGAAGGGCCGGCGCGGCTGTTCTTCCGCCCGCACGATGCCGAAATCATCGGCGACGAAGCCAATGCGCTGTCGGCAATCGTTACGCTGACGCGGCCGAACAGCGGCTCGATCCGCGTCGAAGGCAAGCTGGTCGGTTTCGATCGGCTGGTTGAAATCGACGTGCCGGTCGGCTCCGCACCGCAGCCGGGCCAGCGCATCGCAATCCAGCCGACCCGCGCGAAGCTTTATGCAGGGTCCGCCGACGCCTGAATAATTGGTGAGGGGCGGGCGGCGGGCGCTGCACCCGCCGCCCGCCCTTTACCGTCAGATATCCTGCGCCAGCCGGCCGTACAGATCGGGCCGGCGATCGCGGAAGAAGCCGAACGCCGCACGGTGGCGCTTGACCCGATCCAGATCGATCGTGGCCACCAGCACGCCGGTTTCCTCGCGCCCGAACGACGCCAGGTAATCACCCCGTTCGTCGGCGATGAAACTGTGGCCATAGAAGGTCATCGCGCCTTCCTTGCCGATCCGGTTCGCCGCGACCACCGGCACGACGTTCGATACCGAATGGCCGACCATCGCGCGCTGCCACATCCGGCTGGTGTCCAGATCGGGATCATGCGGCTCGTTGCCGATCGCGGTCGGGTAGAACAGGACTTCCGCGCCCATCAGCATCATCGCGCGCGCGGTTTCGGGATACCATTGGTCCCAGCAGATGCCGACGCCCACGGTTGCAGCCGCAGTTGGCCACACCTTGAAACCGGTATTGCCGGGACGGAAATAGAATTTCTCTTCATAGCCCGGCCCGTCGGGGATGTGGCTCTTGCGATAGACGCCCATCACCTTGCCGTCCGGCCCGATCATCGCCAGGCTGTTATAATGATGCGGGCCATCGGCTTCGAAGAAGCTGGTCGGGATACAGACGTTGAGTTCGTCCGCCAGCTTCTGCATCGCCAGCACGGCCGGATGGCTCGCGGTCGGCCTGGCGCGGGCGAACAGGCCTTCATCCTCGACCTGGCAGAAATAATGGCCTTCGAACAATTCGGGCGGCAGGATGACCTGCGCGCCCCTGGCCGCCGCCTCGCGCACGAGTTCGGACACGGCGGCGATGTTGGGGTCAACTTCGTCGCTCAGGGCGAGCTGGAGGGCGGCTACGGTAATCTCGGTCATCAGCAGGTCTCCACGGGCGGCGCGTCCAGATAGGGGGCGGGGGGCGCTGCGCCAAGCCCGTACAGCATAGCATTGTGATGCGGCCTTTATGGTGACGGCCCCAGACCGCCATGGAATCCTTATGTCACAACATCCTATCTGGGCAGTCGCTCCTCGCCGGCGAGGGCCGGGCGTCCGATCGGACGCCCGCATTCTACGGAGTGACCCATGTCCGCTTTAGCCCTGAATCGCATCGATCCGTCGCCTGAACCTACCCGCCTGTGCGTGGATGAGGCCGCCCGCGCTTATGATATCGTGGGCGCGGATTATCTGGCCTATGCCGATGGTGATCCGCATCGCATCTACGACTTCGATGGCCGCTACGCTTACGGTGATCGCCGCATCTGGACGGTGATCGATCGCACCCTGGTCGCGCTGGCGGAAAGCGGGCAGAAAAGCCTGCGCATCCTTGATGCGGGTTGCGGGCCGGGCACCTGGATGCGTCGTATTCTGCTGCGTGCCGATCTGCTCGGCTTCACCAGCATCGAAGCACGCGGCTTCGATATCTCACCCGAACAGGTCGTTATCGCCCGTAAGATCGTCGGCCGGGCAGTGGCGCTACCGGGGGCGTCTTGCGAATTCGAAGTGGGGGATATCACCCAGCCGATGCCAGAAGCGAGCGGCTCGGTCGATCTGTGCCTGTGCCTATATGGCGTGCTCAACCACCTGCCGGTCGACACTCATACCGCCGTCGCCGCCGAACTTGCGCGCGTCACGCGTGGCCAGTTGATCGTGACGACGCGGGCGGTGGGCAGCACGCCGACCATCTATGTCGATGCGGTCGATCGCGCCGAGCGCTTCTGTCAGGATAATCAGGCCGATCGCTTGGCCGTCGATCTGCGTGATGGACGACATTTCGAATTCTCGTCGCACCTCTTCACCGCCGACGAAATGGAACAGCTGTTCGCACCCTATCTTGATACGCAGCGCGTGGGGCTGGATCTGTTCCACGGCCGGTTCGCGCCTGATCCGCGCTGGAATCCGCAATCCATGGTCGATGATCGGGATTTTTACAGCGATCTTGAACGACTGGAGCGCCAATATGGCAGCGATCCGCACTTCATCGACCATGCAACGCATCTGATGTTGATCGGCAGGCCCCGCCAGATCGCCGAGCGTTAAACGAAAAGCGGCCCTCCCCGCACGGCGCAGGGAGGGCGCTTTCGTCAGGCGGTCGGTATCTGCTGGCTGATGCAGTGGAAGCTGCCGCCGCCCGTCAGGATATGATCGGCGCGGAAGCCGATCGTGCGGCGGCCGGGGAACAGCGCGCCGATTGCGGCCACCGCCGCATCGTCATTCGCTGCCCCATAAAGCGGCACCACGACGGCCGCATTGCCGATGTAGAAGTTCATGTAGGACGCCGGTACGATCTCGCCATCGCGTTCCACCTTGCCGGGGGAGGGGACGCCGACCACTTCAAGCCCGAACGCGCGGGCGCGGGCGGCGGCGTCGCGGTAGATCGCCTCGTTGGGATCGTCGGTCGTCGGTTCGGGGATCGCGATCCGGCCTTCGCCGACGAAGCGGGCGAGGTTGTCGACATGGCCGTCGGTATGATCGTTGAGCAGGCCGTTGCCCAGCCACAGCACCCGATCGAGGCCCAGATCGGCCTTCAGCCGTGCTTCCACGTCGCCGCGCGACAGATACGGGTTGCGATTGGGGTTGAGCAGACACTGCTCGGTGGTGACGACAAGCCCGGTGCCATCGACGTCGATCGCGCCGCCTTCGAAAATCCAGTCGCAGGTCTTGACCGGAAAGCGCGCGGCCTCCGCCAGCGCCCGGCCGATCGTATCGTCGTGCGGCAGATCATATTTGCCGCCCCAGCCGTTGAAGCCGAAATCCAGCGCCGTCGGCACGCCGCCGCCATGGACGATGATCGGCCCGGTATCGCGCAGCCAGATATCGCCGAACGGGGCGGTTACGACATCGACACTGGCACCGGCCATGGCCAGCGCGGCCTTGGCCGAAGCCTTGTCGGCGGCGACCAGCACGACGCGCTCGCCAGCCCCATCGGCGTCCACCGCGCGGGCAAAGGCGACAACCTCTTCGCGCGCGGGTTCAAGATCTTCCTGCCACAGTTCGGCATGGCTGGGAAAACCGATCCAGACGCGATCATGGGCGGCCCATTCGGGTGGTTGGCGGTAGGTGGTCATCTCTTCACTTTCCTGCGCGGGATTTGTCGCGGATAGCCCGGAATTCGGCGTCGGGATACCAGTTCGGCCAGACATTGGAATCCGCCATTTCCCGTCCGATGGCATAGAAAAGCTTCAGATCGGAGACCGCGCCCGCCCAATCCCAATTGGGATCATATTCGTCCTTGGGACCGTGATAGCGGTTGGCGATATAATCCTCGGCCAGCGCCGTGCCGCGGGCCAGGCCGCCATCGACCAGATCGTCGCCGCTTTCGAAATAGATCATCGGCACGCCGAGCCGGGCGAAGCTGAAATGATCCGAACGGTAATAGAACCCCTTTTCCGGGGTCGGTTCGGGCACCAGCACGCGGCCTTCGGCGGTGACGGCGCGCTTCAGATAATCTTCCAGTTCCGATTTGCCGGGGCCGACCACAACCACATCCTTGGCCAGCCCGATCATGTTGAGTGAATCGATGTTCACGCCGCCCACCGTCTGCGCCAGCGGATAGATCGGATTGGCGGCATAATATTCCGACCCCAGCAGCCCGGCTTCTTCCGCCGTCACCGCCAGGAACAGCACCGATCGTTCGGGCTGGCCGGCGGCGCGATAGGTTTCTGCCAGAGCCGCAAGGGCTGCGATGCCCGATGCGTTGTCCACCGCGCCGTTACAGATATTGTCGCCGTCCACCGGCTCGCAAATGCCCAGATGGTCCCAGTGCGCCGAATAGAGCACATATTCACCGGGCCGCGTCTTGCCGGGGATGATGCCGACGACATTTTTCGATTTCTGCCGGCGGATTGCCTGGTCGAAACTCATCGCCGCCTTCAGCCCTGCGAACGGCACGCCGCGAAAGCCCTTGGCGCCGGCGGCGGCCACCAGCGCGTCATAATCCTGGCCCGCCGATGCAAAGATGCGTCGTGCGGCGTCGTTGGTGATCCAGCCGACCGCTTTCGACTGGTCCATATGATTGCCCGGTTCGTCAAAGCCGAGTTGCGGGCCGACGTTGGACGATACGACGACGTTGAAGCCATAGGCGGCCGGTTCGGTATCGTGGATGATGATCGCGGCGGCCGCGCCCTGACGGGCGGCTTCGGCATATTTATAGTCCCAGCGGCCATAATAGGTCATCGCCCGGCCACCGAACGGACCATCGAGCGTGGGTGTCTGCCAATCGGGATCGTTGACGAGGATCAGGACCGTTTTGCCCTTCACGTCCAGCCCGGCATAGTCGTTCCAGCCGCGTTCGGGCGCGTTGATGCCATAGCCCACGAACAGGATGTCGCTGGCCTTCACCGCGATCTTGGGCTGCACCTGATAAGACCAGCTGATCTGGTCGGTCTTGTAATCCAGCCGGATCGGCTGCTTGCCGCCGCTGATGGTAATCGCAAAGCCGGGCTTGGGCGTCAGTTCGACCAGGGGCACATCCTGATACCAGCTGCCCTTGTTGCCGGGTTCAAGCCCCGCCTTGGCGAAGCGATCGGCGATATAGGCAACCGTTTTGTCCTCGGCCGGGGTGGCCGGCGCCCGCCCCTGAAAGCTGTCGTCGGACAGGGTTCTGGTGATGTCCTTCAGCGTATCGACGGAGATGACGGGGGCCACAGGCTGGGCGGATGCGGCACTGGCCGTGGCGAGCGCAAGGAACGAAGCGGCAAAAGCAAGGCGCATGGGGCAATTAATTCCAAGCAATGGCAATGAAGCCGTCATGACAGCGCGGTCTGCTGCTCGCAAGGCATCGATATCCTTGCTCTTGCTCTTGTTCCGGTTAATGTCGCGCGGGGCAATTCGGGGGAAATAATGTTGCGATATTCGTTGCTTGTTGGCAGCAGTCTGTTTGCATGCGCATCGGCATTTGCGCAAACGATGTCACCGGAGGCAGCCTTTGGTGCGCGCGAGAGCGTGGTCGGCGCTTCGCTTTCCCCGAACGGCGCACGAGTCGCCTTCCTGGCCCCTGGCAAAGGGCAGGGAAACATATTGTTCACGGTCCCGATCGACGGCAGCACGCCGGCCGTGCAGGCTTTGGCCGCAGGTGGAGATCCGGAGCGATTGACGGATTGTGACTGGGTGTCTGACAGACGCCTTGTCTGCAATGTCTTTGCGGTCCATCCCGGCGTGGGAGAGGCCATCGGTGTTTCGCGGATCGTGGCCGTCAATATCGACGGCAGCGAACTCAAGCTCGTCAGCCGCCGTCAAAGTATGGATGCGCTTTATTTCAATCGGTTTGGTGGTGCCGTTATCGACTGGTTGCCGGGCCAGGATGGCGCGATACTGTTTGGAAGGGCCTACGTGCCAGACGCGATGGTCGGCAAGCGGATCGGGAACCGGCAGGAGGGCTATGGTGTTGATCGCGTCGACACGCTGACACTGGAATCTAAACGCGTTGTCCCTCCAATTCGTGATGCGATTGAATTTATCAGCGACGGCAGCGGCAATATCCGGCTGAAGGGTGTCGCAGAATATAAAGGTGACGGCTATACTACCGGTGTCACCCGCTACGCTTATCGTCAAGTTGATAGCGAAGATTGGAGAGGATTTGGTGAATATGATGCAATCAAACAGGAGGGTTTAAATCCATACGCGGTTGATCCTGTAGAAAATGTTGCTTACGGATTCATGAAGAAGGACGGACGTCAGGCGCTGTTCAAGCGGTTTCTGGATGGGACGTTGCGAGATGAATTGGTATTTAGCCGGCCTGATGTCGATGTGGACGGATTGATCCGTCTGGGGCGGAAGGGAAGGATTGTTGGTCTGTCATTTGCGACTGACCGCAGGAATGCCATATATTTCGATGAGCCATTGAGGAGATTGGGTGAGGGGCTTGCTAAGGCATTGCCGGATCAACCACTCATCAATTTCGAAAGCGAAAGCGCAGACGGCCAGAAACTGTTGGTATGGGCCGGCAGTGATGTCGATCCAGGCAGCTATTTCATATTCGATCGCGGTACGAAACAATTGCGTCCGCTCATGTATAGCCGGCCGGAACTGGTCGGATATAAGCTTGCGCCGGTGCGATCGATCAATGTCCGCGCCTCGGATGGAACGATGATACCCGGCTATCTTACGCTGCCGGTGGGTTCTTCGGGTAAAGGCCTGCCGACGATCGTCATGCCGCATGGCGGGCCAGGATCGCGCGACGAATGGGGTTTCGATTGGCTTGCCCAATATTATGCCCATCGTGGCTATGCGGTGTTGCAGCCGAATTTTCGCGGATCGACCGGCTATGGAGACGCCTGGTTCAAGAATAACGGCTTTCAATCATGGCGGATAGCGATCGGCGACGTGGTGGACAGCGGCCGTTGGCTGATTTCGGAAGGGATTGCCGATCCGAAAAAACTGGCGATATTGGGCTGGTCCTATGGTGGCTATGCTGCGCTCCAGTCGGGCGTCGTCGCGCCCGATCTTTACAAGGCCATCGTGGCGATTGCGCCGGTCACCGATCTGAATGACCTGAAGGAGCAGTATCGCAACACTTCCGCCTTCGTCGAAGTACAGCGTTTCGTCGGTAGTGGTCCGCACATTCGCGAAGGATCACCCGCCCAGCATGCGGCTGCGATCCACGCGCCGGTCATGCTGTTCCACGGCGAACTCGATCGCAATGTTGATGTCCGGGCATCGAAGCTGATGGCCAGCAAGTTGACCGATGCGGGGAAGGGGCCGCAAGTGATTCTCTACCCCGGCCTCGATCACTATCTGGAGGATTCGGCCGTTCGTGCCGACTTGCTCGGCAAGAGCGATGCGTTTTTGAAGAAATCGATGGGGATGTAATGCGAGGGCGGGCGGTTCCTGAAATCGCCGGCCCTTCCCACAACGAAAAAGGGCGGCCCCGTGTGGGACCGCCCTTTTTCGTTTCAGCAATGAAGCCGGATCAGCGCGAATAGAATTCGACGACCAGATTCGGTTCCATCTTCACCGGGTAAGGCACTTCGTCGAGCGTGGGCACGCGCACGAAGGTCACCTTGGCGGCGCCGTCGGGGGCCACATATTCCGGAATGTCGCGTTCGGACAGGCTCTGTGCTTCCAGAACCAGCGCCATTTCCTGCGCCTTGGTACCCAGCGTGATTTCGTCGCCCGGCTTCACCTGACGCGATGCGATGTTGCACTTCACGCCGTTGACGCGGATGTGGCCGTGGCTGACGAGCTGGCGGGCCGAGAACACCGTCGGCGCGAACTTGGCGCGGTAGACGACGGCATCGAGGCGGCGTTCCAGCAGGCCGATCAGATTCTGGGACGTATCGCCCTTCATCTTCGAGGCTTCGGTGTAGGCGCGCTTGAACTGCTTTTCGGTGACTTCGCCGTAATAGCCCTTCAGCTTCTGCTTCGCCTTGAGCTGGAGACCATAATCGGAAACCTTGCTCTTGCGGCGCTGGCCGTGCTGGCCGGGGCCATATTCACGACGGTTCACCGGGCTTTTCGGGCGGCCCCAGATGTTTTCGCCCATGCGGCGATCGATCTTGTACTTGGCGCTATGGCGCTTCGACATATTACGTCCTTCAACTGCGTTTTCGTTTTCCCCGGGGCCGCGCTGCCGGATCGAAATCCGTCAGGGCCACCGCTTCACCGGGGGTGCGGGGCCAATTGCGAAGCGGCGCCTATGACGGGGCAGGCGCGCAGAGTCAAGGTTGGCGGCGGGAGCCGGAGCCATTAGGGAGGCGCCATGTCAGAAACACTTTCCGCCGCTGCCTGCACCACCATGGCCGAAGTCCGCGCCGCGATCGACGCGCTGGACGAACGCATCGTCACCCTGTTGGGTGAACGGATGCGCTACATGGATGCCGCCGCCCGCATCAAGCCGACGCGCGGCGCCGTCCGTGACGAACCGCGCAAGGCGCAGGTGATCGAGAATGCCGCCGCCGTCGCCGAACGGGTGGGCTTTCCGGTGGAACTGGTGCGTGCCCTTTATGAACAACTGGTCGAAGGCTCGATCGCTTACGAACTGGATCGGTTCGACGCGCGCTGAGGCGTATCAGCGCGGCCGGGGCTTGGCCAATGTGCTGAGCACGCCGCGCATCGTGCGCACTTCCTGCGCGCTCCATGCGGGCTTGGTCAGCATTGTCCGCAAGGTCCGCTTCGTCACCGGCGTGCGATCGGGCGGGTAGAAGAAGCCGGCCTCGTCCAGCATGCCTTCCAGTTGCGTGATCATGCCATCCAGTTCGCCCTGTGGCGCGGGTGGCTCGATTTCGGTGGATGGCGGGGATGCGAGCGCTTCGCCCTTGGACCATTCATAGGCGACCAGAATCACGGCCTGCGCCAGGTTGAGGCTGCCAAATTCGGGATTGATCGGCACGGTCAGGATCGTCCGCGCCACCGCGACATCGTCGGTTTCCAGGCCGGACCGTTCCGGACCGAACAAGAGCGCCGATCGGCCGACATCGCTGCGAATCTGGCGCGCGGCTTCCTCGGGCGTCACCACCGGCTTGGTCACCCCGCGCTTGCGCACTGTGGTCGCGTAGACATGGGTGCAATCGGCCGTCGCCTCAGCCACGCTTTCATATACGCGGGCGTTGGCCAGCACGATATCCGCGCCCGATGCCGCCGGCCCTGCGGATGGATTGGGCCAGCCATCGCGCGGCGATACCAGCCGCATCTCGGTCAGCCCGAAATTGAGCATCGCCCGTGCTGCCTTGCCGATATTTTCGCCAAGCTGCGGACGGACGAGGATGATCACCGGGGGTGGGGCGGCGCTCACTTGATATCACTCACTTCGACGACCGATCCGGCGAAGTCTTCGAAATCCTTGGCTTCGGTGAAATCTTTGTAAACACTGGCAAAGCGGATGTAGGCGACACTGTCGAGCGCCTTCAGCCCGTCCATCACCATTGCGCCGACCTGGGCGGCCGCGATCTCGCTTTCGCCGCTGGTTTCGATCTGACGCTGGATGGCGGACAGCAGCCGATCGATCCGGACCGGATCGATCGGGCGCTTGCGGCAGGCAATCGCCACCGAACGGGCGAGTTTTTCGCGATCGAACGGCTCGCGCCGGCCTTCGCTCTTCACGATCGTCATTTCGCGCAATTGAATGCGTTCGAACGTGGTGAAGCGCGCGCCGCAGCCTTCGCACTGGCGGCGGCGGCGAATGGCGGCGCCGTCCTCGCTGGGACGGCTGTCCTTCACCTGGCTATCGTCGTGGCCGCAGAAAGGACAGCGCAACCCAGTTTCTCCGTCTTACTGGTTGGGGTAGATCGGGAAGCGCGCGCAGAGCGCCTCGACCCGCGTCTTGACGGCCGCTTCCACGGCGGGATCACCATGTTCACCCTTGGTGCGCAGGCCTTCCAGCACGTCGGCGATCATGTCGGCGATTTCGCGGAATTCGGCGGGGCCGAAGCCGCGCGTCGTGCCGGCGGGCGATCCGACCCGGATGCCGCTGGTCTTTACCGGGGGCAACGGATCGAACGGGATGCCGTTCTTGTTGCAGGTGATGGACGAGCGTTCCAGCGCCTCATCGGCATCGCGGCCGGTGATGCCCAGCGGGGTGAGATCGACCAGCGCGAGGTGTGTATCGGTGCCGCCCGAAACGATCTCCGCGCCGCGCTCCTTGAGGCGGGCGGCGAGCACCTTGGCGTTTTCGACGATCGCACGGGCGTAGGTCTTGAATTCCGGCTGCAATGCTTCGCCGAACGCGACCGCTTTCGCGGCGATGACGTGCATCAGCGGGCCGCCCTGCAGGCCGGGGAACACCGCCGAATTGATCTTCTTGGCGATCGCTTCGTCGTTGGTCATGATCATGCCGCCGCGCGGACCGCGCAGGGTTTTGTGCGTGGTCGTCGTCACGACATGGGCGTGGCCGAACGGGGTGGGGTGCGCGCCACCGGCGACGAGGCCGGCAAAGTGCGCCATGTCGACCATGAACAGCGCGCCCACTTCATCCGCGATGGCGCGGAAGCGAGCGAAATCGATGTGGCGCGGATAGGCCGAACCGCCAGTGATGATCAGCTTGGGCTTATGTTCCTTGGCCAGCGCTTCCACCTGATCGAAATCGATCAGATGATCTTCGCGGCGCACGCCATATTGCACGGCGTTGTACCATTTGCCCGACATCGCGGCCTTGGCGCCGTGCGTCAGGTGGCCGCCGGCATCGAGCGACAGGCCCATGATCGTGTCGCCCGGCTTGGTGAGCGCGAGCATCACCGCGCCGTTCGCCTGCGCGCCCGAATGCGGCTGGACGTTGGCGAAGCCGCAATCGAACAGCTGCTTGGCGCGTTCGATCGCGAGCGTTTCCACCACGTCGGACGGGGCGCAGCCCTGATAGTAACGCTTGCCGGGATAGCCTTCGGCATATTTGTTGGTGAACACCGAACCCTGCGCTTCAAGCACAGCGCGCGAGACGATGTTTTCCGATGCGATCAGTTCGATCTGGTTCTGCTCGCGGGCCAGTTCCTGGCGGACGCCGCCGAACACGGCCGGATCGGCATCGGCCAGGCCACGGGTGAAGAAGCCGTCGGGTTGGACCGCTGACAAGGTTGCGGGGTTGGTGCTCATGCGGGCTCCTTCGCGGTGGCGGGAGTTGAAAGCTTGTCGACGCGGCGCTGGTGGCGGCCGCCTTCGAATGGGGTGGCCAGGAACGCGGTGACGCAATCCTTGGCGGCATCGACGCCGATCAGGCGCGCGCCCATGGCGATGATGTTGGCATCGTTATGCTGGCGCGACAGGCGGGCGGACAGCGCTTCGGATACCAGGGCGCAGCGCGCCGCCGGATTGCGGTTGATGGCGATCGAAATGCCGATCCCCGATCCGCACAGGGCGATGCCCTTCTTGGCCGTGCCATCGGCGATCGCCGCCGCCAGCTTGTAGCCATAATCGGGATAGTCCACCGAATCGGCGCTGTCGGGGCCGAGGTCGATCACCTCATGGCCGCTTTCGCGCAGCCAATCGGCAAGGATCGCCTTCAGTTCGATAGCGGCGTGATCGGATGCGATGGCGATGGTTTCGGCCATGTCAAATCTTCCGGGATGAGTCGAATGGCGGCTATCTAGGGGCTTGGGCTGCGAAACGCTACCTGCCATGTTGCAAAGCGGCGATCCGGGCGTTGATGGACTTGAAAGGAGTTGCCAGTGAAGCGAATTGCCATCGTTGCGGCGTGCGCGCTGCTTGTCGGATGCGGGCCTGCCAAGCCGCCGGCCACCGAAACGGAGACCGCCGCCGCCAACACCATCCTGCCCGCAGAACCGGATATCGCGCCGGTCGACACGCCTGCGGAAAATGGCGCGGGGGCTGCCGCCCTGCCCACCGATGCATGGATCGGCAAATGGGTTGGCGTCGAAGGGCTGGCACTTGAAATCGCGCCGGGGCCGGATGCCGGGCAATATGCGCTGAAGGTGACGTTGCTGGATGGACCGGCCAATTTCGTCGGCACGGCGGCTGGCGACACCATCCAATTCACGCGCGACGGCAAGGCTGCGGTGATCCGCAAGGCGAGCGGTGATGAAACCGGCCTCAAATATCTGGCGGGCAAGACGGACTGCCTGATGATCGAAAAGGGCGAGGGTTTCTGCCGCGATTGATCGGCGCGCGCGGTTTGCCGCCCGGCGCCCGGCTCCGCTTTCGCCGCATGGCGGGCGGGGGCGGGGGTCAGGCCGCCAGGCGCAGTTCGATCCGGTCCCAGATTTCGAGCAGCGCGTTCGTCAGTTCCTGCATCATCGCTTCGGTGTGCTGCGGGCCGGGGGTGAAGCGTAGCCGTTCGGTGCCGCGCGGCACCGTCGGGTAATTGATCGGCTGCACATAGACGCCATATTCGGCGAGCAGGATATCGCTCACCCGCTTGGCCTTCACCGGATCGCCCACCATCAGCGGCACGATATGGGTGGTTGAATCCATCACCGGCAGGCCGGCGTCGCGGAACTTGGCTTTCAGCATCGCGGCGGCGGCCTGCTGGCCATCGCGTTCCTCACCCGATTCCTTGAGGTGGCGGACGCTGGCCAGCGCACCGGCAACCAGCACCGGCGACAACGACGTGGTGAAGATGAAGCCCGGCGCGTAAGAGCGGATCACATCGATGATCGTGCGGTCGGCCGCGATATAGCCGCCCATCACGCCGATCGCCTTGGCCAGCGTGCCTTCGATGATCGTCAACCGATGTGCTGCGCCATCGCGATCGGCAATGCCGCCGCCGCGTGGGCCATACATGCCGACCGCATGCACTTCGTCGAGATAGGTGAGCGCGTTATATTTGTCGGCCAGGTCGCAGATCGCATGGATCGGGGCGACATCGCCTTCCATCGAATAGACGCTTTCGAACGCGATCAGCTTGGGCGTTTCGGGGTCTTCGGCGGCCAGCAATTCTTCAAGATGGGCCAGGTCGTTGTGGCGGAAGACGCGCTTTTCGCAGCCCGAATTGCGAATGCCCGCGATCATCGATGCGTGGTTCAGTTCATCCGAAAAGATGATGCAGCCCGGCAGCACCTTGCCCAGCGTGGACAGCGTTGCGTCGTTGGACACATAGCCCGACGTGAACAGCAGCGCGCCTTCCTTGCCGTGCCAGTCGGCGAGTTCGTTTTCCAGATCGATGTGATAATGCGTGTTGCCGCCGATATTGCGAGTGCCGCCGGATCCCGCGCCCACATCGTGCAGGGCGTCTTCCATCGCGGTAATCACCGCCGGATGCTGGCCCATGGCGAGATAATCGTTCGAGCACCATACGGTGATCGGCTTCGGCCCGTTATGGCCGGCAAAGCAACGGGCATTGGGAAACGCGCCCTTGTTGCGCAGGATATCGATGAATACGCGATAGCGGCCTTCGGCGTGCAGCCGGTCGATTGCCTCTGCGAAAACGCGCTGATAGTCCAAGGAACCTACTCCCCCGGGGTATGCCGCCCCTGAAATGTGCCGCGCTTTTACGGAAGCGCGTTCACTTTTTCCAGCGCGAACGGTTCGCAATTGGGTGGACAAATTGTCCCCCCAAATATGAGGCATGCCGGTGAGGTTTCAACACGCCGGCGCGATTCACAAAAAGCGTATGTCGTCGAGGCCGTAACGCGCCAGCCCGGCAACCAGCCCGGCTGGCACATCGAAGGGCGCGGTGAACACGGCGATGCCGGGCGTGGGGGTGGCCGGCCAGTCCTGTCCCGCTGTCAGAAATGCCGTGCGCCGGGCAATTCCTTCGCCGCCATGGATGAAATTGAGCGAACGGGGGCTGGCGGCGGCCAGTTCGGTTTCGACCAGTGGAAAATGCGTACAGGCCAGCACCACGGTATCGATCCGGTCGCCGCCCGGCTGATCGAGCAGGCCGGCCATGACGGCGGCATAAGCGGCCGGATCGGTCGGTTCGCCGCGCAGCTTGGCTTCGGCCAGTTCGACCAGCTTTGCCGATCCGTGGCGCAGCACCAGACAATCGCTGGCGAAGCGCGCCGACAGATCATCGACATAAGGCTGGCGGACGGTGGCGTCGGTGCCGAGCACGCCGATCGCGCGGGTTCGCGATTGTTCGGCCGCCGGCTTGATCGCGGGCACCGTGCCGACGACGGGCAAATCGAGCGCGGCGCGCACCGCGCCCAATGCGATCGTTGATGCGGTGTTGCAGGCGATCACGATCAACCGGGGGCGATGCCGTTCGACCAGCCGGCCAAGCAGCGCCGGAACCCGCGCGGCGATTTCCGCTTCGGCCTTGGTGCCATAGGGAAATCCGCCATTGTCGGCGGCATAGACGATCGGCGCATCGGGCAGCAGCCGGCGTGTCGGCGCGAGGACGGATAACCCGCCCACGCCCGAATCGAAAAACAGCAAGGGGCGGTTGTCACTCATCCCCCGCCCATAGCGCAGCCATGGGGCCGGGTGAAATATCGGGGGTTGTTGCGCAACCCGCGCCAGCGCTTATTGTCGGGCCTGGGCAACAGGGTAGCTTAATGATCGTGGAATCTTGGGGATTGTCGCTGGTGGCGCTGCTGGGCGGGTATCTGCTCGGTTCGATACCGTTCGGCGTGCTGCTGACGCGGGCGGCCGGGGCCGGGGATCTGCGCACGATCGGTTCGGGCAATATCGGCGCGACCAACGTGCTGCGCACCGGCCGCAAGGGGCTGGCCGCGCTCACCTTGCTGCTGGACGGTGGCAAGGGCGCGGTGGCGGTGCTGATCGCCGCCGCCGTGGCGCCCGGCCTTGCCCCGTTCGCCGCGGTCGGCGCCTTTTTCGGCCATCTATATCCTGTCTGGCTGGGCTTTCGCGGTGGCAAGGGTGTCGCGACCCTGCTCGGCATCGCGCTGGCCTTGCTGTGGCCGGCGGGGCTGGGCTTTGCGGTCGTCTGGCTCGGCGCGGCCGCCATCACCCGTTATTCGTCGGTTGGCGGCATGGCCGGCGCGTTTGCACCGCCCGTCGTCGCCGCGCTGATGGGGCAGCCGACCCTGGCGCTGGTCTTTCTCGGCCTCGCTTTGGTGGTGGTGTGGAAGCACCGCGCCAACCTCCAGCGGCTGATTGCCGGCACCGAACCGCGCATCGGCGCGAAATCGGATGGCTGACGGCGCCGACCCCCGCGCGATCGATGAAGATCGCATCGCCCGGCTGCGGCTGATCCGTTCGGCCAATGTGGGGCCGGTTACCTATCACCAACTGCTGTTGCGGTTCCGCACTGCGCAGGCGGCGCTCGATGCCATTCCCGATCTGGCCAGGCGCGGTGGCGGGCGGGAAGTGCGGATCGCATCGCGTGCCGATGTGGAACGCGAAGTCGCGCGCGTCGCAGCCCTTGGCGGGCGTTATCTGTTTCGCGGCATCGGCCTCTATCCGCGCCGTCTGGCCGAGATTGAAACTGCCCCGCCGGCCCTGATCGTGCGCGGGCGGCTGGCGCTGCTCGATCGGCCGATGGTGGCGATGGTCGGCGCGCGCAACGCATCCGCCGCCGCGATCCGTTTTGCCCGGCAACTGGGCCGCGAACTGGCCGATGGCGGGGCGACGGTGGTTTCCGGCCTGGCGCGCGGCATCGATTCCGCAGCCCATGCCGGATCGATCGATGGCGGCACGGTGGCGGTGATCGCCGGGGGGATCGATGTGGTCTATCCGCCCGAAAATGCCGATTTGCAGCAGGCGATCGCCGAACGCGGCGTGCTGATCGCCGAACAGCCGCCTGGATTGGAGCCGCGCGCGCGCCATTTTCCCTATCGCAACCGGATCATCGCCGGGATCGCCGCCGGCACGGTGGTGGTGGAAGCCGCGCCCAAATCCGGCTCGCTCATCACCGCGCGCTATGCCGCCGATTTCGGACGCGAAGTGATGGCGGTGCCCGGTTCCCCACTCGATCCGCGCGCGCAAGGCTGCAACCTCTTGATCCGCGAAGGGGCAACCCTGATCCAGTCCGCCGCCGATGTGATGGAAGCGCTGCGCCCGATCGCCGATGGTGTGGCGGCGCATGGCAGCGGCTACGCCCCGCCGCCGGTATCCGCCGATGCGGGCGATGCGGATCGGCGGGCGGTGGCCGATCTGCTCGGCCCGGTTGCCGTGCCGGTGGATGAAATCGTCCGCCTGACGGGCCTTGCCCCGGCGATCATCCAGACGGTGCTGCTGGAACTGGAACTCGCCGGCCGGCTCGAACGCCATGCCGGCGGCCGGGTCAGTCTGGGCTGAGGCCCAGGTCCGCGCGCTCGATTTCCAGATAGACGCTGTCGCACCAGCCGATATGCGTTTCCAGCGTCCGTTCCGCCCGCCCGGTTTCGCGGAACCCCAGCGCCATCAGCACGCGCAGCGACGCCGCATTGCGCGGATCCACGTCGGCGATCAGCCGCTCCACATCGGGCCGCGCCAGCGCATGGGCAATGAACGCGGCAATCGCCTCGCGGCCCAGCCCCTGGCCCCAATGATCGGGGTGGAGGATATAGCCGAATTCCGGCAGCCGCCACGCACCCACCTTGCCGATCGCCACGCCATCGCGGACGATGACGAAATCTTCGGACAATTCAGGCGGCGATGCGATCATCGAATCCAGCCATTCGGTGGTCTGCTCGATCCGTTCGTGCGGCGCGGTCGACCAATAAAGCATCGCCTGCTCGTTCGACAGCACGGCGTGCAGTGCATCCAGATCGCTCGGCTGCGCGCGACGCAATGTCAGGCGGGGGGTGGTGATTTCCATGGGGCGACGTAACCCATGTCGCGGCCACAATCCATGCCAGCCTCGCGGCCCATGAACCGGCGGGGCTTGACGAAGGGCGGGGCGGCTCTCCACCCTCGCGCGTACACATGTGGGGAATTGCCTGATCTCATGAAGCTCGTCGTCGTCGAATCGCCCGCCAAAGCGAAAACCATCGAGAAGTATCTCGGGCCGGGGCACCGCGTGCTCGCTTCCTACGGCCATGTCCGCGATCTTCCGGCCAAGGACGGATCGGTTGATCCCGACAACGGCTTCGCGATGGAGTGGGAGGCCTATGCCGACAAGACGCGCCAGCTGAAGGCGATCACCGACGAGGCGAAGGAAGCCGACACCCTCATCCTCGCGACTGACCCTGATCGCGAAGGGGAAGCGATTTCGTGGCATGTGCAGGAGGTGCTGAAAAAGCGCCGCGCGTTGCCGAAGGACGTTCAGCGCGTCACGTTCAATGCCATCACCAAGGCCGCCGTGCTCGATGCGATGGCCAATCCGCGCGCGCTGGATGAAGATCTGATCGATGCGTACCGCGCCCGCCGCGCGCTCGATTATCTGGTCGGCTTCACGCTGTCGCCGGTGTTGTGGCGCAAGCTGCCGGGGGCGAAATCCGCCGGGCGCGTGCAGTCGGTCGCGCTGCGGCTGGTGGTGGATCGCGAACGCGAGATCGAAGCCTTCCGGCCCCAAGAATATTGGTCGGTCGCCGCCGATATGGAACAGGATGGCGTGCCGTTCGTCGCGCGTCTCGTCCGTTGGCGGGGCAACAAGATCGATCGGCTGACGATCGGCAATGGCGCTGATGCGGAGGCCGCGAAGAAGGATGTCGAAGCCGGCCGTTTCTCGGTCGCGTCGGTTGAAACCAAGCCGCTCACCCGCAATCCGCCGCCGCCGTTCACCACGTCGACCTTGCAGCAGGAAGCCGCGCGCAAGCTGGGTTTTTCGGCCAGCCACACGATGCGGGTCGCGCAAAATCTCTATGAAGACGGCGCGATCACCTACATGCGTACCGATGGCGTGCAGATGGATGGATCGGCCATTTCGGCCGCGCGCGGCGCAATCGCCAACCGTTATGACGCATCCTACGTGCCCGATAAGCCGCGCCAGTATCAGGCCAAGGCCAAGAACGCGCAGGAAGCGCACGAAGCGATCCGCCCGACCGATTTTTCCAAGGACAAGGCCGGATCGGGCGATCATGCGCGGTTGTACGATCTGATCTTCAAGCGCGCGCTGGCAAGCCAGATGGCGTCGGCGCGGCTGGAACGGACGACGGTCGAACTGCTTGACGGCAGCGGCAGCCATGCCCTGCGCGCAACCGGCCAGGTCGTCCTCTTCCCCGGCTATCTCGCGCTCTATGAAGAAGGCCGCGATGACGTTGGTTCCAGCTCCGGCAAACATGCCTCCGCTGATGATGGCGACGATGACGGCAAGCGCCTGCCGCGGATGAAGGAGGGCGATGCGCCCGCCAGGAAGGCTGTCACCGCCGAACAGCATTTCACCCAGCCGCCGCCGCGTTATTCCGAAGCCAGCCTCGTCAAGAAGATGGAAGAACTCGGCATCGGCCGCCCGTCCACCTACGCCGCGACGCTCCAGACGCTCAAGGATCGCGAATATGTGACCTTGGAAAAGAACCGCTTCCAGCCGCAGGAAAGCGGCCGGCTGGTCACGTCCTTCCTCGAACGCTTCTTCGAACGCTATGTCAGCTATGATTACACCGCCGGGCTGGAAGACAGCCTCGATGATGTGTCGGGCGGGCGGGCCGATTGGCAGCAGGTGCTGGAAGCCTTCTGGCGCGATTTCAAGCCCAAGACCGTCGAGGTGATGGAGCAGAAGCCATCCGAAGTGACTGCGGCGCTTGATGAATTTCTCGGCCCATATCTGTTCCCGGACAAGGAAGACGGTACCGATCCGCGGCTGTGCCCGGCGTGCAATGCCGGCCGGCTTTCGCTGCGCGGCGGTCGGTACGGCGCGTTCATCGCCTGTTCCAACTATCCCGAGTGCAAGTTCACCCGCCGTTTCGCGCAAAAGGGCGGCGCGGAGGATGGTGGCGATACCGGCCCGGTCGTGCTCGGCACCGATCCCGAAACCGGGCAGGAAATCACCAAGCGCTCCGGCCGGTTCGGGCCTTATGTCCAACTGGGCGAAGGCAAGGATGCCAAGCGCGGTTCGATCCCCAAGGACGTGCCGGGCGAAGATTTCGGGCTGGATTGGGCGCTGAAATTGCTGTCCCTGCCGCGCGAGGTGGGGCTCCACCCCGAAAGCGGCAAGCCGATCACCGCATCGATCGGGCGCTATGGCCCCTATCTGGCGCATGACGGCAAATATGCCCGGCTGACGTCTACCATGGACGTATTCGAAACGGGCATGAACGCCGCCGTCGTCAAGCTGGCGGAGGCCGCTGCTGGCGGTGGCCGCGCGCGGGGCGGTTCGCGCGAACCATTGAAGGCGTTCGGCCCGCACCCGGAAAGCGGCGCCGAAGTGAAGCTGATGGAAGGGCGCTTCGGCCCCTACGTTACCGATGGCACCACCAACGCGACCTTGCCCAAGGCCGCCGATCCGGCGGCGCTGACCTTGGAAGAAGCGGTGGCGCTGCTGGCTGAACGGGCGGCGAAGGGACCGGCCAAGGGCAAGAAAAAGGCGGCCCCGGCCAAAAAGCCGGCCGCCAAGAAGGCTGCGGCACCCAAAAAGACGACCGCGAAGAAGGATGCCCCGCTGAAAAAGCCGGCGGCGAAGAAGGCGCCCGCTGCCAAGAAGGCGGCAGTCGCCGAATAAGCGTCAGGGCGGAGGGGCAGGCGCATTGCGCGTGGCTTCTCCGCCGACCTGATCTTCCGCCCGGCTCGTGTCGGGTGCGGCCGGGATAGGCGCCACAGGCGACGGCATGAAGGGTGGCGGACCCTTCGAATCCGGCGCGGCGCCGGCCTCGGCTACTTTGTGGTTTCGGCCTTGCCAATCAGGCTGCGGCTGCGGCCGTAGAGGAAATAGACGACCAGCCCGAACGCGTTCCAGCCGACGAACCAGATTTGCGTTTTCGTCGGGAGGCTGGCGAACAGATAGAGGCAGCCAAGGATCGCGCCCGCGCCGACCAGCGCGGCCGCCGGGGTGCGGAACGGGCGGTGGATATCGGGCGCGCGGCGGCGCATCACCAGCATGCAGGTGGATACCGCGATGAACGCGACCAGCGTGCCCGAATTGGCGAGCGCGGCGATTTCATCAAGCGGTACGAAGCCGGCGATGGCGGCAACGAAGGCCGCGGTGATCAGGGTGATGCGAACCGGCGTGCCGCGCGTCGACAGTTCGGCGAGCTTTGGCGGCAGGAACCCGTCGCGCGCCATGACCAGGAAGATGCGCGACTGCCCGAACAGGAAGGCGAGCAGCACCGTGGGCAGTGCGATGACGGCGGCAGCGGCGACGATCGTGGCGATTTTGCCCTGGCCGATTTCGCGCAGGATCAGCGCCAGCGGTTCGGGGCTGTCGGCGAAGTGGGTGAAGGGCAGCGCCCCTACCGCTGCGGCAGCGACCAGCATGTAGATGAGCGTACAGGCGACCATCGACCCGATGATGCCGATCGGCAGATCGCGTTCGGGTTTCTTGGTTTCTTCGGCGGCGGTGGAGATTGCATCGAAGCCGTAGAAAGCGAAGAAGATGATCGCGGCGGCGGCCATCACCCCGCGTTCGACGCCGCCGTCGCTCATCGATTTGGCGAAGCCGTAGGGCATGAAGGGTTCGAGGTTGGCGGCGTTGAAATAGGGCAAGGCGACCGCCACGAACAAGGCGAGCGTGGCGATCTTCACGATCACGAGGATGGCGTTGAGCGTGGCACTTTCGCGGGTGCCGACAATCAGCAATCCGGCGACGACGGCGATGATGAAGATCGCCGGCAGGTTGACGATGCCGCCCAGTTCCGGCCCCTGCATCAAGGCGATGGGAAAGCCGGTGGAAGCGTGGAGCAGGGGGGCCGCATATCCCGACCAGCCGACCGCGACGGTGGAGACGACCAGCGAATATTCGAGGATCAGGCTCCACCCCACCACCCAGGCGATCAGTTCGCCGAGCACCGTATAGCTGTAGGAATAAGCGCTGCCGGCAGCGGGCAGCATCGTCGCCATTTCAGCATAAGCGAGCGCGGCGCAGGCGCAGATCGCGCCGGCAATCGCAAAGGAGATCAGAACGGCCGGCCCCGCGCGATCCGCGCCGACGCCGATCAGGGTGAGGATGCCGGTGCCGACGATCGCGCCCACGCCCATGGCGACGAGATGCGGCCATGACAGTGTAGCCGTGAGCCGTTGTCCCGACGGGTGGGCCGAGGCATCCGCCAGCGGCTTACGTCGATCGAACAGGTTCATGTGTTACTCCCGGCTGTAATCTTGTTGCGTGAACCCTGTGCCCAGCCGGGGGGGCAGGTCAAGTCGTCGCGTGATGCCGCCGATTGGGGGCGATCAGCCCGATCAGGCATCCCGCCGCGATAAGTGCCAGGCCCAGCGCGGAAAACATGCCAGCCAGCCCGAGTGCGCCGCGTATCGGATCGAGCAGGATCGGGTTGAGAAACTGGCCGAGGAAGATCGCCGCATACATGCCGCCGATCGCATGGGCGTGCAGATGTGCCGGCGTGCGTTCCAATACCATCGACGTGATTTGCGGAGTCGCGAACCCGGCGCCCAGCCCGGCGAGGAACAAGGAAACGGCCATGTGCGGGATCGATGTGCCGGCAGCCATGCCGGCCAGCCCCGCGCCCAGCGAAAGCAGCATCAGCGCCTTGATCCAGCGTTCGCCGAGATGGGGACGCAGGAAGCCGAAGACAAAAGCGGTGATCGCCGAGGTGCCCGCAAAGATCGACAGCAGCATCCCTTGCGTGGTCGCGCTGGTGACACCGCGTTCGCCGAGCAGGAATGGCCCCTGAATGCCGGGGGTGAAGAAGGCGACCGACAGCACGAGCATCAGCCCGTAAACGGGCGCGAGCTGCCGCCATGGCAGGCCGCCGGCGGGCGCGTGCGTGCTGACGGCCGGGGGCGTCCGTTGCAGGCGGACGGCGTAGAGCGCCGCGAAAAAGGCCGGGATGCCAGCGAGGTAGAGCGCGAACGGGGCCTGCCAGCCGCCCGCATCCACCATCCAGCCGCCCGCGCTCAATGCCAGAATCGATGTGCCGCCACCCATCGCGCTGACGAAACCGATCAGGCGATCGCGGACATGGGGTTCGAACAGGCCGGTCAGCGCGATGGTGATCGTGCCGATGAAGGCGCCGGCGATGCCGATGGCGACGCGGCTGGCGATCAGCGGCGTGACATCGTTTGCCAGTAGGCCGGTCGCGCCGGCCATGACGAAGATGGCGAGCGCGACCAGCAGACAGAACCGATAACCGAGCCGATGGGCGATCGCGCCGACGAACAGCGACACGATCGCGGTGGCGAGCGCCGGGGTCGCCATGACGAGCTTGGCGGCCTGTTCGCCTGCGTGCCCACCCCCGAAATGGAGTGCCATCGCCGGCAGTGCGGGGCTGACGGCCATCGGGATGAGCGAGTTCAGCCCCGCGCCGCTGACCGCCAGCATCTGGAGCACGGCCAGCCGCCCGCGTGTCATCACTGCTTCGTCCAGCCGCATCCCGCATCCTTCAATATCGTTTTTTCCACCGTGCCAGCGTGGCGGCCCCGCGCCCACCGGCATCACTTCCGCATTCGGGACATTGCGATGAATTGGGGAACCGGTTGCAGGGCGTGCGCGCTATGGGCAGGAAGCGGGCGGCCCCGATCGGGCGGGGAAGGATGGAGATGAAATGAGCGTCGCGTTTCGCCGGGATTCGGATGAGGAGCACAAGGAACCACGGCCCGAACTGCCGATCCCCGTCGGCCCCAACCTTGTCACCGCGCGCGGGCTGGCGCTGATCGAGGCGACGGTGGCGGAACGGGAAGCGGCGCTTGCGGCCGGCGGCGATGAGGAAACGGTGGCCGCGATCAAGCGCGACCTGCGTTACTGGCATGTCCGCCGCGCGACCGCGCAGGTGACCCCGCCGCCCACCGACGACGAAGCCGGCTTCGGTTCGCGGGTGCGGTTCCGCCAGGGGGGTGTTGAACGGACCATAGATATCGTCGGCGATGACGAGGCGGAGCCGGCGGCCGGGCGGCTGGCCTTCACCGCGCCCCTCGCCCGCGCGCTGACGGGCACGGGCGAGGGCGATCGCGTTGATTTCGGGGGCAAGCCCGGCGCGCTGGAGGTGCTGGAAGTCGGCCCTATCCCGGAAGCCTGACCGGCGCGACGGCCGCCGGGCTGCGCATCCGGGCGATATAGCCGCGGATTTCGCGCCGCACCTCGGGCGCGAACAGATAGAGCGCGATCACATTGGGCGCGGCCATCAGGAAGAAGGCGCTGTCGACCAGGTTGATGACCCGGCTGATATCGAGCACCGCGCCGATCGGCAGCGCCACGCAATAGAGGACGCGATAGGTGTAGGTGGCAGTGCGCGACGGGCCGAACAGATAGGCCCACGCCTGCCCGCCATAATAGCCCCACGCGATCAATGTCGCATAAGCGAACAGCACGACCGCGACGGCGAGGACATAGGGGAACCACGCAAACACCCCGGCAAACGCGGCCGACGCCATCGCGATATCCTTGAACCCATCATCCCACACGCCCGACACGACGATCATCAAGGCGGTGAGCGAACACATGATGACGGTATCGAACAGGGGTTCGAGCAAGGCGACCAGCCCTTCGGACGCGGGTTCCTTGGTACGCGCGGCCGAATGCGCCATCACCGCCGAACCGACACCGGCCTCGCACGAATAGACCGCGCGGCGCATGCCGACGACGAAAGTGCCGATCGCACCGC
Source organism: Sphingomonas sp. KC8 (assembly GCF_002151445.1). Classification (GTDB taxonomy): domain Bacteria; phylum Pseudomonadota; class Alphaproteobacteria; order Sphingomonadales; family Sphingomonadaceae; genus Sphingomonas_E. The sequence continues at coordinate 3,599,390 of NZ_CP016306.1, forward strand.
CCGCCACCGCTTGCCCCGTGAAGGCATCCGACACGATCGTCGCGAACGCGGCGGGCAGATCGGCCCAATGGTAGCCGATCACGGCAAGGGCTGCGGCCATGTAGAGAATGCTCATCCCCGGAACGAGCAGCACCGTGACCTTGCCGAGCCAGCGTGCGCCCCCGACGACGACCAACGACACCGCGATCGCCATGCCGATGCCGTAAGCGAGCGAGAAATCCGCCCCGGCGACAGCACTGACCTGCGCATAGCTCTGGTTCACCTGCACCAGCGGGATCGCCCCGCCGAGCGCGAACACGGCATAGAATGCGCCGAGGACAAGGCCGATCTTCGGCCAGCCGCGCGCCTTCAGGCCGTTTTTGAGCACATACATCGGCCCGCCGCGCATCACGCCGCTTTTGTCGATTTCGCGATATTTGAGGCCCAGCGTCACTTCGGCGGCCTTCAGCGCCATTGCAAACACGCCGATCACGAACTGCCAGAAGGCCGCGCCCGGCCCGCCGATGGCGATGGCAATGGCGACGCCGGCGATGTTGCCAAGCCCCAGCGTGCCCGAAAGCGCGGTGGAGAGCGCTGCAAACTGGCTCATTTCGCCGGGATGGTCGGGATCGGCGAAATGACCGCGCATCGCTTTCCAGCCGAGCTTGATGCCGGTGATCTGCGGCACGCCGAGCCAGAAGGTGAAGAGCAGCATGGGAAGGGCCAGCCACAGCACGATCGCTTCGATCTGGGTGCCGAAGAAGGGGATCTTCCAGAAGACGATCGCGGCCAGTGCATCGATGGAATGGGAAAGAGTTTCGATCAAGGCTCGCTCCGGCCGGGGGTTCCGACTATTCTGGCCCCCCATAGATGATGGCTACGCCAGACACAGGCAGGAACGACGCGGCGCATGGCAAGGAAATATTTCGGGACGGACGGGATTCGCGGGCGCACCAACGAGGCGCCGATGACCCCGGAAATCGCCATGCGTGTCGGCCAGGCGGCGGGCGCGCATTTCGTGCGCGGCGAACATCGCCACCGCGTCGTCATCGGCAAGGATACCCGCCTTTCAGGATATATGATGGAATCCGCGCTGGTTGCCGGCTTCACCAGCGTGGGGATGGATGTGACGCTGGTCGGCCCGATGCCGACGCCGGCGGTGGCGCTGCTGACCCGATCGATGCGCGCGGATCTTGGCGTGATGATTTCCGCCAGCCACAACGCGTTCGCCGATAACGGCATCAAGCTGTTCGGCCCGGACGGCTACAAATTGTCCGACCGCGACGAAGAAGCGATCGAAGCGCTGATCGAGGCCGAACCCCAACTGGCGGCATCGGCGGCGATCGGCCGGGCGCGGCGGGTGGAAGATGCGCGTGGCCGCTATATCCACGCGGCCAAATCCAGCTTTCCCGAAGCCCTGAGCCTGGATGGCCTGCGCATCGTTGTCGATTGCGCGAACGGTGCGGCCTATCAGGTGGCGCCGGCCGCCTTGTGGGAGTTGGGCGCCGAGGTGATTGCGCTTGGCGTGGCGCCCGACGGCATCAACATCAACGCCAAATGCGGATCGACCGATCCGGCAGCCTTGATCGCCAAGGTGATCGAAACCCGCGCCGATATCGGCATCGCGCTGGATGGCGATGCCGACCGGCTGATCGTGGTCGACGATCGCGGCAATGTGGTGGATGGCGATCAGTTGATGGCGCTGATCGGCGCATCCTGGGCGCGCAAGGGCCTGTTGCGCGGCGGCGGTGTTGTCGCGACGGTGATGTCCAACCTTGGCCTGGAACGCTATCTGGGTGGGCATGGCCTGTCGCTGCACCGCACCGCCGTTGGCGATCGCCATGTGCTGGAAGCGATGCGTGCGCAGGGCTTTAACGTGGGTGGCGAACAATCGGGCCACATCATCCTGACCGACCATGCGACGACCGGCGACGGGCTGGTGGCGGCGTTGCAGGTGCTGGCTGAGCTGGTGGAATCGGGGCGGCCGGCATCCGAACTGCTGCGCCAGTTCGAACCGTTGCCGCAATTGCTGAAGAATGTCCGCTTCAAGGGCGGCGCGCCGCTGGAGCAGGATGCGGTGAAGCGCGCGATTGCCGATGCCGAAGCGCGGCTGAACGGCACCGGAAGGCTGGTCATCCGCAAATCGGGCACCGAACCGTTGATCCGGGTGATGGCCGAAGGCGAGGATGAAACGCTGGTGGAAGCCGTGGTCGACAGCATCTGCGAGGCGGTTAAGGCGGCGCTATGAGCATCGCGCGTATCCTGATTATCGCCGGATCGGATTCGGGCGGGGGGGCTGGCATTCAGGCCGATATCCGCACCGTGACGATGCTGGGCGGCCACCCGATGACCGCGATCACCGCGATCACCGCGCAAAATACGCTGGGGGTGACGGGCGTCCATGCCGTGCCGGTGGATATGGTGCTGGCGCAGATCGATGCGGTGGCAAGCGATATCGGCGTGGACGCGGTGAAGATCGGGATGATCGGATCGGCCGAGACGGCGAATGCGGTGGCCGACCGGCTGGAGGCGATGGGCGACGTACCGATCATCTTCGATCCGGTGATGATCGCCACAAGCGGCGCGGTGCTGGCGGATGCCGCGACGACCGGCGCGTTCGCCCGGTTGATGAAGATCGCGACGGTAACGACGCCGAACGCGCCCGAACTGGCGGCGCTGACCGGGCGGAGCGTGACGACCATGGCCGAGGCCGAGGCGGCGGCGATGGCGCTGTTTCAGGCGCATGGCTGCGCGGTATTGGCCAAGGGCGGGCATGTGCCGCCGACGGTGCGCGACGGCCGGGCGCTGGTGGGAGACCTGCTGGTCCACGAAGGCGCGGTCGTCGAATATTGGAATGCGTGGATCGAAACGCGCAACAGCCATGGCACCGGCTGCACGCTGGCGAGCGGGATCGCGGCCGGGTTGGCGACCGGGTTGGCGCTGCAACTGGCGGTCGATCGTGCGCGCGATTATCTGCGCGCGGCGCTCGCTGCCGCGCCGGGGCTGGGCGCGGGGCACGGGCCGCTGGGCCATGCGCTGGGCCGGGTGCCATTCGACGTGATGACCGGGATGGCATGACCAGCAAGCGCGTGGTGAAGGCCGGGCCGTCCTTCGATCTGGAACTGGCGCATGCCGGGCCGGTGATCGGGGTGGATGAAGCGGGCCGGGGGCCGCTGGCGGGGCCGGTGGTGGCGGCCGCCGTGATCCTTGATCGCGGCCGCGTGCCCGATGGCATCAACGATTCCAAGAAACTGAGCGAAAAGGCCCGCGCGCGGATCTGCGCCGATATTCGGGCTGTGGCGCAGGTTGGCGTCGGCATCGCCACCGTCGCGGAGATCGACGAGATCAACATATTGTGGGCGACGATGCTGGCGATGGAACGCGCGGTGGCGGCCCTTGCCGTTGCGCCGGGGATGGTGCTGGTGGATGGCAATCGCTGTCCGCGCTGGGATCATCCGGCCCAGGCGGTGATCGGTGGCGACGCCAAGTGCCTGTCGATCGCGGCGGCATCGATCATCGCCAAGGAAACGCGCGATGCGATGATGGTGGAATATGACCGGCAATATCCCGGCTATGGCTGGGCATCGAACAAGGGCTATGGATCGCGCCAGCATATGGATGGGCTGGCGCGGCTGGGGCCGACGCCGATCCACCGGCGCAGTTTTGCGCCGGTCGCGCAACGGCTGCTCGACCTGTGAATGCTGCCGGCCGTGGGGCCGGTGATGTCTGAAGCGGGGCATTTTTTGCGGTGCCGCAAAATTTTTATGCGACGGTGAGTCCCACCGGGCACACCACAAGCGGTTGAGTCGCTGGTTAACGGTCGACTCAACATAAGGTGGCAGACTCCTTTCGTTCCGCCGTGATAAGGTGCGGTTTCAGGTTCGACCGCCAAGGTGCTGATCTTGACCGCGGAGTCCGGCTGACTCATCCCTGTGAGCCAATATAGCAGGGGAAGTATCGATGGCGGTTGTGCAACATATTCAGCGCAAGAAGGCGGCTGCGGCCTCGGTGGCCCGGCCGAAGCTGACGATGTTGCCGTTCGAAACGATCATCCAGGGCGATTGCATCGAGGCGATGAAGGGCCTGCCCGATCGTTCGATCGACATGATCTTTGCCGATCCGCCCTATAATCTGCAGCTGGGCGGCGATCTGTTCCGGCCCGAGGGCAGCCGCGTGGACGCGGTGGACGATGATTGGGACAAGTTCGACAGCAATGCCGCTTATGACGCCTTCACCAAGGCGTGGCTGCGCGAGGCGCGCCGCGTGCTGAAGGATGACGGCACGATCTGGGTGATCGGCAGCTATCACAACATCTTCCGCGTGGGCGCGGCGTTGCAGGACGAAGGCTTCTGGATCCTGAACGATATCGTCTGGCGCAAGGCGAACCCGATGCCCAATTTCAAGGGCACCCGCTTCACCAACGCGCATGAAACGATGATCTGGTGTTCGAAGAGCGAAAAAGCGCGCTACACCTTCAACTATCGCACGATGAAGGCGCTGAACGACGATTTGCAGATGCGGTCCGACTGGTCGCTGCCGATCTGTTCGGGGGGCGAACGGCTGAAGGATGATGACGGCCATAAATCGCACCCGACGCAGAAGCCCGAAGCGCTGCTCTATCGCGTGATGCTGGCGTCGACCGAGCCGGGCGATATCGTGCTCGATCCGTTTTTCGGCACCGGCACCACCGGGGCGGTCGCCCGCCGCCTGAAGCGCCGCTGGATCGGCATCGAACGCGAGACGAAATATGTGAACGTCGCCCGCGCGCGGATCAATTCCACGCTGCCGCTGGATGAAAGCGCGATGACGCTGATCCCCGAGAAGAAGGGCCAGCCGCGCGTGGCGTTCGGCCTGCTCGTCGAACTGGGGCTGATCGATCCGGGGACGACATTGACCGATTCCAAGCGCCGCTGGACGGCCGAGGTGAAGGCCGATGGCACGCTGGCGCTGATCGATGGATCGGCCGCCGGATCGATCCACAAGCTGGGGTCGACCGTGCAGGGCGCGCCATCGTGCAACGGCTGGAGTTTCTGGCACTATGAGGAGGCGGGCAAGCTGGTCGAGATCGATACGCTGCGCCAGCGCCATCTGGCCGCGACAGGGGCCTGATCTTTCGCCCGTCATGCTTGAAACAGGTTCGGGATGACGGGCAAAGCGCTATGAGGGCGGCATGATCGATATTCCGGCTGCCGCCCGCCTCTATTTCCGCCCGACCGCTTTTGTGGCCGCGCCGTTCGATCGCGACGGACAGGTGCTGCGGCTGGCGGGCGGGATGCTGTGGTTCGCCGCCTTCGATGTGATCGCGGTGGATGGCGGGCGCCGGGTCGCGGACAGGCTGGTGCCGGTCGAGCGGCTGGACGGCTTCATCGCCGGGCTTTCGGAGGTGCAAGCGATGGCGGCGCGGGCCACCATTGCGCGGATCACCAGCCCGCGCGTGGCCCTGCAACTGGGCGAACGGATCGTGCGGCTCGATCAGCCGCAGGTGATGGCGATCCTGAACATGACGCCCGACAGTTTTTCCGATGGCGGCAAGCATGGCGACGATCCGGCGGCCGCGGCCGACGCGGGGGTGGCGATGGCGGCGCTGGGGGCGGCGATCATCGATGTCGGCGGGGAATCGACCCGGCCCAAGGCAGCCACCATATGGGAAGGCGACGAGATCGCCCGGACCGCGCCGGTGATCGAACGGCTGGCGCGCAGCGGCACCGCGATCGCGATCGACACACGCAAGGCCGGGGTGATGGAAGCCGCGCTTTCGGCGGGCGCGCATATCGTCAACGATGTGTCGGCGCTGCTGTGGGATGACCGATCGGCCGAAGTGGTGGCGAAGGCCGGCTGCCCGATCGTGCTGATGCACCATCAGGGCGATCCGCAGACGATGCAGGATGATCCGCGCTACGCCGATGCGCTGATCGAGGTGTATGACTGGCTGGAAGCACGGATCGCAGCGGCTGAAGCCGCCGGCATCGCGCGCGACCGGATCATCGTCGATCCGGGCATCGGTTTCGGCAAGGCGGTGCGCCACAATCTGGCGATCCTGAACGGCCTGGCGCTGTTCCACGGCCTTGGCTGTCCGATCCTGCTGGGCGCGAGCCGCAAGCGGCTGATCGGCGCACTGGCCGACGAAGCCCCGGTCGATCGCCGGCTGGGCGGGTCGCTGGCGCTGGCGCTGGCGGGGGCGAATGCCGGCGTGCAACTGATCCGCGTCCATGATGTGGCGGAAACCGTGCAGGCGCTGAAAATCTGGCGCGGAATGCGCGACGAGGCGCTCAGTCCGGTTTGAGGGGGGGGTAGTATGGGTGGAAAGCAGTCATAGCTTTTCCTCGTCACCCCGGACTTGTTCCGGGGTCCACCGTCAAGCGGACACCATCGCTAGCGGTTCAAGTCCCAGCGGCACCGCCAAATTAGTCCATGACGGATTGCCCCGCTCGATCATCACCGTTCACGTTTGTGGTACGGTGGACCCCGGAACAAGTCCGGGGTGACGAGAGGGTAGACGCATAAAGTGACCGCTTTGGCGGCGCTTCCCGTCATCTCCGCCCAACCTTCACAACATATACCCGCCATCGCTGACGAAGGTGGTACCTGTCACCGTGGCGCAGGCATCGGACAGCAGGAACGCGATCTGGCCGGCGATTTCGTCCGCCGTGGCGTAGCGGCCAAGCGGGGTGGCGATGCCGGCCATGGCGGCGAAGGCGGCGGCTTCGCTGCCTTTCGCTGCGACGAGATCGTTGAAGAAGGCGGTTTCGCGCCAGATCGGGGTTTCGACGCCGCCGGGCGCGATCGTGTTGACCCGGATGCGGTTGGCAGCCCCTTCCTTGGCGGCGACGCGGGCCAGTTGGAGGACGCCGGCCTTGGACGCGGCATAAGCGGCGATGCCGGGTTCGGCCTTTAACCCAGCGGCCGAGGCCGTGAGGACGATCGAGCCGCCAGATTGGCGTGCCTCCATCGCCCGCATCGCGGCGCGCAAGGACAGGAACGCCCCATCGAGATTGACGGCGAGGATGCGGCGCCATTCGGCATAATCCAGCGTGGTGATCGCGCCGGACCCGGCGACCCCGGCATTGATGACGGCATGATCGATCCCGGCAAGCGCGGGGCCAAGATGATCCCAATAGGCTTCGTCGGCGACATCGCCGGGGACGAGTTCGAGTTCGGGGCCGGCAAGGCCGCCAGCCGCGCTGGCAAGGCCCGCGCGATCCCGATCGCACAGGATCAGCCGCGATGCGCCCTGTTCGGCGAGCAGCCGGGCGGTGGCGAGGCCAATGCCCGAGGCGGCGCCGGTGACAAGGGCGGTGCGTTTGGCGAACATGGGCCTGAGCATAGCCCGATCGGCGATTTTTGTCAGGCGGCGTGATCGATGCCGAGTTCGCCGAGTTTGCGGTACAGCGTCGACCGGCCGATGCCGAGGCGGCGGGCGACTTCCGTCATCCGGCCGCGATAATGGCCGATGGCGAGGCGGATGACATCGGCCTCGATCGCTTCGAGCGAACGCATATGGCCGTTGGCTTCGAACAAGGTGACGCCGCCGGCGTTGGGCAGCGACTGGGCCGATGCCTGCGCGGGTACGGCAGCCTCATAAGCGATCTGCGGGAAATCGGTGACGGTGAGCGCATCGCCGTCGCACAGCACCGCGGCGCGGAACAGCGCATTCTGCAACTGGCGGACATTGCCCGGCCACGGATAGGTCATCAGCAGTTTGAGCGCATCATCGGTGATGCCAAGCCCGCGCAGGCCCGGCTGCTGGGCGATTCGCGCAAGCAGATGCCGCGCGAGCGCCGGAACATCGGCGGGCCGCTGGCGTAGCGGCGGGATCGTCACCTGGACGACGTTGAGCCGATAATACAGGTCTTCGCGGAAGCGGCCGGCGGCCACCTCGTCGGCCAGCGTGCGGTTGGTGGCGGCGATCACCCGGACATCGACATGGCGGGTGCTGCGGCCGCCGATCGGCTGGATTTCCCCGGTCTGGAGGACGCGCAATAATTTCACCTGCGCATCGAACGGCAATTCGCCGACTTCATCGAGGAACAATGTGCCGCCATCGGCATCCTGGAACTTGCCGATATGGCGATCGAATGCGCCGGTAAACGCGCCCTTTTCATGACCGAACAATTCGGATTCGACGAGGTTGGCGGAAATCGCCCCGCAATTGACCGCAACGAGCGGACGACGCGCGCGCGGAGAGGCCGCGTGAATCGCCTGCGCCACGACTTCCTTGCCGACGCCGCTTTCGCCTTCGAGCAACACGGGCACGCGGGCGCGGGCGGCCTTGGCGGCGATGGCGAGCGCGGCCCGAAATTCGGGCGCGGAGCCGACGATTTCATCGAACGCCAACTGATCGCTGATCTTTTCGGCCATCGGACGCAATTCGCGAATCTGGCCATTGGTACGGGCAGCGGCATCGAGCGCGGCGAGCAGGCGATCGGGCGCGATCGGCTTGACCAGGAAATCGGTGGCGCCCGCGCGCATGGCCTGGACTGCGGCGGCAACCGAGGTGCGCGCCGTCAGCATCACGATGGGCAAAGTGGGGTAGGCGCGGCGGATCATCGCGACGGTATCGCCGCCATTTGCTTCGGGTGCCCAGCAATCGAGCAGCACGATATCGATGGGTGCTGTGGTATCCGCGATCAGGGACAAGGCGGTCACGCCATCGCGCGCGGTGAACGTGCGCCAGCCTGCCCGGCCGGCAATTGCCGAAACCAGCCGACCCTGCGCAGGCTCGTCATCAATCAGCAGCAGCGCGCGTGTCGCTTCCCGCCCCATTTCGTTCCCCTGGCCCAAAGGGTTAAATAGCCGTTCGGACGCAAATATGCCAGTTTGGTAAAGCTACGCTTAAGCGGCCACGAACGTTGCGTGAGGCGGATCATGCGGCTTAAGGCTTGAGACTGGGGGGCTGCGGCGTTATGGCGCAACCCGATCTTGCACCCTTGGGGGACATAAAATGGCGAAAAATAACGACGCCAAGAACGATTTGAAGGCACATGAGGGGACTTATGGCGGATTCCTTTCGCTGCTGAAAATTGGCACGATTGCGACCGCGCTCGTCGCCGCGCTCGTCGTCTATCTGATCGCCAACTAAGCAGTGGCGGGCGTGAAGATCGCGGTCCTCAAGGAGACCGCAGCGGGTGAACCCCGTGTTGCCGCGACACCGGAAACGGTGAAGAAGTTCATTGCGCTGGGCGCGACGATGGCTGTCGAAGCCGGGGCCGGCGTTGGCGCGTCGATCGCCGATGCCGATTATGCCGCCGCTGGCGCCACCGTCGGTGATCGGGCGAGCGTGCTGAAGGATGCCGATATCCTGCTGGGCGTGCAGGGGCCGGAACCGGCCTCGCTCGCTGGCGTGAAGGCGGGAGCCTGGCTGGCCGCGGGTCTCAACCCGTTTGGCGAGCGTGCCCGCGTCGATGCCTATGCGGCCGCGAACGTCGAAGCGCTGGCGATGGAATTCATGCCGCGCATCACCCGTGCGCAATCGATGGATATCCTGTCGTCGCAGTCGAACCTCGCCGGCTACAAGGCGGTTGTGGATGCGGCGTCGGTCTATGGCCGGGCTTTCCCGATGATGATGACGGCGGCCGGCACGGTTTCGGCCGCGCGCGCCTTCATCATGGGGGTCGGCGTCGCCGGCCTTCAGGCGATCGCCACCGCGCGCCGCCTGGGCGCGCAGGTTTCGGCCACCGACGTTCGTTCGGCGACCAAGGAACAGATCATGTCGCTCGGCGCCAAGCCGATCTTCGTGGAAAATGTTGCCGGCATCGAAGGCGAAGGTTCGGGCGGTTATGCCACCGAAATGTCGCCGGAATACCAGAAGGCGCAGGCCGAACTGGTTTCGGGCCACCTGGCCAAGCAGGATATCGTGATCACCACGGCGCTGATCCCGGGGCGGCCCGCGCCGCGCCTGATCAGCGATGCGCAGATCGCGACGATGCGGCCGGGCAGCGTGATCATCGATCTTGCGGTGGAAGCCGGCGGCAACGTCGAAGGCGCCGTCGCCGGGGAAATCGTCGAGAAGCATGGCGTGAAGATCGTCGGCTTCAAGAACGTCCCCGGCCGCCTGGCGGCGGACGCGTCCGCGCTGTTCTCGCGCAACCTCTATAATTTCCTGTCCGCTTTCTGGGACAAGGACAAGGGCGGCCCGGTGCTGCCCGACGAGGACGAGATCACGCAGGCCGTGCGTTTGACGCAGGGCGGCAAGGTCGTGAACCAGCGGTTGCTGGCTTAAGGAACGGGAGCGTCCCCCCGGCGTGATCGTCGGGGGCTTGTGAAGCAGGCACGTCTGGCCTGCGCAAGGTGCCGGCAACGATCGGCAGGGCGACAACAAGGCGAAGGGGACTACCCATGGACTTCATATCGATCCTGTCGATCTTCGTGCTGGCCTGCTTCGTGGGCTATTACGTCGTCTGGTCGGTGACGCCGGCGCTGCACACGCCGCTGATGGCCGTCACCAACGCGATTTCGTCTGTCATCATCGTCGGCGCGCTGATTGCGGCAGCGGCGACCGAGGCACCGGGCGCCAAATGGCTGGGCCTGATCGCGGTCGCCCTGGCCAGCGTCAACATCTTCGGGGGCTTTGCCGTCACCGAACGCATGCTGGCGATGTACAAGAAGAAAGAGAAGAAGGGCTGAGGCCCGCCTTTTCGGATAATCAACGTCGCCCCGGCGCTAACCGGGGCCAGGTTCGCCCTCCTTGCCCGGTTTTCCGGGCGCAGTGAGGGCCAGGCTCCCGTCCAGGCGGGGTCGACGAGGGGGAATGAAACAGATGAACGAAGCCGCCACCAATGTAGCGCACGCCGCGGCCGAGCACATTGCCGTGCCGAGCTGGGCGGCGCTCGCCTACCTCGTATCGGGCGTGTTGTTCATCCTGGCGCTGCGCGGGCTTTCCAGCCCGACCAGTTCGCGCCGGGGCAACCGTTTCGGCATGATCGGCATGCTGATCGCCGTGGTCACCACGCTGGTCCTGCATGATACCGGGCTGATCGAAATCGCCATCGCCATCGCCATCGGCGGCGGCATCGGCTATGTCGTCGCCAAGCGCATCGCCATGACCGCGATGCCGCAACTCGTGGCCGCCTTCCACTCGCTCGTCGGCCTGGCCGCCGTGCTGGTGGCCGCCGCCGCTTACCTCAACCCGGTCGCGTTCGGCATTGCTTCGCCCGATGTGGTCGATGCGGTTGGCCGCCCGCTGATCCATATGGTCAGCCGGGTCGAAATGGGCCTTGGCATCGCCATCGGCGCGATCACCTTCTCGGGTTCGGTCATCGCCTTCCTGAAGCTGAATGGTAACATGAGCGGCAAGCCGATCATGCTGCCGGCCCGCCACCTCATCAACCTCGGCACGCTGGCCGGTATCCTTGGTCTGGTGGCCTATTTCCTGACCGATCAGGCGCCGTGGGTGTTCTGGACGGTGACGGCGCTGTCGTTCCTGATCGGCTTCCTGCTGATCATCCCGATCGGCGGCGCGGACATGCCGGTCGTCGTGTCGATGCTGAACAGCTATTCGGGCTGGGCCGCCGCGGCGATGGGCTTCACGCTCCACAACACCGCGATGATCGTGACGGGTGCGCTGGTCGGTTCGTCGGGTGCGATCCTGAGCTACATCATGTGCAAGGCGATGAACCGCAGCTTCATTTCGGTGATCGCGGGCGGCTTCGGTGCCGAAGCAGCCTCCTCGGGCGGTGGCGACAAGGTCGACCGTCCGTGGAAGCGCGGTTCGGCTGAAGACGCGGCGTTCCTGATGAAGCAGGCCGAACAGGTGATCATCGTTCCGGGTTACGGCATGGCGGTTGCCCAGGCACAGCATGCGCTGCGCGAAATGGGCGACCTGCTGAAGGCCGAAGGCGTGAAGGTGAAATACGCCATTCACCCCGTCGCCGGCCGTATGCCGGGCCACATGAACGTGCTGCTGGCCGAAGCTTCGGTGCCGTATGACGAGGTGTTCGAGCTGGAAGACATCAACAGCGAGTTCGCGCAGTCCGACGTGGCCTTCGTGATCGGCGCCAACGACGTCACCAACCCGGCGGCCAAGACCGACAAGACCTCGCCGATCTACGGGATGCCCGTGCTCGACGTGGAAAAGGCCAAGACCGTGCTGTTCGTGAAGCGTTCGATGGGCGGGGTCGGCTATGCCGGCGTCGACAACGACGTGTTCTACATGGACAACACCATGATGCTGCTCGCCGACGCCAAGAAGATGGTCGACGACATCGTCAAGGCGATGGCCCACTAAAAGACGAAACGACCCGCCGGCGTCCGACGACGCCGGCGGTGCCGCGACAGCCGGGCGGGATCGCCGCTGTTGCTGGCCCGGAGCGGCCGACGCTGCCCGACCCCCTTGCTGATGGCCGTTGGCGCTACTGATGCGCCTGATCGCGGGGAAATCGCACCAAAATGATCGGCCCGTTTTGGCGACAAAAATGGCGGGGTGCGCCGATTTCCGAAAGCCTGTCGTAAAATATCCCCCAAAATGGATGCAGGTCGTCCTTGAACTGTCCGGAATGATGCGGGATTTCATCAATTATGGATGATGCCATCGATACCGGGCCGGGCCAGGCCGTTCACGCCAACGTTGCTTATGGCGCGCCGGCGATGTTGATCCTCGCCGATCAGGCCGACAAGGCCGCGACGATGGAAAATGCCGCGCGCGCGCTTGGGCTGGCGATAACCGGCGTTCTCGGGGTCGATGACGGGATCGCGCGGATTGCGGCGGGCACCAAAGTGGACGCGGTGGTGATGGCGCTGGCCGAAGAAGGCAGTTGCGCCGATCGGGGGATCGAGATGCTGGCGGCGGCCGCGCGGCGCGGGGCTTTCCGGTCGGCGATGATGGTGCCGCACCGCTTGCTCGATCTGGCCGCAGCGCGGGCCGATCATGACGATATCATGCTCTTGTGCGAACCCGGCGCGACCGAACTGGTGACGGCGTTTGCCCTGCTGGTGGCGCCCCCGGCGGCGCGCGTGCAGGATAGCGGCAGTCCTTTGCTCTACCCGCAATTGCAGGAACTGAGCGAGCAGATGAGCCAGATTGCGCGGGCGCTGGCCAGCATGTCGAACGGGCAGGGCGCCCCCCAAATATTCCACCCCCCGGTCCGCCGGTTGGATGTCGGTGTGGCGCCGGCCCGTTCGGGTGGTGGCGACGTCGATTCCGCGCATGTCCGGGCGATCATCCGCGGGCGCCGGCTGCGCGACAGCTATTTCCCGGCGGACCTATTTGCGGACCCCGCCTGGGATATGCTGCTCGACCTGGTGGCTGCGCGGCTGGAAGGGCGCGACGTGGCGGTATCGAGCCTGTGCATCGCGGCGGCGGTTCCGCCGACAACGGCGCTGCGCTGGATCAAATCGCTGACCGAAGCCGGGGTGTTCATCCGCGTGGCCGATCCGCACGATGGCCGGCGCGTGTTCATCACCCTGTCGGATGCGACGGCGGACGCGATGCTGAATTATCTGGCGGCGGCGCAGCGCATGGCCAGCCCGGTCGCCTGAACGGAGCGCCGGCAGCAAGCGACAGGCGGCATTTCTGCCGGATATCGCGCCGAAGTGCGATTGGTGGTTGGCGAATGCGAAAAGCGCGCTAAAAGGCGCGAGCTTCGGCAGGTTGGGCGGTTAGCTCAGCGGTAGAGCGTCTCGTTTACACCGAGAATGCCGGGGGTTCGAAACCCTCACCGCCCACCATTCCGAACCCCAAGAAGGCCAGCATTTACGCCGCTTTCGTCTTATCCCGCTTAATGACTGCCACCGGATTGTTGCCGGTTTTGGTCCGCAAATGGTCCGCACGCCAGAGCTTTGCCTCTGCCTCAACCTCGCGGAAAATCTTGGTCAGCATGGCCTTTGCCTCCTTCAGGAAGTTGGGGTCGTACTTGGCATAGACCGCCGTCGTGCGGTTCATGCCGACGTGCCCGAGCAGTCCGCTGATCTGGATGTGGGGGACGCCGCGCCGCAGCAGCTCGGTTGCGATCGTGTGGCGGATTGTCTTCGGGACGATGTTCTCCGGCAGGTCAAGAGCGCGGCGCATGGTGCGCCATTGGGTGCGGCGCGCTTTGGCGATGACGTGCGGGGCTTTCTTCCAGGCATCCAGAATCGGTTTCATTGGCGCGATCTGCGGCACGACCGGATTGCGCTTCTTCGTGCGCGGCCAGTGGGGCGGGTGCATATCGAGCAGATCACCGATCCACTGGTCGGCCGGGTTGAAGGCAAGGCACGCGTCGGGGCGCGAGCCGGTGGCGATCATCAATTGAACCCAACGGCGCATTTCGATTTCGTCCCAGACAAATCCAAGAATGGCCCCAAGCTGCTGGATCGTCAGCCGCACGTCGCGGGCGGGCGACCGAAACGCCTGTTTCACCGATGGCACCTTGGGTGCGTAGGGGATGCGGCCATGTAGTGCGGCATGGTTGAGGGCAGCGCGCAGGTCATCAAGGTTGCGCTGGACGCTCTCGCCGCGCACGCCTGTCGATGCGTGTTCGTAATCCTTGTCTTTCCAAGGCACCGAAAAGTTGTGCGCGCCCATGCGCCAGCGGCGGAATCGTTCGAATACCTGGGGGTTGAGATCGGCGATCGTTGCGCCGGGGCCGATTTCGTCCTGAAGCATGAAACCGATGAAGATGCGGAGTGATCCGGCGATCGTGGCGGCACCCTTGCCGCCGTTCGCATACTGACCATGTTCGTCATAGTAGAGGAACAGTTGCGGCACGATCAGCGCCGCGTCGGCCGGTTGCGCTTTCTTGGCGTTCTGTTTTTCGACGTGCGCGATGATAACGGCTTTGGCACCGTTGGGACCCTCTAACGCATCCGTGCGAGTGCTGCGATAGATGACCGATCGAGACTTGGGCGAATAGCTGGCGAGTTGCCAGATATCCGGGGATTGGCCGTCGCGGCGCTTGTCGAGCCAGAAGTCGCCATAGATGAAGGGGGAAGTTTCGCGCGACACCGTTCTGCAAGCTCCTTTGTGCTGGCCTGGGTAATCTGATCGATGGTGCCGAACTCCGCTAGCACCAGCATTTCTTCGAGGGAGAGCTTCACCCCGGTTTCGTTGCGGAGTGCGCGGTGGAGCTTCCGCGCAAGGCTCTGAAGATCACTCATCCTGCGCACCTCCTCAAATTCCCGCCTCGATCGTATTTATCCCACCTGACAGCCACCCGCGCTTTGATCGCCTCGCACGACAAGTCTTTGCCGGCGGCCGTCTGGCACCAAGCCGTCACGCGCTTGTGGCTCTTGCCCGTGGCTGTGCAGGTCAGCCGCACAGGCCGCGCGAACCAAAGCTGGCCGTTGATCGACGTGTCCTCGCTGGCCGGCTTGGCTCCCATGATGCGCGCCATGGTGCGGCGCTGCTTTCGCGGGTCGCCGGCTACACACGGCTGGTTCTGCCGACATGAACCATCCATTTCGGTCGCACCGATCCCCTGAAGACGTACTTTCTGGCCGCCCTTGCAATGGATCGGGCCGTCTACGTCATGCAGAGCGATCGCGAGGCATGTGAATGTGGCGAGGGCGATCAAGGGGTGGTCTCCAGATATACGCGAACAGCAAGGCCGAACCTGTCGATCCAATAGCCACGACCGCGAAGCTCTCCAGTGTCTTCGTCGATCAGGCACCCAAAATCGCAACACCCCTCGGTGCGCAGTTCGCGAAACGCTTCCCTGGCTTCGATCGATGGGATGCTAAGCGCGGTAGACATATGTCCGGGGCCTTTCCCCCAGTACTCATCGAGTTCAAACAAGATTGCTCGTGCGGATTTCGACAGCCCCGCCGCGATCTGCGCAATTTCGGTTGTGTCGATCATGCAGCCTCCGCGATGTTGGGGTTCGGCCGGCGGACGCCGGCGGCGATGTTGATGCTGGCGATGAAGAGGTGGCCGAGGGGCCGGCGCTCCCACCACAGGAGGGTTTCGACCAGTTCGGCATATTCGGCGGCGTAGACGAACGCGGCGACCTGCTTTTTGTGCGCGCTGAACCATCCGGTTTCCGCCAGGTGGTGCAGTTCGCCAAGGTCGCCGACGTAACGTTGCGCCAGTTTGGGCATTTTCTGTCCGGCTTTGCCGGCGCGCAGCCGGGTGCGGGTGACGGCGTCTTCCAGCGTCGTCACCTTTTCAGCCTTCGTCGCAGCCGGGGCTACGGCGCGAGGCTGAAGGGTGCGCACATGGTGCCAGTCGGCCTCGATCGCAGCGGCGATGCGGATGCCGGTGGCGGCATCGGCCGCCGTGAGCGTGCCTTTGGCAACATGCGCGGGATATTGGGTGGCGCGCTGGGCGTGCAGATCGGTGGCGATCATGGCGAGCGCGTCCGTTCGATAGGCCCAGCGGGGCGCCTCAGATGCCATTGCGGGCATGAGCCAGTTTCAGCGTCGGGCGCTGGTGCGGAGCCTTGGCAGCAGCCGGCGCTTCCGCATCGGCGATAGCGATCAGATCCTGACCGATCTGGCGGCACGCGCCCGGCGTGAGCAGGAGCGTGATGCCCTCTTCCTCATAGCCTTCGGCCGGACGCAGACCGCCGAGCATGTCGATCAGGATCGAGCCGCCCGCCCATTTGGGCCGGGCATAAGCGATGCGGACGCCGGCATGCAAGTAGGTGGCGATCCGTTCGCCGGCTTCGTCGTGGCCGCAATAGACATAGCCTGTCGCGTCGGGCGCATTGATGGCCAGCGGGATGGCGGGGATGCCGGCTTGCATTGCGGCCTGTTCCAGCGCGACCTTGGCATCCTCGATCGCGACTAGGCGGGCATGCGGGAGGGCTCCCCGGATGGCTTCGGGATGTTCGGTGGTGAGCACCAGCGAATTGGGACGGAGGACCCACCCAGCCACCAGATCGCTGATCGTCCACCCATCGACGATATTATCGCAGCCGAAATGCGCCTTCAGCGCTTCGGCGCGGCGGGTTTTGCCGGATGCCTGCGGGCCGTGAACGACGGTGATCATGCGCGGCCCTCCGCCTTGGCGATGGCGGCGCGGAGGCCACGCCAAGCCGCAGCCATGTCGTCGGACCAGTGGGGATCGTCCGGCGAGGAGCCGTCATTCGACCACATCGTATCGACGGCCTTGGCAGCGATCAGGAGGTCGTCAGCCGCATCGAGCAAATTGCGGGCAGCTTGCGCGATGGAAGGCGCGCTCATGCGGCACCGCCGATGCGGACGTCGCGCATCAGGGCGCTGTGCGACCGGGGCATCAGCGTGATCGGAACCACCTTCGGATCGGTGGCGCGGGCGGCGGCGACGGCGGCGAGGATATCGCGGCCGTGCTGTTCGGCGTCGTCGAGATCGCACAGGCTGCTGCCGAC
This sequence comes from Sphingomonas sp. KC8, assembly GCF_002151445.1. Lineage (GTDB taxonomy): Bacteria > Pseudomonadota > Alphaproteobacteria > Sphingomonadales > Sphingomonadaceae > Sphingomonas_E. The sequence goes on from NZ_CP016306.1 coordinate 3,616,627, forward strand.
AGTGCGGCCGGCGTGATCAAGATAAGTGAGCGTTATCCCGGCAAGGACCTTATTCGTGCGGCCGACAAAGGCGCGCATGCGAACGTCGGTGACGATGGGAATGTGGTTGCTGCTGATCGGCTGCGCGTAAGCGTCTGCCATGGGTGCCTCCCGTTGTGTGAACGGGAGGGGTGTAGTGTGATACATCACACTTCGTCAATCGAAAAAGGTGTGCCTTGTCACACCTATCTTGCCTACCCTGCTTCCTCCCTCCAATTTCGAATTCGGAGGGGCAATGAGCAAAATTTATCCAGTAGGCGTGGTTGGTGAACGGAATTACCAGGCTTCGATTGGTCGATGTCGCGCGGGGGAACGCGTCTACATCTGTCACGAGCCAGACAATCCGTACGATGATATGGCGCTAAAGGTCGAAACGGCAGGTGGCGAGACGATCGGATACATCGCCCGATCAAGCTGGTTGCGAGACGCGATCCATGAACAAGGTCGGGGCGCAACGGCTACGATATTCAATATCGCAGCAGGTGACACCGGTTTGCTTGGTGTTGTGTTGCACGTCACGTTGACGGATGACGATATCCGCGAACGATCTTATGAAGCTGCACCGATCGAAAAGGCGCAGAATTCAGGAGGGCTAGGGGGATTTGTTCGCCGTCTGCTTAGATGACGGACAGGCGGTTCCGGGCAAAGCGCGGCAAGATAAAGACGACCGGCGTTGCCCATTCCACCTCGACATCCTCAATGTCTGCAGCGTTTAGCGATCGCAATGTGAACCGGCCGGGCCGCGAGCCTTTGGCTAAAAGCTTGAGGTAGGTTTCGCCGGTCACCAATCGAACTGCGCAATATTCACCGATGTAAGCGGGCAGGACGCCGTCATGAAGTCGCTGAATATAGATGACATCGCCGTCCGAGAATTTTGGAAGCATTGAGTCGCCGGAAACCTCCAGTGCTTCGAGCTTTCCGCCGATGTTGGGTGGACGCATCACTGTCTGATCGCTGCGGGTGTCTTCGAAGATAATTGTTCCGCCTGCCCCGATCCGCCCAGCCAAAGGCACCTCATCTACGCCCATCAAATCTTCAAGCGAGCATTCGAGCGCGTCAGCCAATTTGTTCAGAGTGCTGAATTTTATGTCGGCACTGGTTGGGTCGAGGATGTCGCGAACCGCAGTTTCACCCAATCCCGCCGCCCTGGCCAACGGCTTGGCTTTGATATCTTTTCGGGACATCGCGCGGCGAATCGCCTCGCGGATGCGCTCCATTTCGTCCGGTCCTTGCATGTGTGTTATATCACACGCTGCCGCAACGAGCGGAAGAAAGGTCAAATCACACCTTGACGGTGTGACATATCACACCTTATCAACGCCGCATGGCTACGCTCCTTGATGATATCGAAGCCTTTCTGGCTCGACATGAAATGGCTCCTTCGACGTTTGGCGCCGCTATCGGTGATCGGCATTTCGTGCGGCAGGTGCGCAATGGTCGGCGCGTATGGCCGACGACGGAAGCGCGTGTCCGTTCGAAGATGGCGGAGTTCGATCATGAAGCCGCCAATACCGCCGATCGTTCCGCGTCCGCATCTGGAAAGGCGGACGAAATTTCCAGCGCGCCCGACGATGGAGCCGCGCCCTGCCCTTTTCGGGCGAAGGCGGCGTGAGCGGGTGGCGGCGCATTCTTCACATATTGGGGATCATGGCATGAGCGACGCCAACGGCGCGGTCTATTCGCGCGAGATCGTGGACGGTTTTCTGGCTGAATGTGTCGAACCGGGCAGTCGCATTGCGGTTTCACGGCTGCATGCAGTGCTGGTCCAGTGGATGAACGAGCGTGGCATGCAGCCCCTCTCATGCAAGGGTTTCACCGCTGCCATGCGGTCACGCGGTTTTCAGGCCGTTCCCGGTAAGGAGCGGCCCGCGAGTAGCATCGTGCTTGTATGGCCGGGGATCGCCCTTAAGGCTGAGGTAGCCGCTCGCCTGTCGCAGACATGTGATGCAGCGAATATGCTTCGGCAAAATAACGGCGACGTGCTTCGGGCGGTAGTTGCTCGGTGTGCAGTTGCAGAAAATCCTGCGCTTCATCGAGCGTGCAATTCAGATCGTCATTCGAGATCCACGCCAGCAGCTCGCCAATCATCTGGGCCTGCGCGCGGACTGCGAGGCGCAGCTCTTCGATTTCGCTCATTGTTTTCCTTTCGTCCGTTGGGTCGCACCGGGACGATAGCCGAAGGGGGCGCCGCCGCAAACGGCGTCCCCGGAGGACGGGCGGCATGACGCTGACCCCGGAGAAGATCGCGCTGAAGCGCGCGACGGGCGAGATGATCAAGGGTGTCGGCGGGTTCGACGTGGCGGCGCTGCATTGCCGGGTCGGCAAGTCGCGGCTGGCGCAGCAGGCGGATGTCCGCAACCCCGACAATGCCGACCAGTTCGTGGCGATCGACGTTGTGCAGGATCTGGAACCGCTGGCGCGGGGCCGGGGCGGCTGGCCGCATGTGCTGCGCGAAATGGCGTCGGCGGCGGGGTTCGATCTGGTCGAGCGGCTGACGGCCGAGCCGGACGGCGACGACTGGCACGAGCGGATGGCCGAACTGGCTGACCATAGTTCGGCCATCACGATCGGCCTGTGCGCCGCGCTGAAGGGCGACCGCGCCGTCACGGCCGATGAAATTCAGAAATTCGATCTCGTTGGCCAGACCGACGAACTGATCGCGCACCTCGTTCGGCTGCGCGCGATGCTGTTGATGGTGGAGGGGACACGATGACCAACCGTTACACGCTGCCCGTGCGTCATGATCGCATGACGGCGATCGACCTGTGCCTGACCGAAGGCGAGAATTGCGGGCAGCCGGTTTCGCGATCGTCGTTGAACAACGGCGCGGAGGCGCTGGCGACATGGTTGTTGGCCAATGCCGCCAGCAAGGCCGTTGTGGCGGGCGAAGGGCCGTTGATGATGGGTTCGGCGATCCGGCGCTTGCTGTGTGGCGCGATCGGGCCGAGCGAGATGCTTGCGGATCAGATTGCCCAGATGTCGGGCGGTGCCGTGCTGCCGAAACTGTGGGAATTGGCGCTGCCGGTGGACGATGTTGACTGGTGGGCGGCGGCAACTCCGCCTGTTCTGCCGGAAACTCCCGTCTGGTTCGGCTATGATCCCGGTTCGTGCGTCCACTATGATCCGGGTTCGATCGACGGCAATCCATCCGTGGATCGTCCTGCCGTGCTGGGCGAAACGCCGCCGGGGCCGTTGTTCGGTTGCGTTCCGCCGACGCGGACCTGCCCCTATTATGAAGTGCATGGGCTGGGGCTGGCGTTCCGCCTCGATCCTGCGGGGGCGGGTGCGCTGTATGGTGCGTTGGGTGATGCGCTTGCGCGTTCGGGTGGGCTGCCGGTGCTTGAGGCCGCTGAATGAGCGCGCCGCCGCCGGTGCACGGCAATGATCCCTTTCGCGTCGCCGGGTTGGTGGTGATCCTGATTTCGCTGGCGTTCGGCCTGCTGACCGGGGCGGCCAAAGCCGTCGCATGGGTGCTGGCATGAGCGCGCGGGCGGCACCCCAGACCGCGATCTGGGTGGAAAGCGTCGAGGTGGTCGATAGCTGGGCGCGCCGCGCGAAGGCCGGCGACGACCTGATCTATGCGCATGGGCCGGACCTGCCGCGCATCGCCGGCACGTTGCGGGTGCAGCAGCTGGTCGGCCGTGGGATCGTGCATCCCTATTGCCGGCGGGCTGACGGTGGCGTGGATTTCATCGCGCGGTTGCTGCGTCCGGTGCCGGCGACGCGGGGCGACGCCTTTCTGGGCGCGGATGCCCGGGCGGTGCTGGATTATCTGCGGTGCACTGTGCGGCCGGGCCAGTCGATGCCAACCGGTGCTGCCATCGCGATGGACCTTGGCCTGCGCACTGAGGGGCAGGCGAACAATCTGCTGCACCGGCTGAAACGGCTGGGGCTGATCGACTGGCGGCTGTCCGCCGGGCGGAATCATGAACCTGCGCGGCGTGTGCTGGCGCAGATGGGGGCGATGGTATGAGCGCGGGGAGCAATGCACCTGAGCGTTTGGACGCGGCCATGCCAGCGATCCGCGAAGCGGTGATCAGCACGCTGCCGGCAGCCAATGCCGAATGGCTGGTGCGCATGCGCGGCGGGCAGTTCGACAGCGGGCCGTTGATGGTGGCGGCTATCGCGGCGTGGGCCGTTGGGGCGGGTGTGGAATGACCGACCGTCCCATCCTGTTTTCCGCGCCGATGGTTCGCGCGCTGCTCGACGGACGCAAGACGCAGACGCGGCGGATCATGAAGGTCCAGCCGCCGAAGAACGAGGATTTCCCCGGCTCCTATTTCGGCGTCGGCCGGAAGGTGGCTGATGGCGTGAAGTGGCATAGTCTGAACGACTATCCCCGCCTGCCCAAGCACCCCACGAAATGGGATCTAGATGGCAGCGTCGGCGTGGCGCGCATCGCGGGGTTTCCGATGGAGTATGACGCGCGTTTCGCCATCGGAGATCGCCTGTGGGTGAAGGAGACGTGGCAGGTCGGCATGTCGGACGACGGCCCCTGCGTGGCGCTCAGGGCGAATGATGACCGCGTCTATCCCGAATTCACTGGCCGGGACGAAGGCGCAGGGCCGTCTTTCGATTATGAGGCGCATCCCGCCAAGGCGTGGCGCCACGGGCATTGGATCGCCGATGTTGAGGCGCGCGGACCGTGGAGTTCACCGCTGCACATGCCGCGATGGGCCAGCCGCCTCACGCTGATCGTCACCGACGTGCGCGTTGAGCGGTTGCAGGACATCAGTGAGGCGGATGCGATCGCGGAGGGGATTTGGCGCGACACCATTCCAGATGGGATTATCCCGGGCGGCAACACGTCTTTCGGATTTTCTGGCTATAGCGGCTTTCCCACCGCCGTCTCAGCTTACCAATGCCTCTGGAATCACATCAACGGCCCCGACGCATGGGACGCGAACCCGTGGGTTGTCGCGGTGTCGTTCCGCGTCGAGCGCCGCAATATCGATCGGGTGGCCGCGTGACGACTTCGCTGCTGCCCAGCGAACCCCGGCTTGCACGGGATGTTCCGCGCGGATTTGGCGCTGCGGTGGCAGGCTGCAAGGGCGCGTTGTCGTCAAGCCCACGCGAGGCCAATGACTATTATCCGACGCCGGCTGAAGTCACCCGCGCGCTCATCGGCCGTTGTGGCCATGCGATGCGGGCGGCCGGGCCGCTGATCTGGGAGCCGTGCGGGCGCGGCGGAGCGATGACGCGCGAGCTGGTCGCGGCCGGATTTCCGGTGACCGCGAGCGATATCGTGGCCGATCCGGACAATGATGTTGCCGCGCTCGACCTGCTGACCGCCAAGCGGCGGCGTGCCGATGTCGTCGTCACCAACCCGCCTTTCGCGCTGGCCCCGGCGATGATCGCCCATCTGCTAGGCGACCTTGGCGTGCGCTGGATGGCGATGGTGCTGAAATCGACCTTCTGGCACCCGCGCGATCGGGCGCAGCTTTGGCGGCTGTATCGTCCATCGCGCATTCTGGCTTTGACCTGGCGCCCCGATTTCATGGAGCGCGGCGCGCCGACGATGGATGTCATCTGGACGATCTGGGATCGATCGGCGCCATCGGCCCATTGCAGTTTCGAGCGGCTCGATCGGCCGGATGACCGACCTTCATTGTTCGGGGACGCGGCATGACTGATTCGTCCCCGCCCTAGTCCCTTTTCATCATTGCCAGCCCACCTGAACCCGATCGCCGGGAGGAATTCGTGTCGCCATCGTCCATGCCACCGCGATTGCAAGACAGGATCGATGCGGTGCGTGAAGCGGCCGATATCGAGGCCCTGATTGGCCGTGTCGTGAAGCTCGGCAAGGGCCGCAATCCGCGCGGGCAATGCCCGTTCCACGGATCAACGTCGGATAGTTTTTCGGTTTCGGCTGAGCCGAAGCGCGGCAACATGCCGTTCGCCCATTGCTTCGGGTGCGGGTGGCACGGCGACGTGATCAAGTTCGTCGCAGATTATCACGGAATTCCGTTCATCGAAGCGCTGACCCGGCTGGAGCAAGATCACGGCATCGACGGATTGAGCGCGGCCCCGGTGCGGCGGGAGAAGACACTTCAGAGCCGGAGGCGTGACGATCGTGAATATGTCGGTTCGCTGGCCATGGGGCAGGCGATCTGGCGGATGGCGATGTCAGCGCCCGATCAAATCCGCATCTATTTAATGGCGCGGGGAATACCGGCGTCGATGCTGGGCGACGAACGCCTGCAGGATATCCGATTTGCCGCACTTGCGCCGATCGCCGCGTGGCCGGCCGAAGATGGCCCTGATCGCGTGCCGAAGGCGCCGGCCATGGTGGCGCTGGTGCGACGGCCGATCATCGACGGCGGTGCGGTAACGGGTTTTGAGCCGATGGGCCTGCACGTCACCTATCTCGCGCCCGACCTTCGCGCAAAAATGGTTCGCAAGCGGCGGGACGGCAGCCTTTATCCCGATCGCAAGATGCTGGGCGGAGCGCTGGGCGGATGCGTTCTGCTCGGTCGTTATGATCCGACGGTGCCCCTGTATGCGGGCGAGGGAAATGAAACCGTATTGTCGGGCATGGCAGTCGCGGGTGCGCCCGCCGAGGCGTGCGGCATCGCCACCCTTAGCCTGGACAATCTGCAAGGCGGTTGGCTGACGCGCCGCGATGGCGCGTTGCCGCTCTACGACATTCGCGCCGACCGTGAGCGGCCGGCGCTGATCCTGCCGCATCAGGGACCAGTCGTTGGGCTGATTGACGCCGATATGGCGCCGCTGCGCGGCCCGATCGACCGGGCGACTGGCGAACATATGGGTGTGCTGGTGGCCGACGAGCGCCATGCAAACGCCGTGCGGAGGCCGATCGGCCCGGCGGAACGCGCCCGGATCTGCGCCGAACTGTTCGTGCAAAACTGGCGTCAGGCCGGGTGTCGCCCGGTGAGCGCCATGCGCCCTCCAATGGGACGAGATTTCAACGATGTAGTGAGGGAGGAGCAACCATGACAGATGGCGTCGATAGCGGCCATAGCAAAACGTTGCTGGTGGGATTTGTAAAGCGGGTCAAATCGTTAGCCGACGAGATCGGCGACTTGCAGACCGACATCAGCGAGGTGTGCAAGGAAGCCAAAACGGCTGGGTTCGACAGCACGAAAATCCGCGAAGTCGTGAGCTGGCTGCGCAAAGTTGACAAGCATGGCCGCGAGAAGATGGATGAATCCGAGGCCATCTTCGATCTGTACCGCAGCGTCGCCGACGGCGGCGCCGTGAAGCTGGACGAGATGATGGACAGCGCCCGCGACCGCGCATTGCTCAAAATGTTCGCAGGCGAGGATCAGATCGAAAAGAAGCTTGATAAGCGGCGGCAAACCATGCGCGCCGCCCTGGCAATGGCGCAGGCGGCGAAATCCGCCCGCGACGCGTGACGCCATGACCGATCAGATTATTCCCATCACCATTGCGGACCCGCTGGTCACCGCCTGGCTCGACACGTCCGATTTCGGCAATGGCAAACGGCTGATGGCGGTGGCGGCCGGTCGCCTGCTGTGGATTGAGGATGCCCAGACATGGGCTTTCCACGACGGTTGGCGCTGGTCGATCGAGCGTGGCGCGATCGAGGCGCAGCGGCTCGCCCACAAGGTGATCGAGCATATCGACCGCGAGGCGGTCGCGCTGGGCGAGATTGCTGAAAACTCCATTGCGCTCAAGGATCGCGTCGGCGCCTGGTGTACCCCCGAGATTGCAACCAAACGTGTCGAAACCCTCCGTGGACATGCCGTGCGATCAGGCAGTGCGGGTATGACATCGGGGATGCTGAAGCAGGCCCGGTCGTTCCTGGCCGCGCGCCTTGAGGATTTCGACAAGAATCCGCTGATTTACAACACGCTCAACGCAACCCTGCGGTTCATCGAGGTGGATGGGCGCTGGATCGTAAAGCCCAGCCCGCATGATCCAGCGGATATGCTGATGCAGGTCGCAAACGTCGAATATCAGCCCGATGCGGATTGCCCATTCTGGGAAGGGCGATTGCAGATGCTGACCCCTGACCCCGAGCAGCTGACCGCGTTCAAGCTGCTGTACGGCTATTCATTGACCGGCCTTACCTCGGACCAGGCGTTCTACGTTCATCAGGGCAAGGGCGGTGACGGCAAGAGCATGACGCACCAGACCCTCGCCAACATTCATGGCGACTATTACCGGCATGCTGGCGTCAAAACCTTCCTGCAAGGCCGTGATGGCGGTGGGGCTGAACATCGATCCGATCTGGTGCGGCTGAAAGGCGACATTCGCTTTGTCACCTGCGACGAACCGAAATCGCGATCGGTGTGGGATGGCGAGACGATCAAGCAGGTAACGGGCAGTCTCATCACCGCCCGTGGCGCCAATGAACGTACGGAAATCACCTATAGGCCGCGCTTCAAGATGCATGTGGAGTGCAACATCATTCCGCGTGCGCCGAGCGACGACAAAGGCTTCCGCCGTCGCTTCAAGCTATATCAGTGGCGCGTTTCGCTGGATGATACGACGCAGGGCGCTTTGCCGCCCGACGTGGTGCTGGCGAAGCTGGATGAGGAAAAATCAGGTATCCTCAACTGGTTGATCGCTGGTGCCTGCGAATGGCTGGTTGCCCGCAAAATACCTCAGCCAACGGCCATGACGGAAGTGCTTTCAGACTTCTGGGCGGATTCCAGTCCATTGCTCGAATGGATGAGCGAGTGGTGCGATACGACCGACGCCGACGACAAGGAATCCTCCAAGGCTCTGTACGACCATTTCAAACAATGGTGCGAGGATGGCGGTCGCGAACAGGTGATGACCTCGACCGCGTTTGGCCGAGCACTGCGCGACAAGCAGCATGCCGTCGTCAAGGATCATAAGGGCGTGCGTTGGCGCAAGGGGATCAAGCTTCGCACGCACGGCATCTTCGCGCCGGGCGCAACCGCTGGTCCTTTACCGGCCGAGGCCGATCAAGCGCCCGAACCCGCCGTCCCGATTGATCCATTTGACGAGGATGACCTGCCGCCATGACCCGATCGAGTGCGCGCATGCCAACCACAACATGTGGTGACGGCGGGTTACGGACAGTTGCTTCAAACCCGCCGTAAAAGCGGCCCGGCGAGCGCGAGGGGAATACGGGTCGAGGCGCGAGCGGGACGAAACGGCGGGTTTGAAGCCGGAAAACGGCGGGATGAACGAGAACTCGCCGTCATCGAAAAGCGAGCAAATCCGCGCGGTACGGCGGGTTACGGCGGGTTCGGCGGGTTTGTGCTGGTCTAACCCTATGTGCGGATGGGCGCAGGCGCACGGGCCATCAGGTTCTAACTATCCGTTCTATCCGTTTTAAAAGAGCAACTAGATATGGATGATGAAATGGGCAGGGGTGGAAGCGAATCGGAACACAAATCGGCATGGTGGACGTTCGCCATGGTGCAGGAGCGTCTGGTCGAGGCGTGGTCTTTCCAGCGGCGCATGCCGGCGGTGGTGTCGGCGTCGCCGTTCGCGGCGGACGGTCCGTGGCACCTCGTCATCCGTGATCGGGTCGACATGGCCGAGCAGGCGCTGGCGGGCCATGAACTGGTTGCCCTGCCGCGTGTTGGCCTGCGTTCGCATGAAGTCGACAGCATGAACGAAGCGCTGGGATGGATCGAGCATGTGCGCCGGGCGGACGTGCGCCTGCTGGCGCTGGCGATTGCCTCGCTCGAAGCCAGTGGTCACCGGATCGCATGGACGGATATCGCGCCACGCTGCAGGCTGAAGACGAAAACGGGCCGGGCGATGGGTCCGGAGGCGCTTCAGATGCGCTATCGTCGTGCCATTGCCGCTATTGCCAAGGCGCTAAACGGCGGAAGTCCTCAGCTTTAAGCGTCAACCCGCCAATTGCAGAAAAGCGCCTGTTGTCCCAGCGCCATTTTCCGGGGCATAAATCGATACGCTGAGGCGGGACTTTGACAGCCACCCGGTTCGGCATCCTCTCCTAACCTGACAACGCCCGCCTCGGTCCGTCCGATGCGGGCGTTGTCCGTTTTCGGATCATGTGATCATGGCGCGGCTGTCGACGTTGAAGCCGCTGCTCGCCTCGCTCAAGCCGACCGTTGCCTTCATGGCCGAGGGCCGGCGCGAGATGGACCGGCACCGCGACGCGCAGCCATGGCGCAAATGGTATCATACCGCCCGGTGGAAGGCGCTGCGTTGGTCGGTGCTGCTCCGCGATGGGTTCACCTGCCAACGCTGCTCCAAGCTGGTCGGCGACACTTCGAAGCTGGTTGCCGATCATCGCGAGCCGCATCGGGGCGACGAGGCCCTCTTCTGGGATGAGGACAACCTGCAGACCTTGTGCAGCCCTTGCCACAGCAGCGCCAAGCAGCGCGAGGAAAACCGGGCGCGCCGGGGCTGACCGGGCGCGTCGAGGGGGGGGTGTCAAAAGTCTGGGAGGCCTTGGGCTGGACACCACTGCCCCACTCATTTGGAGATTTTTTTCTTGGCAGACGAGGATTTTGGGACCGACCTGTTCGGCGCCCCTGCTCATCGTCGCCATGAATGGCGAGGACGGCCCGAGCATGCCTGGAGTCTCGAAAACTCAAACAAGGTCCTGCTGATGTTCGCTCAGCGCCGTAGCGTGAAAGAGGCGGCAACAGCGATCGGGGTGTCCGTCCCAACTTTGCGCAAACATTATTTTTCCGAGGTCGCGAAGCGGGAGGCGGCCGTCATCATGATGGAAGCGACCCAGTTGGCACGGCTCAATAGCGCTGCTGTCGCCGGGAATGTCGCCGCCGAGAAGGAACTGTTCAAGCGGCTGGAAAAGGAACGGCAGCGGGTCGTCGCCCAATCGCTTGCCTCACCGGCACCTAAACCAGAACGGCTCGGCAAGAAGGAAAGCGCCGCACGGAAGGCGGAACAGGTCAGCGGCTTGTACGAGACGCCGCCCGCACCGGGCATGATGAACTGACATGGCGTTGACGTGGTCGACCGCCTGCCCGGATTGGGAACAGCGTGTCGTCGAACGCCAGTCGCTGGTGCCATTCGCGCCGCTGTTCCCCAGCGAGGCCGAACAGGCGCTGGGCGTTTTCAAGTCGCTGCGCATGGTCGACGTTACGGGCAAACCGACATTCGGCGAAGCGTGCGAGCCGTTCGTGTTCGAATTCGTCGAAGCGATCTTCGGTGCGTACGATGCCGGTTCAGGCAGTCGGCTGATCAACGACTTCATGCTGTTGATCAGCAAGAAGAACGGCAAGTCGACGATCGCGGCAGCGATCATGCTGACCGCCCTGATCCGCAACTGGCGTGAGCTGGCAGAGCTGATCATCATCGCGCCGACGCAGAAGATCGCGGGCAACAGCTTCAAGCCGGCAGCCGCCATGGTCCGCGCGGATCCGAAACTGAGCGAGTTGATCCAGGTGATCGACCATCAGCAGACGATCAAGCACCGCGTCACCAAGGCCGAACTGAAGGTGATCGCGGCCGAGAATGACACAATCGGCGGTACCAAAGCCGGCTTCGTGCTGATCGACGAACTATGGCTGTTCGGCAAGCGGGCCAAAGCCAGCGAGATGTTCGAAGAGGCAACGGGCGGCCTTGCGTCGCGACCCGAAGGCTTCGTGGTTTATCTGACCACGCATAGCGATGAGCCGCCGGCGGGCGTGTTCAAGGAAAAGCTCGCTTATTTCCGTGACGTCCGCGACGGCAAGATCAACGATCCGCAGTGCTTCGGGATGCTCTACGAGTGGCCCGAGCAAATGATCGAGCGGCAGGAGTATCTTAAGCCGGCGAACTTCTACGTCACCAATCCGAATATCGGACGGTCGACGTCCGAAGGCTTCATCTCGCGGAAGCTGAAAATGGCGGCGGGCGGCGAGGTCGATGATGACGGTGATACCGCCAACATTCAGGTTGTGCTGGCCAAATATCTGAACGTCGAAATCGGGATGCGGCTGGGCCGCGATCGTTGGCGCGGGGCGGATTATTGGGAACAGGCGGCTGACCCGACGTTGACGCTCGACGCGTTGCTCGACCGATCCGAAGTTGTGACGATCGGTATCGATGGCGGCGGTCTGGACGATCTGCTCGGCGTGGCGGTGCTCGGCCGCTGCAAGCGAACGCGCGGTTGGCTGCTCTGGAACCGGGCGTGGGCGCAGGAGGATGTTTTCCAGCGCCGAAAGGATATCGCCCCACGGCTCGAGGACTTTGTGAAGGTCGGTCAGCTGGTCCGCTGCACGGATCCGGTGGCCGATATTATCGGCCTCGCCGATCTCGTCGAGCGCATCGCGGCCACGGGTCTGCTGCCTGGGGAATCGGCGATCGGTCTTGACCCGCATGGCGTGGCTGCGTTGGTCGAGGAACTGGCCTCCCGCGGGATCGTGGGGAAGCAGTTGAACGCCATTGCCCAGGGCTTCCGGCTGACGTCAGCCGTGTGGGGCATGGAGCGCAAGCTGAAGGACGGGACGCTGTTGCATGCCGGTCAGGATTTGATGGCTTGGTGCGTGGGCAATGCGAAGGCCGAACAGAGGGGTAACGCCGTGCTGATCACGAAAGAGCAGGCCGGCAAGGCAAAGATCGATCCGCTGTGCGCATCGTTCAACGCGGTGATGCTGATGAGCAGGAACCCCGAAGGGCGCGGTGGCGGTCTCGATGACTATCTCGCGAGCCTCGCGGCATGAGTCTGTTGACGAAAGCGACTGGGTTCGCCCGCAAGGCCGCGACATGGGTTCGCCGCCTCACGTTGCGAGATCCCGAAGGATGGCGCCGCACCGAAGGCGAGAGCTATGCCGGTGAACGGGTCAGCGAGACTTCGGTGCTGGCGCTGTCGGCCGCATGGGCGTGTGTGAACCTGCTTGCCGGCACGATCGGTTCGCTGCCGCTGATGTTGTATCGCACCGATCGCAGTGGCCGCCGTACGATTGCCAAGGATCATCCGCTCTATTGGATTCTGCACGACAGCCCGAACACCGATCAGACGTCGCTCGAATTTTTCGAGGGGCTGGTCGCGAGCGTGGAGTTGAAGGGCAATGCGGTCGCCGAGATCGCGCGGGGTTCGGGCGGCCGCGTGATCTCGCTGACGCCAATGCTGTGGGATGAGACAACCGTCACCCGCAGCGCCGCCGGTGCGCTTGTCTATCGCTGGCGCGACAAGACGTTGACCGAGGACCATGTCCTTCACGTCCGTGGGTTCGGCGGTAATCCCGAGGGTGGACTGTCGACCCTCGCCTATGGTCGCAACACGTTCGGCCTGGCGACGGCCATCGAGCGCTCCGCCGGCACGATGTTCTCAAACGGCGTGCGCCCCTCGGGCGTGCTCAAGTTCAAGGAGTGGCTGAAACCCGAACAGCGGCAGGCGGCCGAAGATCGCCTGTCGCAGAAATTCGTGGGCGCAATGAATGCGGGACGCCCACTGGTGCTGGAAGGCGGGGTCGAGTGGCAGCAGCTCACGCTGAACCCCGAAGATGCGCAGATGCTCGAATCGCGGCGATTTTCCGTAGAGGACATTTGCCGTTTCTTCGATGTGCCGCCGCACATGGTTGGCCACACCGACAAGGCCACCAGTTGGGGGACCGGGCTGGAGCAACAGACGCTCGGCTTTCAGATTTTCACGCTCCGCCGCCGATTGAAGCGGATCGAGATGGCGCTGGCGAAACGCCTGCTCACCCCAGCGGATCGGGCCGACGGGATCACGATTGAATTCAGCCTAGAAGGGCTGCTGCGCGGTGACAGCGCGGCGCGGGCCGCCTTTTACGCCTCCGCCCTGCAAAATGGTTGGATGACGATCAACGAAGTTCGCGCGCTCGAAAACCTTCCGCCCGTCGCGGGCGGCGATACACCACGAATGCAGAGCCAGAATGTTCCCATCACCGCCGTTCCGACGGCGCTGTCGCAGCCACAGGACTAAGCCCATGTTGAGGACGAAGAATTGCGGCCTGACGCTCGACGTCAAGGCGCTTGGCGATGACGGCGTGATCGAGGGCTATGCGTCCATGTTCAACGTCGTCGACAGCTACAACGAGATGGTTGTTCCCGGCGCGTTCAAGGCGTCGCTCGCCACGGCCAGGCGCGAAAAGCGCGCGGTGAAGATGCTCTATCAGCATGACACCTGGACCGTAATCGGTGTGTGGGATGAAGTTGCCGAGGATGAAAAGGGGCTGCGCGTCCGTGGCCGCCTGCTGAAAGATATCTGTCCGAAGGCCGCCGAGGTCTACGGCCTGGTGCGGGAAGGTGCGCTCGATGAACTTTCGATCGGCTATCGCGAAATCGAAACTGCGCCCGATCGCCAGCAGGACGGAGTGACCGTCCTCAAGAAGCTGGATTTGCGCGAAGTCAGCATCGTCACATTCGGCGCGCTTGGCCGCGCTGCCCGCATCGACGAGGTGAAATCCATAGAGGATGGCGGGCGCAACCTGACCATCCGTGAATTCGAGGGGTTCCTGCGGGACGCAGGTTTCTCCCGAAAAATGGCTGAGGCGATCTCGGCCAGTTCGAAGCCGCATCTTCGGGGGGAGCCCGGGGCTCAGGCGAATGACGCGGCCGCACGCTTTTTGAAAGCACTCCGCGGCTGATCTTCCTCTCTGCCACGAAAGGGCATTTACATGATCCGCAAGATCGCACTGCTGGGCGGCGCTGTCGCTGCCGGCATCCTTGGCCGTATGTCGGCCGCCGAACTCAGCGCCGGTCGCTACATGCGCGACGGCACGGGCCACAACCTCAATGGCGACGGCCGTCGCGAACTGTCGGTCGAAGAACTGGCGCGCGAGCTGAAGTCGGATTTCGACAAGCGCTTCGACAAGGTGAAGGAAATCGCCGAAGATGCGGTCGGCAAGGCGCGCACCGGCGAAGACCTGACCAAGGCGGCGAAGGAAATCGCCGATGAAGCGCTGACCGGAATGAACGCCGTCAAGGCTCGACTGGATGAGGTCGAGCAGCGGCTCGTCCGCGACCCCGGTGGCAACGAACAGGATGTGAAGTCGCTCGGCCAGCAGTTCGTTGCCGATGATCGCGTGAAGGCTTTCCTGGAGAGCACGAGCCGTCGTGGCCGCATGGACATGTCGATCAAGGCGACGATCACGTCCGCCACCACCGCCTCGGCGGGCTCGGCCGGGGACGCCGTCAATCAGACCCGTATGCCGGGAATCCTCACCCCGCCCGAACGCCGGATGACAGTGCGTGATCTGATCACCCCGGGGCGCATGGACGGCAATACGCTCGAATATGTGAAGGAAACCGGCTTCACCAACAATGCCGCGGGCACTGCGGAAGGCGCAGCCAAGCCGCAGAGCGACATCACTTTTGACCTGATCTCGACCACGGCGAAGGTGATTGCGCACCATGCCAAGGCATCCCGTCAGATCATGGACGACGTCGCACAGCTGGAGTCCTATATCGACGGCCGCCTGCGCTACGGCCTCGCGTTCAAGGAAGAGCAGCAGCTCCTGCTCGGCGACGGGACCGGCCAAAATCTGCTTGGTATCGTTCCGCAGGCGACCGCCTATGCGGCACCGATCACCTTGGCCTCACCTACCAGTATCGATCTCATGCGCCTCGCCATGTTGCAGGCGGCACTGGCCGAATATCCTGCAACTGGCCACGTGATGAACCCGATTGACTGGGCGTGGATCGAAACCCTGAAGGACGCCGAAGGGCGCTACATTATCGGCAATCCGCAAGGTTCGATCTCTCCGACCCTGTGGGGCCTGCCTGTCGTGGCGACGCAGGCGATGACGGTCGACAAGTTCCTGACCGGCGCCTTCAAGCTCGGGGCGCAAGTGTTCGACCGCTGGCTTGCCCGTGTCGAGATCGCGACCGAGAATGAGGACGACTTCATCAAGAACCTGATCACCATGCTCTGCGAGGAGCGCCTCGCGCTGGCCGTCTATCGTCCAGAAGCCTTCATCTACGGCGATTTCGGCCGCGTCGCCTGAGCGGCGCCCCACAACCTGAGAGGCGGCCTTACGGCCGCCTCTTCCCATGAGGAGCCGCCAAAATGGCCGCAAAGCACAACTATCGCGTCCTTCGCGAGATGGACGGCGAGAAGTCCTATGTCGCTGGTGACGAGCGCGAACTTGATCCGAATGAGGCGCGCCACCTGGTGGACCTTGGCGTTCTGGAGGATCTCGGTCCAGTCGCCGAAAAGTCTGAACTTGGTCTCGCCAACAAGGCGGCACCGCCCCCGATCAACAAAACCGCACCGAAACGCGCAGCCACCAAGGCAGCGAAGGAGTAACGCTGATGCCCCTGCAATTATCCGTTGCGGTGCGCAATGCGCTGCTCGATGCGATGGAGACGGCGGTTGGCGCGTCTCCTGTTCTGAAGGTCCGTACCGGTGCCGCGCCGGCGAATTGCGCGGCGGCGGATGCCGGCACGCTGCTGGCGACGTTGCCACTTCCTGCAGACTGGATGGCTGCCGCTGCCGCCGGCAGCAAAGCCAAGTCGGGCACATGGGAAGATACCAGCGCCGACGCGGCAGGGACTGCGGCGCACTTCCGTGTCTATGCCAATGACGGGACAACCTGCCATTATCAGGGGACCGTTACGATCACGGGCGGCGGCGGCGACATGATCGTCGACAATGTCAGCTTTGCCGTTGGTCAGGCATTCTCGATCACCGCCTTTACGCTGACGGCGCCAGGCGCCTGACCCTGCCATGGCCCTGTCCTATTTTCTGCTGGAGGACGGCGACGCCCTCTTGCTGGAGGATGGCGGCTATCTGCTGACCGAGGAATCGGGGGTCGAGGATCGCACAGCGGCGCTGGCCGTGACGTTGGGGGGCATCGGTGTAGCGTCATCGGCGCGGGTGGCCTTGGCTGGTGTGGCGGCCATTGGTGTTGGAGCCGTCGCGGCGGCGGGGAATGGCAGGCTGGCGATAGCCGGCAGCATGGCCGCCGGTCTTGGCGCAATTGGTTTGGGTGCGGCGGGAACGCTGGTCATCGCCGGCACCGCCAGTCTGAGCCTCGGCGCGGTTGGTTTTTCAGCCAGCGGATCATTGACGCCCCCGCCGGGCACTGGCGCGGTTGGTGTCGCACTCGGTGCTATCTCGATCATCTCTGTCGCCGAGATTGCTCTTGCCGGTGCGGCAAGCTCGGCGATCGGGGCGATCGGACTGGCGGCAAGTGGTGCCCTCGCGCAGGCCTCGGATAGCGGTGCGCTTGCGCTCACGCTCGGTCCCGTGACGATCGTCGCGTCTGCCGCTGTTCGGATTGCCGGGTCGGCGGCGCTGACTGTCGGGCCGGTGACGGCCGCCGCGCTCGCCGTGGTGCCGATCGCTGGGGGGCTGGCCGCCACGCTTCCCATCACGCTCGCTGCCACTGGCGGCGTGCCATCGACCCTGCTCGACCCCGGTGTCGCGCGGCGGGTGTTTCGCGGACCGGCGCGGAGGATAGTTTTTCGATGACGACCAAACAGCCGGCGGAGCAGCTGCCCTACGTCTATGATTTTTCGGAGATGCTGGGCACCGCGACGATCGAGAGCATCGCATCGGTCGATCAGGCGGCGCAGGGCGCGGGGGAGCCGCTTGCCAAGATCGCGCAGGCGATCGACGGCCAGAGCGTCGTCGTACGCTGGGGCGGTGGCACGGATCGCGAAAATTACCTGACGACGGTGCGGATTGTCGCCAGCAATGGCGAGTATGAAATTGATGGCGTCATCAGCGTTCGGGAGATCGGCTTTCCCGGTGTCGTCTCACTCGATGACGCCAAGACGCACCTCGGCATGGGAGACGACGACAGTCAGGATGATCTGATCGCCGGGCTGATTGAGGCGGCGCAGGATCATATCGAGAATTTCACAGGCCAGATACTCAGTAGGCGCACCGTGGTGCAGGCGTTTGATCGGTTTGATGGCGAGCTGCGCTTGCATGCGTGGCCGATCGCCGAACCGGCTGTTGTGTCGATTGGCTATCTGGATGCTGACGGCGTCGATCAATCGTTCGCCGGCTATCGCCTCGCTGCGCTTGCCCGGCCAGCGCGGCTGGTTCCGGCGCCGGGGGCGGCGTGGCCCACTGCCGCCGCGACCCCCGGCGCGGTGCGGGTGACTGTGCAGGCCGGCTATGGCCGGCGCGATGATGTGCCGAAGGCCTTGCGGCAGGCGATGCTGCTGCTGGTCGGCCATTGGTTCGCCAATCGTGAAGCGGTGAATGTAGGCAACATCGTCAATGCTTTGCCGTTTGCCGTAGAGGCACTAGCCTACCCGCATCGTATGCCGGTGATCGGTTGATGCCAGGGCTGGCGGCGGGGCGGCTGCGCCATCGCGTTGAAATCTGGCGCTACACTGACACGCCGCTCTCGGGCGGGCGGCCCGGCTATGATCGTGTCTGGAAAATGGTGGGGCGGCCGGTTCCCGCCGAGGTGCTGGGCCAAAGTGGCCGGGAAGCTGTGATCGACCGATCGCTGCAGGGGATCAGCACCTTTCGCATCACGATCCGCTGGCGCGCGGACCTGTCGAGCGAGGATCAGCTGCGGCTGAAGGATGGGCGGACGCTGGCGATCCGATCGATGGAAGCGGATTCATCGGGCAGGGTCTGGTGGTCGATCCTGGCTGACACACAAGCGCAGGCGATGGGCTGATGGCGCGATCGTCAAAAAAGGGCGGCAGCGGGGTCGATTGGGCTTCGGTGCGGCGCACGCGCGCCATGCTGAAGCGCCTGCCGGAAGCCGGGCGCCTCGAAATGGTCAGCCTGCTGCATTCCGTAGGCGGCGATGAGCTGGCGCGGATGCAGCGCGATGCGGCAGTGCGGACGGGCTTTCTGCGCTCGGGTCTGGCGAAACGGGTAAACGAGCGCTCGCTCAGGGTGCGGGTCGGTTTTCTCACCAAGAAGGTGAACCGGGACCGCTTTTACCGCTGGATCATCGAGCGTGGCCGCAAGGGCCAGACGGTGAAGGTGACGCGCCGCAAGGGCGTGCCGGCGCCCGTGACTTACATGCTGCGGGTCAAGGCGCTGCGGGCGCAGCCCTATGTGTTTTCCGGCGGCGGGGCGCAGCGGATCGCGCGCAGCCAGCGGTTGCAGCGTTATTGGGACGATGTGCTGGGCCGCGCATCGATAGGAGCGGACCTTGGCTGACATGGTGCTGATCGACGAAGCGATCGAGAATGCGACCTATGCCGCGTTGATCGCGGGTATGCCGACCGGCGTCGCCGATGTTTACCAGCATGTCCCTGCCCGCACTGCGCCGTCGTATGTGGTGATCGGCAAGATCGACACTGAAAATCAGGGCGGCAAAGACGGGATCGACGTCCTCGGCCAGGTCGAAATTGCCTGTTTCTTCGAAGGGCCGGCCAGAGCGGGCCTATGGGCGATCATGCGGGCAGTCTTCAACGCGCTCCATGATCAGCCCCTTTCGGCCGACGGCGTCGTGTTCGGCGGGTGTCGCTGGCTCAACAACCAGTCCGACCCGGACAACAATCCCGAGACGGACAACGTTCGTTACCTCGGGCTGATGAATTTCGAAATCTGGGCGGAACCCGCCGAGTAATCCCAACAAGGAGAAATGCTATGCCCGTGTTGCGCGGCAAGGACGTGCGCGTGCTGATCGGCGACGGCGCGTCAACCGAGGCGTTCGACAAGATCGGCGGCGAAGTGACGGTGCAGTGGGGCGATAGCTCCGCCGAGTTCGACACCAGCAGCAAGGATGATGGCGAGTTCAATCTTGTCAGCTATGCGGGCCGGGCCATCCGTTTCACCATGAACGGCAAGGTCAAGCTGCCCGATGATGGCTATGAACGGCTGCTCGCGGTGCGCAACATGTCGCCGCCCGAAGCCACGATCCAGATCAAGAAGGGGACGGTGATCGTCTATCAGGGCCTGTGCGGTTGGGGCAGCAACGATACCGACCATACGAACAACCAGGCATCGACCTGGAGTTCGGTGGCCGCGCCCGCCGCCGTGCCGACGATCAACAACCTTGCGGCATTGATCTGATATGGCCACCGCCAACGAAGAACGCGGCGAAGTATCGGTTGAACTTGGCCGCAAGACCTATGTCATGCGGCCATCGTTCACGGCCATCCAGTCGATCGAAAAGCAGACTGGCCTGTCGCTTCGCCAACTCGCCATCGCGGCGAACAGCATGTCGATGGATCTTGCGACCATGGGCGTGGTGACCGGCGAATTGATCAGGGCCGGAGCCGCTGATGGCGATGTCGGCGCCCAGCTGGGCGAGGCCGAACGCTTTTCGCAGCTGATCTACGAAAAGGGTGTCCCGACAGTCGCGGCCCGACTGACCATCGTGTTGACGGCGGCGTTGACCGGCGGGGCGACCGTCGAGGGGGAACTGAAGCCGGTGCCGACGAAGCCAGCGAGGGGCACCGGTACCGGCGACTGATGGGCCTTGCCCAGGCGGCGTTTGGGTGGTCGGCCGCGCAATTCTGGGCCGCCACCCCGCACGAATTGTACGCGATGCTCGAAATGCGCGTCGAAATGAACAAGCCAACACAATGAGGTAGCAATATGGGCGCCGAAGCGAGCACACGCCAGTTGCTGCTGCAGGTGGATGCGTCGGTTGAGCTGGCCCGCCGTAACCTCAATCTGCTTGACGAGAATGTCCGCAAGAATGCGGCATCGATGGATGCCAGCCTGAGCCGGATCGACAAAGCGGCGGACCGCGTCGGCAAATCCTTCGGCCTGGTCAAAGGCGCGGTCGTTGGATTTGTCACTGGCGTCGTCACCAGCGAGATCACGAGTGCCGCTATGGCCGGCCTTGAATATGCGTCGTCGCTCGGCGAGGTGGCTCAGCAGCTGGGCGTTACCACCCGCGACTTGCAGGTCTATCGTTATGCCGCATCGCAGGCGGGTATCTCGCAGGACGAGATGGATGCAGGACTGTCCAAACTCAGCCGCACCATCGGCGAAGCGGCAGACGGCAGCAAGAAACAGGTTGCGGCGTTCCGTGAAATCGGCGTCAGCGTCACGGACGCCAACGGCAAGTTGCTGACGGCGGGCGAAGTCATCCCCCGGATTGCTGACGGCCTGGCGAAGATCGAAGATCCGGCAACCCGTGCGCGGATCGAGGTCGATCTGTTCGGTAAGGCTGGCCAGAAGCTCGACACGTTGTTGGCGGGCGGCAGCGCGGGCATCAATGATCTTGCGGCGCAAGCGGACAAGCTCGGCCTCGTCCTGTCGGATCGATTGATCCAGCAGGCCGACGACGCGGCCGATAAGCTCGCCGCGGTCAAGCAAGTGCTGGAAGCCAAGGTGGCCGGTGCAGTGGCGGAAAATGCTGGCGCCATCGTCCAGATGGGTGACAGTCTGCTTTATGCCGCCGATGCGGCGCTGAAGGCTACGAAGGCGGTAGCCGACTATCTCAACACGGCGGGCGGCCGAAATCTGAAACGCGACGTGACAACCTTCAATCCGTTCACGGGCGGGTTGCTGGGGTCGTTCATTCGTGGTGACGGAATATTCGAGCCTGAAGAACGCAAGCTTCCTAAGGGTGGGCGCGGCGGTGGCCGCGCACCCGCCGGGTCACCTTTCCGCGTAACGCGCGTCGCGCCTTCAGTTGGTGACCTTCCTGTTGAACGACCGAGCGGGGCGCGTGGCAGACCAGGTGGCCGCGCCAAATCGTCCGGTCCTTCGCTCAGCGAACAATTCGCACGCCTGGAAGGCAGTCTTGATGGCGAAGTCAGCGCCGGCAATGACTATCGCGAGGCCCTCAAGCTGATCGATGCCGCCGAGAAGGCGGGCATCAAGGCGTCCTCCAGCTTTGCGGACTTGCGCCGTGCGGCCGGCAAGAATCTGCTGAAAGATCTGGGCATCGAGGAGATGCCGATCCGCGTGCTGGAAACCAGCCAGAATCTGGAAGAGCTGGCGGCCAAGATCACCGATCTTCCCGAGGTGTTCCCGCCCGAGGAAGTGCAGCGCCTCCGCGAGTTTCAGGATTCCTTCACGCGCGACCTGTCCGCCGGCCTCGCCGATGCGCTGGTTTATGGCGATAGCCTTGGCGATGTCCTCGCCAACAGCTTCAAGCGAGCCGCAGCGGCGATGATCGAATCCGGTATCCTGGAGCTGTTGAACCCGGGCAGCGACGGTGGCGGATTTTTTCGCGGGGCGCTGTCGCTGGGGGCGAGCATCTTTGGCGGTGGCCGGGCCGGTGGCGGTGCGGTCAATCCGCGCCAGTCCTTCCTTGTCGGCGAACATGGCGCTGAATTGTTCCGCCCATCCGTGCCCGGCGTGATCGTGCCCAACCATGCGATGATGCAGGCGGCATCCTCAACAGGCGGGGGTCCAACCGTGCAGAATTACGATCTGCGCGGGGCGCTGGTCGACAAGGATGTCTATGCCGACATGCACCGCATTTCAGCCGGCTACGCCCAGCGCGCCCATATTGGTGCGGTGCAGGAAAGCCAGTCCCAGATGACCCGTCGCTCGGCGAGAAGATTGGGGCGCTGATCCATGTCGATAGTGTTGCCATATGCGCGCGGACTGAAGACCGCCGCGCCGTCTCTGCTCGACTTTGGCGGGGTGCTGCGCCCGCCCGGCGGCGGCGTCCATCAAAAGCTCAATCGCCTCGGCAGCCGCTACACGCTGACTGTCCGCCCGCCGCTGATGCGATCGGAACCCAATGGCAGAATTTACGCGTCCCGCTTGCGGCGGGCGTTGCGGGAAGGCGCGGTGTTTGCCTTCCCGCAGGACAATCTGATGATCGGCATGCCCGGAAATCCGCAGGTGAACGGTGGGGGGCAGACCGGCACCACGATCAATATCGACGGTTTCACGCCCGGCTATGTCGTTCGCGAGGGCCAGTTCTTTTCGATCATCCACGGCGGCCGCCGTTACCTGTACGCGTCCCGCGCGCAGCTTGTTGCGAACGGGGCCGGCCAGATCGCGGTGCCGATCGAAGTGCCGCTGCGCGCGTCACCCTCGGACAATTCGGTCTGCGAATTTGCCGTTCCGATGATCGAGGGATTCCTGAGTGGCGACGAGGTGCGGTGGGAGCTGCTGCTTGAACCGTTCATCCAACTGCCTGACTTTACGATCACCGAGGCCGCATGACCCAATTCACCGCGGCGATGGACACGGCGCTGGCCGGATGGTCGCCCACCGTGTTCGGTGCCGTCGAGATTCTGCTGCCCGGTTACCCCATCCGGTTGCTGGACGGATCGGGAACCGTGTCTATCGGCGGCGCAGCCTATAATGGCAGCGACCCCACGTTCGGGGTGATCGACAGTGTCGACGTGATCACTGATGGCACCGGAGACGATGCGCCAGAAGTGCGCCTGACCTTGCTGCCGGCATCCGATGCGGCGGCCGGCGCGCTGGCCTCGGCTGCCATGCAGGGATCGCAGGTGTCGATCTATATCGGCGCGGTCAATCCCGCGACCGGCATCGTTGTTCCTGATCCATTGCTGGTGTTTCTCGGGGTGCTCGATGTCCCGACGCTCAAATCCGGCGAACATAGCCGGTCGCTCGAATATAGCATTGTGTCGGTATTCGAGCGGTTCTTCGCGGACGATGAAGGCGCCCGGCTTTCGGACACCTTCCACAAGACGATCTGGCCAGGCGAGCAAGGCATGGCGTTCGTCACTGGCGTCCAGACGACTGTTTATTGGGGCGCCGATCAGCCCACGTCCAACGTCGCGACGGTTTCGAAACTGACCGCGATGTTCAGCGAGATGAACAACCGCACATGACCGATCAGCCTGAAATGGTGCTGCGCCGCGATGCTGCGCAAGCGACTCTCGACAAATATCGCGACCGACCATTTGCGTGGGGTTCGACCGATTGCGTGCGCATGGCGGCCTATCACCTGCGCCAGCTGGGCCATCGCCTCATCCTCACCAAGGGCGGGCGGTACAGAACGGCGATCGGCGCGCGCCGGGCGCTGGAACGCGCCGGCTTCGCCTCGATCGCCGAGGGGTTCGACGCACTGGGCCTGCCACGCATCCCGCCGGCGGCGGCAATCGTGGGCGATCTCGTCATGGGCGATGCGGATGATGCGTTGGGGGCGGTCGGAATCGTCCTCGGCAATGGCCGTATGCTTGGTTTCCACGAGGATGCGGCAGGCGCATCGGTGCTGCAGCAGGTCGAGATGAGCGCCGCATGGAGGGTCGCGCCCAATGTCTAAGTTCCTGCGGACGGCGGCCTTTGTCGTGGGTGCGGTGGCGCTGGTTGTCGCGACTGCCGGGATCGGCGCGGCACCTGCAATCGGTGCGGCAGGCGCGGGCCTTGGTGCGGGCGGTGGCGCGGCGGCCGCCGGCGTGGCTGCGGTCAGCGCGAACATTGCCGGCATATCGGCCGCAACGATGACCGCGATCGCCAGCGGGCTGAGCGCTGCCGCCGCCCTTACGGCGAAGAAGCCCAGCGTTTCGGGGGGCGGTGCGCAAAGCTCGTTCAAGGCGGACCCCAGCGCCGGCATCCCCTATGCGATGGGGCGGACATCGACCGGCGGTAACATCGTGTTCCACCGCGCCGCCGATGGCTGGTCGGGCAAGACCAACAACGATCTGAGCGACTTTGTCGCGATCCTTTCCGGCGCCGGGCCGATCGACGCGATCGAATCGTTTCAGAGCGATGGCGTCGCGGTGACCTTCGATGCGTCCGGCAATGCGATCCCTTCGGATTTCCGCGACTTCATGTTTCAAAAGTGGCAGTTGGGCGCATCGCCGGAAGCCACCGCGATCAATGTGTCCGCCGGCTATTCCGCACGCCCATCGGGCTGGACGACCAGCCATAAGCTATCCGGTTACGCCGCGGCGATGCTGCGCCTGCGCTATGACAGCAAAGGCCGGCATTACCAGAACGGCACGCCACAGCCTGCCTGGGTGCTCCGGGGCGTCAAGGTTTACGATCCGCGCCTCGACAGCACCTATCCCGGTGGATCGGGTGCCTGCCGGGCGCTCAACGAGGCGACCTATGTCTATTCGGAAAACCCGTATCTCCACGCGCTGACATGGTGCCTTGGGCGCTATCAGAACAATGTGCGGATATTGGGGGTCGGCGCGCCGGTGGCGGCGATCGATGTGGCCGCGTTCGTCGAGGGTGCCAACATTGCCGACGCGAACGGGTGGAAGGTCGGCGGTGTCGTCTATTCGACCGACACCAAGTGGGAGGTGCTGAAGGCGATCTTGCAGGCCGGTGGCGGCGAGCCGATGCGGCTGGGCGCCAAGATTTCCTGCCTGATCAACACCCCGCGTGTCAGCCTTGCCACCGTCACGGTCGACGATGTGGTGGGCGAGGTTTCGGTTCAGGCCACCCAACCCCAGCGCGATCGTATCAACGGGGTCGTTCCGCGCTACCGCGAACCCAACGCCGGGTGGGAGATTGTGCCGGCAGCGCCCGTGCGCGTCGCCGACTATGTCACCCTGGACGGCGGCCAGCGGACGAAGGAAATCGAATATAGCCTCGTGCAAAATCTCAATCAGGCGGTGCAGCTGGCGCGCTACGATATCGAGAATGCGCGCGAGTTCGGGCCGATCACCTTGCCGCTCAAGTTGCGGTGGATGGGATATAAGCCGGGCGATTGCGTGACGGTGGTGACGCCCGAAGTGGGGTTGGACGGCCAGCTGGTATTGCTGCTGAACCGCGCGCTGGAACCGACCACGGGCATTGTCACCCTGACAGGCCGATCCGAAACCGCCGGCAAGCACCCGTTCGCGCTTGGGCAGACTGGCGTGGCACCCGCGACACCCAGCGTCGTCGGTCCGCCGCTCGTGCCAACGCCCACGACCGATGAATGGACGATCAGCGACAACAAGCTGGCCGGCGACGGGGTCGACGCCCCGGCGGTGGTTGTGGTGGGGGCCGCCGATCCATCGATCATCACCGCCATCATCTTCGAATATCGGGTCTATACGGGCACGCAGGGTGCGGATGATGACTGGAAGTCGCTCGGCGTGGACCCGCCGGACACGACCAATCGGACGATCACGGCCATTCTCGGCACCACGCAATATCAGGTGTCGATCCGCTATCGCATTCGCGACAGCCTGGGCGCCCGCCTGATTCTCGGTCCGGTCACCACGGTTCCGCCGAAGACCGGATTGCCGGGCGTAGCGGGGCTGAACAATGCCACTGTCTTCATCTATCGGCGCGCCGCATCCGCGCCCACCCTGCCATCGACCACGGCCACCTACACGTTTGCGACCGCCGCCATCACGGGCCTCAATAATGGCTGGACGGCGACTATCCCGGCGGGTTCGAACCCGCTTTATGTGAGCGCGGCGACGGCTTCGGCCAGTGCCGCGACCGATACCATCGCAGCGGGCGAGTGGGCCACGCCGGTTGTACTGGCGCAGGATGGTTCGACCGGCCTCAATGCCGCGACCATCTATCTGTACCAACGCAACAACAGCGGCACGGCCCCTGCCGCGCCGACAACGACCCTGACCTATACCTTCGCGAGCGGCGTGCTGAGCGGCACCCTGGGTGCGTGGACGCAATCCGTGCCGGCGGCGTCGGGCGGCAAATATCTGTTTGTCACGACGGCCACCGCGCTTGGCGTTGGGGCGACCGATGCCATCGTTTCGGGCGAGTGGGCCACGGTGAACCGGATGGCGGCCGACGGGGCAGATGCGCCGCCGGTCATGTCGATCGCTGTCGCATCGCTGAACCTCGCGGCCGAATATGGCGGCGCGATCAAGACGGGCCAGCTGCCGCGCACCGTTCAGGCCACCATGCGCAATGGTGCGACCGATGTTTCGAGCACCACGAGCTGGAGCGTAGCGCCATCGGCGGCGATCACCGCGACGATCAACGCGAGCGGGTTGGTCACCATTACGGCGGCGGCCGGCAGCGGATGGGTGGATGTGACGGGCACCTATGGCGGGATCGCCACGAAGCAACGCTTGTCGATCGCAGTGATTGCGGACGCGGCACCGCCGGCGGCGGCGACGTCGCTCAGCGCCGGTCTCGCCCTGACCAACAACGATGCCAGCTTCGCAGCTGCGCCGTTCAACGTGCTGACGCTGTCGGCATCGGGGGCCGGTCACCTGAGGGGCATATTGGCACTGGCCTATGATATTCCGATTCCGGGGACCGGCACGCGCACCTGGACCGGAGCGGCCAAGCTCGTATTCCGCGCCGTCGGAGGCGGCGCGTGGAGCGATTTCAGTGGCGGGGCTGTCAACGGCTCGCTCGCCTCGGCGATCGGCGGGACGACGTCTGAGGCAGAGTCCGGATTCCTGTCGCTGGATCAGACGCAAACGGGCCTGACGGCGGGGGCCAGCTATGAAGTGGGCTGGATGTATCGGCGAGTGAGCGGGAATTATACCAGCGGATCGGTATCGACCTCCGGCTCGCTCACGGTGCGGCAGCCATGAGCCAGGGCTGGACGATCATCGACAGCACGACCGGCGCGGTGCTGCACGCCTATTTCGTGACGCCTTCCTATGGCTCGCATCCGAAGGACAATGGGTGGAATTGGGATGCGGCGACGCAGACCGCGACGCGGGTTGATACGGCGCCGGATCCGGCGGCGGAAATCTGGGATGGCAATGCCTGGGTAGCCGACCTGGCGAAACTGCGGGCGGCGCGCTGGGCCGAGGCGCGCGGCTATCGCGATGCGCGCGCCAATGGCGGTTGCGTCACGCCGCTCGGCCGGGTCGACACGGACGGCGAAAGCCGCCTCAAGATCAGCGGTGCTGTGCAGATGGCGATGCTGGCACAGGCGGCCGGCCAGCCCTTTGCAGTAGCCTGGACGATGGCCGACAATACGGACGCAGCGCATGATGCGGGGCAGATGATCGCGTTGGGATTGGCGGTCGGTGGACATGTCGATGCCTGCCATGCGGCCGCGCGGGCGGTGCGTGCCGCGATCGATGCCGCTGGGGATGCCGCCGCGATCGGCGCTGTCGATATTGAGGCGGGCTATCCATGATCCGCCGCCTTACCCGCTGGTTGTGGGCGCTCGCCGTATCGCTCGACCAGCTGGCCCACGTCCTGCTGTCCGGGCCGAAATATCTGCTGCTGGGTGGGCCGGCTCCTAACCCTGACGAGACGATATCGAGCAAGGTCGGCCGCATGGCAGTGGCCGGCAAGCGCTGGGCGCTGATCGCCGAAGCCGTGATCGACTGGATTTTTATTCGGCTGGGCGATGGCCCCGGCCATTGCCGGAGGAATATTGGCCGATGAGCAATTTCGTGGAACTGGCATCTGCGGCGGTGTTGGTGCTGGGATCGATCGGCGGGGGCGCGCGGTGGATGTGGCTACAGATCAGGGGCCGCTTCGAAGCGATCGACATCGAGCTTGAGCATTGTCGTGCCCGCGAGCGTGACGATCAGGAGCGCCGCGGCATCCAGCTCAGCGTGATCGAAATCCTGTGGCAGGAAGTCGAGCGCGTGGCCCCCGGCAGTACCGTCCTGCGGCGCGCCAAAAAGCTGCTCGACGATCTGAAAGACAAGAACAAGAGCGCCGACAAGAGTTCACGCCAGCCCTGAAAATGTGGTTGCGGGAGGAGCGACCTTATATCTCTCCCGCATGGCATCGTCCGTCTGAGCGACATTTGGCTTGCTGCTCGGGGGAGGATGCAAGCACGCCGGCTCAGATCACAGCCTGTCTGAGCTTCTGCACTGCAGCACGAAATTTTCAACCGATTCGGCGACGTTGACTGTCCGGATCGGGGACACCTGACCCATCCCAAAGGAGAAGACCCATGACGTATCCGCGTGGGTACGAGCATCTCGGCACGTCCGGGACGCTCCCTCTAGTCGTGTCCGAAGGGCTTAAATTGCTCGGCGTGACCGAGACGCCCGGACCCGGAAACAACCCGGTTATCATGAAGTGGTGCGCCGAACTGAATAAGGCCGGTGTCGACGTCAAAGCCTATACGGTCGACAGCATCGCGTGGTGCGGTCTGTTCATGGCGATCGTCGCGTTGCGCGCTAGCAAGCCGGTGGTGGCTGGCCCGCTTTGGGCGCGCAACTGGGCGAAGTTCGGCACGAAAAGCCCGCTGCCGTCGCTTGGTGACGTGCTCGTTTTCGTTCGTGAGGGCGGCGGCCATGTCGGGATTTACATTGGCGAGGACGGTGACGAAAAGACGGGGACTTACCATGTTCTCGGCGGCAACCAGTCGGATGCGGTGACGATCACGCGGATCGCGAAGAAGCGCTGCATCGCGGTCCGTCGCCCTCCATTCAAAACGGCGCTGCCGCCAAGCGCCCGGCCATATTTCCTGACGACAGGCAGCGCGCTGTCGAGGAATGAGGCATGAGCGCGCTTTCGCCGATCCTGCGCCAGCAGGCGAGCGGACGGGTCGCTTTCTGGTGCCCTGGCTGCCACGAGCAACACAGCATCCCGGTTGCCGACACCCACAATCCCGGCATCAATTGGGGATATAACAGCAATCCTGATAGCCCAACGTTCACCCCCTCGGTGCTTGTCCGCTCGGGCCACTATGTGCCGGGCCACGACGGCGGCACATGTTGGTGCAATTGGGACGACAAGGACGAGTTTCCCGACCTTCAATGCCGCGTCTGCCATTCATTCGTCACCGATGGCCGAATCCAGTTTCTGAGCGACTGCACCCATGCGCTGTCCGGACAAACGGTTGACCTGCCGGCATGGCCGGAGCGCGGGTCATGAGCCGGCGCATCTGGATCATCGCCGGGCTGGTCGCACTGCTGGCTGTCGCGCTCTGGATCGGCCCGCGCTCCTGCGCCTCGGCTGAGCGATCGGCCGCCATTGCCGCTGCCGGGCAGGCGCGCGCCGAGGGCCAGACCCGCGCCGCGACCGACGCCACCGCGATTACCGCAACCAGCATGGAGGCCGCCGCTGCCTCCGATCAACTTGGAAGGGATACCGCCGATGTCATCCGTGCGACGCCCGGGGCGGCTGCCCCGATCGATCCTGCTGTCAACGCTGCTGCTTTGCGGCGCATCTGCCTGCGCGCCGCGTATCGCGATCAACCGCGCTGCGTTGCCCTGCTCGGCCCTCGTGCCTCCACAATTGACCGATGACGTTCCGCCCGCCGATCTCCCGCCAGATGGCGCGACGGTGGGCGACCTGTACATCGCGTTCGATCAGCAGACCGGCCAGCTGGGCAAGGCCAACACGTACAAGCGCGCTGCGATCGACATCGTGAGGGCTTGCGAGGCGCGCGACGGCGAGGTCGACGCGATGCTTGCCCCGCGAAAATTCCTCGGCATATTCTGATGCTTCCGGGGGCGGAAGCAATCGGCGAGGGAGGGCTGCCCCACGCGCCCTCCCTCAACGCCACGTGCGATCATTGCGGATCGATAATCGGTGCGGCCGCCCGTCTTGAATCGGGCGGCCTGACCCTGTTTCCCCGCCAATGTCGCGCGGTGTGGCGAGAGCAGGAAGTCCGCCTTCGGCCGGCCGGCGCACGCATTGTCGAAACGCTGATGGCCGCTGGAGGCGCCCTTATCAGCCCGTGCGCATTGCTTTCGCGCGCCGGCTATCGGGGCGACAATCCCGAGAAGCGGCTCAGGGTGCACCTGTGCCACATCCGCAAGGCGCTGCCTGGCGTGCCGATCCATTGCGAGCCGGGCCTGGGTTACGCCTGGCGCCCCGACATCAAGGAACAATCCGCATGATGATCAGCCCGTTTGCGCTGGCGTTGACCGCGCTGCGGCATCCGCCGCCGGGGGGCATCGCGCCGCCCCCGCCCGATCACATCACCCTCGAAAATGGCGACGACCTGCTGCTTGAGGATGGCAGCCTTATCCTGACGGAGGCCCAATAATGGCGAACGCGAAGATTTCCGAACTGGCCCAGATCAGGCCTGTGGGGGCCGGCTTGATCGTGCCAGGCGCGCGCGGCGGACAGAATGTTGCGGTTCACGGCCACCGCATTGCCCCGTCGCGGCCCTTTGCCGAAATGTGGGCTGACGGCGACAGCAAGTCTGGCGAAGGCCCGGAGGCTGCCCGATGGGCGCTCGCGCGCAATCCGATGGATGTTTGGGTGACGGGCGTGAATCTGGGAATTGGCGGCACCAATTCGGGCAGCGCCGCCGATTGCCTGACCAACGCTACCCGTCTTGCAGCGATGCAGGCCGCGGTGGCGGCAGCTTATGGCGCCGGGCGCATCGTCGACATGATCCTGACTATCGGCACCAACGATCTGACGGCGAGCATGGCGCCAGAAACGACGATCGCCAACATCCGCAAATATCATGACGCATTCCGGCTGGCCGGCGGCCGATACTTGATCCTGATGGCGGTCGACCCGCGTTCGGCCAATGGCGCGGCCCGGGTGAGCCTCACCATGTCGCTCAACAATGCCTATGCCGATTACTGCGCGGCGGTGTCGGACGCGATGTTCTGCGATCCGACGCCGTGGTGGACTGATCCGGCGCAGCCCCTCAGCCATGCGCCGATCGGCGGCGCGGCCGGGGCCGCGATGGCGGTTACGGGCGATGGCCTCCACGGCAGCGCTTATGGCGGCTATCGCAAGCAATACGCGATCCTCACCGTCATGCAGCGCCTCTACCGCGCGACCGGCTGGGACGTTGCCGGTTTTGCTTCCGATTATGACACGGCCAATGCGGCACGCGCCTCCATCCTCGGGATCAATGGGCGCATGGTAGCCATGGGCGGCACGAATGCCATTACCGGCGGCGCTGGTGTCACCGGCACGCCGCCAGCGGATTTCCGATCGGCGGGTGAGCTGTCGGGCACGATGGCGCTGACCTATAGCGTCCAGAGTAACGCGCACCTTGGCGCGCTCTATGGCGGTACGTGGCCATGCGTGCGGATTGCTGTGACGGGGACGCCTACGGCCGATACCGATATCCTGATCGCCGGGCGGAACTGGTTGCTTGACCAGCAAGGCGCGCTGCCGATGCGCGGCCGCGCGCTGATCGGCTGCAACGCACTCGTCGGCTGCATGGGCCTTTTTACGGTTACGCAAAATGTTTCGCCGACCGGCAAGTTCAACCTTGGCCGCGACGGCGGATATCCCGCGTCCGATCAGCTACCGCAGCTGGACGGCCTGCATATGCTGGACCTTCGCCATATCCCGACCGGCAATAGCAACTCCGGGTTGAACCTGTGGTTGCGCGTGAAGGCTGGCGTCGCCGCCGGCGGATCGATTGATCTGATCGGGATGGACTGGCGCCGATGGGCCGCGATGCCGGTGGCGACGGCTTAAATGGCCTGATAGGCGGGGAGCGCCGGGCGACGCGGGCGGCTCTCCAAGAGTAACCCAAGGCCAGCAGCAACGGCGAAAGCAAAGACGAGCAGGCCCGGCGATATGGGATCTATGTCGCCAGATGCGGCCTCGGGCCACTCGGCGGAGGCAAAGGCCAGCGCTTCTGGGGTCGCACTTGTGCCAGCAAAGCCCTCACTCGCGATTGGTGGCGGCGACAAGTCGTAACGCGGCGGCTCGGCATCGATCAACGTAAAATGGATGTCGTGCGGTGCCGGTGATGCTGGCGCAGATGCCGACCAAGGCGCTATATCCCGTTCGCCGATTGTCAGCATTGTGATGGCATCGCGTCCAGTTTTCGCGTCCGGTGCGCCCATGATCAACATGCCGAGCGGCAACGCAACAAGAGCGATACCCGCCAGATTCTTTAGATAATTAAACATGCGTTTAGATCGTTCCCCCGCAGCATCCGTAGCGGTGAAGAAACGATCATGACAAGAGGCGCAATTAGTTTGTCTCAATTTGGATCAGTTGGCGGTGCCAGTGGCGCTGCCTCTTTTTTTGTGGTTCGACTGGACCGGCCGACGTTGGTGATGGCGGCAGAATTGGCCGCTAGCGAAGGCGCTTTCCAACGTTTCGGCGATTTACAGGCCAGCCCTAAGATATTGAAATACAACGCGGGAAAATCACGCCGTTTTACAGGGCGAACCGCAGAAATCTGCCATTTCCGAGTGCTTGGAAAGCTTGTCAGGCTCACGCACGCAAGAAAGGCGGTAACGCCTGAGTCCCTCTATGGGATCGAACGCCCGTCAGGGCGAAATGCTTGGTCCGCAAATGGTCCGCAAGACTCGAAAGAGTCACCGTATGTCCACTCTTCGTTCTAACTCGAAAGTGGCGCAAATCCGTGGTTCTGGCTCATAAATCATCGTTTACACCGAGAATGCCGGGGGTTCGAAACCCTCACCGCCCACCATTTTCCATTTATATCAATAAGTTGTCATTATCCGAGCGTCCGCACGAGGCGGATGGCGACGGCGGCCCATGGCGGATCGGCAATCACCTGCTGACGCCCGCCCGCGCCGGGCGGCAGGATCAACAGCTTGCCATCTTCACGCCCGATCAGCCGGCCGAACAGGAAGCGCCCGGCAGGGCGCGGCACGAGCACATCGCGATTGAGCGCAGTGGCGTAGCCATCGGGCGCGATCCGTTCGCACCAGATGGTATCACCCGACCGATAATCGCCCACCGCCGAATCAACCAGGATCGCAACCGCGCCGGGTGGCGGGGCCGGGGTGGCGACATCAAGCGGCTTGCCCGGCGCGCGGGCGCCATCCGCCCCGATCAAGGCGGCGACCGGCAGATCATCCCGGTCGGGCAAACGGACAAGATCCGCCGCCTCGACGCCAAGGGCTGCGGCAATGCGATTGAGCCAACCGACCGAAACCGTGCGCATCCCCGTTTCCAGCCGCCCGATGGTTTGCGCGGTTGTGGGCGGAACGCAGCGATCCGCCACTTCCTGAAGCGTCAGGCCCTTGGCCCGACGCACATCGCGAATGCAGGTAATCATGATGAATAACCCATATGGTTCACATGTTTCCTACAGCATTACCGATGTGGCAAGTCAACCAGCGTCGGCAGCAGGAGGGGATCATAGCATGGGAATCGGTGCACATGGACGACGGATCATGGCGGCGCTGGAAGAAGGCCGGCCGGTGCGGCGCCATGAAGCCGGCTGGCGGGTGGGCGTGCTCGACGCACCCGACACGCTGATCGATGAACTGACCCGCGCCGATCTGGTGGCGGCAAAAGCGGGGTGTTTGACGCTGACGCCGGCGGGACGCGGATTTACCACAAGGACCGCCCGGCCGGAGGCGGCCAACCGGCTGCTGGTGGAACGGGTGTTGCCCCGCGACCGGACGGATCTGGATGCGAGCGGAGCGCAGCCGCATGGCAGGCTGCCGGGCACGACGGGCGCTGCGCCATCCGCCAGGGCGGTGCCGCGCCGTCCGGTGCGCAGCGTTACCGTCAATGTCGGTGAATCGCCGCTGGGCTGGCTGATGGCGCGCGGGCTGGTGAGCCAGCGCCAGTTCGATGCAGGCGAACGGCTGCGGCATGACTGGGAAATGGCCGGCCTGGCCCCGCGGGTGACGATGCGGTG
The DNA here is from genome assembly GCF_002151445.1 of Sphingomonas sp. KC8. GTDB lineage: Bacteria > Pseudomonadota > Alphaproteobacteria > Sphingomonadales > Sphingomonadaceae > Sphingomonas_E. Next base: position 3,650,787 of record NZ_CP016306.1, read on the forward strand.
GAATGCCGCCCCGGTGGCGCGCGGCCCGCGCGGGGCGGACGCGCCGCTTGACCCCACATTGGCCCAGATCGCCGCGCAACGCCGGTTCGACGCGGCGATCATCGCTGTCGGGCCGGGGCTGGCGGATATTTGCTGGCGGGTGGTGTGCGGGGGCGACGGGCTGGAAGCCGCCGAACGCGCGCTCGGCTGGCCAAAACGGGCAGGCAAACTGGTATTGCTGATCGCGCTCGACCGGGCTGCCGACTTTTACGGCATCGCATGATGGGGGCATGGCCATAGCCGACAGCCGACAGCCGACAGCCGACAGCCGGCAGCCGGCAGCCGGCAGGGCTGCGCGCGACCGTTCAGGCGCCGACACCCGGCGGCGGCAGGAACGGGCCAACGGTGGCGATGGCGCGATCGACCCAGCCGTCGGTTTCGCCGGCCGGCGCGACATGGCTGATCGCGGCTTCGGCATCCGCCCGCGCGCCGCCACGCAGGATCAGCCATGCGGCGAGGTAGAGGGCCGCCGAACCGCCGCCCGCGGTGGCGATGTGGCCGGCGGCGTGGAACGGATTGTCGCTTGCGGGAAGCCCGGATTCGGCGATCCAGGGCGCGCCCGTCCCATCGGCATAGACCGAAACGCCCTGGGTGAAGCCAAGCCTAGCCAGCAGCAATGCGCCCGATCCTTGCGCGCCGATCAACTGCCGCGCCGGATCGAGCCGGATCTGGCCGAGCAGCGCCCGATCGGCGGCGATGTCATGCATCCGGTTGCTGCCGTTGATGATCACGGCATCGGCCTCGGCGGCAAAGTCGATCGGGCGTTGGCGTTCGACCACGATGCCGTTCATCGATGTGACCCGCGTGGCCGGCGCGGTGACGTGGGCGGCCCAGTTGCGGGCGTGCAACTGGTTGAGGATGGCGGGGACGGTGAACGCATCCAACTCGTTAAAGCCATCGAATGTCAGGATTGCGATCTGCATGGCCGGCTCCTTCGCGGCCCCCCGAAGACTTGATAATGCCATGGAGGCGTGCGCCCATCCATTCTATGCCGCTGCGGCCGGATTACAGCGGGGCAAAGGGAGGAGTATCCACGTGGATATGCGGGATGTGGCCGACAGGCTGGAGATCAACGAGTTGCTGGCGCGTTATTGCCACGCGTTGGACCAGAAAGACTGGCCGGCCTTCCATGCGGTGTTCACCGATGATGCGACATTGGATTTCACCGCCTTTGGCGGACCGAAGGGGACGGCCGGCGAACTGGAAGCCTTTCTGGCCCCCGTCCTGGATAGCCTGATCGCATCCCAGCATATGGTTTCGACGGTGATCGTCGATATCGACGGGGACCAGGCCAAGGCGCGATCGGCCGCGATCGTGCCGATGACGGCGCTGGCGGCGGACGGTGGCGAGCAGACGTCACTCAGTGGCCTCTGGTACGAGGATCAGCTGGTGCGGACATCAGCCGGCTGGCGCATTCGATATCGCAGACAGGTGCGCGGATGGGCCATTGCATCGCTGGCCGGCTGACCGCCATGATGTTCGACGCGTGCCTGGCTGGCCCGTCCATCACGCGATGCGCCCCCTGCCGATGATCGAGCCGTGTGAATATCGGGCGCGCGCGCCATAGGGGCTGGCAGCGGTGCCCGAATTGACGCATCGATAGGCGATGGCCGCACCCGTTGCCCAAGCCGATGATTCCGCACCCGTCTCCCCCCTGGGGTTTGCGATCTTTCGCGCGGTGTGGATCGCCAGCATGGCATCCAATTTCGGCGGGCTGATCCAGTCTGTCGGCGCATCATGGCTGATGACGTCGCTGGCGCCTTCACCGACGATGGTGGCGCTGGTGCAATCATCGACGACCTTGCCGATCATGCTGCTGTCGCTGTGGGCCGGGGCGGTGGCCGACAATCTCGACCGGCGGATCGTGATGCTGTGGGCGCAGACCTTCATGCTGATCGTATCGCTGGTGCTGGCGATCTGTGCGTGGACGGGCGCGCTCAGCCCGTGGCTGCTGCTGGCTTTCACCTTCCTGATCGGGTGCGGCACGGCATTCAACGGGCCGGCGTGGCAGGCATCGGTGGGCGATATGGTGCCGCGCGCCGCCTTGCCGAATGCGGTGGCCTATAACAGCATGGGATTCAACATCGCGCGCAGCGTGGGACCGGCGATCGGCGGGCTGATCGTGGCCGCGGCCGGGCCGGCGGCGGCATTCGCGGTGAATGCCGTCAGCTATGTCGGGTTGATCATCGTGCTGGCGCGGTGGCGGCCGGTGCGCCCGCCGCGATTGCTGCCGCGCGAAACGCTGGGCGTCGCGATGGCGGCGGGGGTGCGCTATGCGGCGATGTCGCCCACGTTGCGGATCGTGCTGCTGCGGGCGGCCTTGTTCGGCATCGCGGCGAGCGCGGTGCCGGCCCTGATGCCGCTGGTGGCGCGCGATCTGATCACCGGCGGGCCGCTGGTTTATGGCCTGCTGCTGGGCGCGTTCGGGCTGGGGGCGGTGGGCGGTGCGCTGACCAGCGGGCGGCTGCGTGCACGATATTCCACCGAAACCATCGTGCGCATCGCGACCTTGGCGCTGACGGTGGGGGCTGTCGCCACGGGGCTGAGCCACATCACCGTGCTGACGATATTGGCCTTGGCGGTAGCCGGCGGCGGTTGGGTGCTGGCGCTGTCGACATTCAACGTGACGGTGCAGATGGCGGCGCCGCGCTGGGTGGTGGCGCGCGCGCTGGCGCTGTACCAGATGGCGGCATTTGGCGGGATGGCGCTGGGCGCCTGGCTGTTCGGCGAGATCGCCGAGGATCATGGTGTGCGTGCCGCCTTGCTGGCGGCGGGGCTGTTGCAGGGCGGCGGGTTGCTGCTGGGGCTAAGGCTGGCATTGCCGCAGGTGGAGCATCTCAACCTCGATCCCGTCAGCCGCTGGACCGAGCCGAAGACGGCGGTGCCGGTGCAACCGAGCAGCGGGCCGATTGTCATCACCATCGAATATCGCATCGCGCCGGCCAACGTGATCGAATTTCTGGCGGCGATGAACGAACGCCGCCGCATCCGCATCCGCGATGGTGCGCGGCACTGGACGTTGCTGCGCGATCTGGCGGACGCCGAATTGTGGATCGAACGCTATCATGTGCCGACCTGGCTGGATTATGTGCGCCATCAGGGCCGCCGGACGCAGGCGGATGTCGCCAATTTCGAACGGATCCGCGCGCTGCACAACAGTGCCGAACCGCCCGTCGTTCACCGCAGGATCGAACGGCAGACGGGATCCCTGCCATCGACGCGCGCGCCGGGCGCGCAGGACATGGCCGATCCGCTGACCGATCCGACGCGATCGAGCTGAACGCGGGTTGGGTGTAGGATGCTTGCAACGCCTGCCGGGAGAGGAGATCGCCATGATCGTCTATGGAAGTTCGATGTCGCCGTTCGTGCGCAAGGTGCTGGTCTTTGCGGCGGAAAAGAACCTTGCGATCGACCTGAAAACGCTGGGGTTGCAGGCCGATGACCCCGAATTTCGCGAAGCCAGTCCGTTTGGCCTGATGCCGGGGTTTCGCGACGGGGATTTCACGATTTCGGATTCGTCGGCGATCGTCGCCTATCTGGACGCGATCCAGCCCGAACCGGCGCTGATCCCCGCCGCCCCGCGATCGCGCGCGCGGGCGATCTGGTGGGATGAGATCGCCGATACGGTGTTCACCACCTGCATGCGCAAGATGTTCTTCAACCGCGTGGTCAGCCCGATCTTCCTGAAGCGCGAGGGCAATCTGGCCGAGGCGGACCATGCCGAGACGCACGAACTGCCGCCGCTGATCGATTTCCTGGAAGCGCGCATCCCCGATTCGGGGTTCCTGGTGGATGACCGGCTGACCCTGGCGGATATCGCGATGGCGCAGCCGTTCGTGAATTTCGGCCATGTCGGTGCGCCGATTGATGCGGACAAGCATCCGAAGGTGGCGGCCTATATCGCGGCGATGCACGCGCGCCCATCGATCGCGCCATGGATCGCACTGGAACGGGCGGCGTTGGAGAAACGCGGCGGTATAACCAAATAGGATAATAGCTCTTGACAGCGGTGCGCTGTTTGGGTACATATATCGCAAGCTGGAAAAATGCGTTCGGGCCGGGGTGAGCAATCACCGCGGCCCTTTTTGTTGCCACCCTTGTTCCGGGAGGTGCGGTGATGGACGAAATCGACAACGGCAACCGCAAGGTGCGGGCGAGCCACTGGACCAAGGCCAAGCGCGAGGGATTTCTGGCGCATCTGGCGGCGACCGCCAACGTCCGCGCATCGGTGCGCGCAGTGGGGATGAGCGAACAGGGCCTTTATAGCCTGCGCAAGCGCTGCCCCGAATTCCACGCCGAATGGAAAGCGGCGCTGGTGCAGGGGTATGAACGGGTGGAATTGCTGCTGCTGGAACGGGCGCTTAGCGGCACGCCGACGCCGATCGTACATGGCGGCGAGACCAGGGGCGAAGTGCTGCTGCCGGATAGCCGGATGGCGTTGATGCTGCTGCGGCTGCACCGCGATACGGTGCGGGCCGTGCAGGCGGCGGCGCAGGGCCGAACCGTTGGCGATCCCGATGCGGCCAGCGCCGATCTGGAAGAAAAGCTGGCCGAAATGCACGAACGGATCGAGGCGAAGGAATGAGCGGGCCACCGCTTGCCAGCCTGTCGCAGGCCGAACGGCTGGCGCATCAGCCGGCGGATGAACGGGCGCGATTGCTGGCGCGGATGGCCGACAGCGAGCGGCGGGCGCTCAACTGGTCGTGGCGATTCTGGTCGCGGCCCGCGCAGCGCGCGCCAGCGGGCGACTGGCGGACCTGGCTGATCCTGGCGGGGCGGGGCTTTGGCAAGACGCGGGCGGGCGCCGAATGGGTGCGGGCGAAGGCGGAAGCCGACGATCGGGCGCGGATCGCGCTGGTGGCCGCGACCTTGGCCGAAGCACGCGCGGTAATGGTGGAGGGCGAAAGCGGGCTGCTGAGCATCGCATCGCCGGGCCAGAGGCCGGAGTGGGAACCGTCGCTGCGGCGGCTGCGCTGGCCTGGCGGGGCGGTGGCGTATCTGTATTCGGCGGCGGACCCGGATAGTTTGCGCGGTCCGCAGCACCATTATGGCTGGGCGGACGAAATCGCCAAATGGCCGGCGGGCGAGGAGACGTGGGACAATCTGATGATGGGCCTGCGTCTGGGCCGCAAGCCGCGCGTGGTGGCGACGACGACGCCCCGGCCGGTGGCGCTGGTGCAGCGGCTGGTGGCCGAACCCGGCGTGCATGTGACGCGGGGCAAGATGACCGACAACAAGCCGCATTTGCCGCCCGATTTCATCGCGGCGATGGAGGGCACTTATGGCGGCACGCGGCTGGGCCGGCAGGAACTGGACGGCGAACTGATCGAGGAAGCGGCGGGGGCGTTGTGGAGCCGGGCGCTGATCGAACGGTGCCGGGCGCGGGCCATGCCGGGGATTGCCCGCATCGTTGTCGGCGTCGATCCGCCGGCGGGGGCGGGCGGGGGTGATGCGTGCGGCATCGTGGTGGTGGCGCTGGGCGAGGATCGGCGCGGCTATGTGCTGGCCGATGCCAGCGTGAGCGGGCTGGGGCCGGAAGGCTGGGCGCGCGTGGTGGCGCGCACGGCAGAGGCGCACAAGGCCGATCGGGTGATTGCCGAGGCGAATAATGGCGGGGCAATGGTGGCCAGCGTGTTGCGCGCGGCCGACGAACGGCTGCCGGTGCGGCTGGTGCACGCATCGCACGGCAAAAGCGCGCGGGCCGAGCCGGTAGCGGCTTTGTACGAAGCGGGGCGGGCGTTCCATGTGGGCGCGTTTCCCGAACTGGAAGACGAGATGGCTGGGCTGATCGCCGGCGGAGGATATGAGGGGCCGAGCCGATCGCCCGACCGCGCCGATGCGCTGGTGTGGGCGTTCACCGAATTGATGCTCGGCCCCGAAGCGCGACCGGCGATGCGACGGCTGTAGCGGCTGCACGTCTGATTGTTTCAAAATTGGTGGAGAGAATCCATGCGGCTTTTCGGACGGAAAAGCGGCAGCGCCCCGGCACGGCCGGCGCTGGCCCGCACGATGACGGACTGGGTGCCTGATGCGGCGTGGCCGCGCAGCTATGACGGGCAGATCCGCGATGCGCTGAACAGCAATCCGGTGGCGCAGCGCGCGATCCGGCTGGTGGGTGAAAGCGTGCGATCGCTGAGTTTGGTGGTGACGGGCGCGCCGGAAACGGTGGCCGATCTGCTGAAACCGGCGATCGAGGCGATGGCGATCCACCTGCTGCTGCACGGCAATGGCTATGTCACGATTGCCTGCGACATGGATGGCGATCCGTTGCGGCTGCATGTGCTGCGGCCCGAACGGGTGACGGCCGAAACCGACGCGCAAGGGTGGCCTTCGGCTTATTGCTATCGGGTGGGGGCAGCGGTGCAGCGCCTGCCGATCCATGACGGGATGGGCAAACCGGGGATCGTGCACCTGCGCGGATTCAACCCGATCGACGATCAATATGGGCTGGGGTGCCTGGATGCGGCGGCCGGCGCAGTGGCGATCCACAATGCCGCCACCCGCTGGAACAAGGCGCTGCTGGACAATGCGGCCCGCCCATCGGGGGCGATGGTCTATGATCCGGGTGAGCCGGGCGCTGCGCTGAGCGCGGAACAATTCACCCGGCTGAAGGCCGAAATGGAAGAAAGCTTTGCCGGCCATGGCAATGCGGGGCGGCCGATGCTGCTGGAAGGGGGGCTGCGCTGGCAATCGCTCAGCCTTTCGCCTGCCGACATGGATTTTGTGGCGCTGAAGGCCAATGCCGCGCGCGAAATCGCGCTGGCCTTTGGCGTGCCGCCGATGATGCTGGGCCAGCCGGGGGACAATACTTACGCCAATTATGCCGAGGCCAACCGCGCTTTCTGGCGGCTGACGATCCTGCCGATGGCCGGGCGCATTTTGGACGGGATGGGCCAGGCCTTGCGGGCGTGGTGGCCGGATCTGGCGATCGCCGTCGACCTCGACCGGATTTCCGAACTGCATAGCGACCGCGAACCTTTGTGGCGGATGGCGGCGCAGGCCGATTTCCTGAGCGCTGATGAGAAACGCGAGATGCTGGGTTTTGCCCCACGGGTGACGCCATGACCGCCGAACTGGACATGCTGGCCCGGCTGATGGCGCAGGCCGAGGCCGGAGGCGTGCCGCTGGTGACGGTGCGCGCGCTGGCCGAGGAAGCGAGCGAGACGGGCGCGCGCCGCGCGATGGAGCGGCTGGGCCTGGCCGATCCGGCGGCGCGCGGCGACATCGGCGAATTGCGCGAACTGCTGGGGGCGTGGCGCGATGCCAAGCGCACCGCGAGGAACGAGGTGATCGGATGGGCGATACGGATCATGCTGGCGCTGCTGCTGCTGGGGCTGGCGGTGAAGATGGGGCTGATCGGGCTGGCGCGGGGGTGAGCACGGTGCGCTTCGCCGGCTATGCGGCGGTGTTCGATCGGGTCGACCGGGGCGGCGATGTGGTGCGGCCGGGGGCGTTTGCGCGGGCGGTGGCGGCCGGGCCAGCCGGCGTGCCGCTGCTGTGGCAGCACGATCCCGCCAAGCCGATCGGCCGGATCGAATATCTGAGCGAGGATGCCCGCGGCCTGCGCGTGATCGGCCGGCTTTCCACCCGATCGGCAGCAGCGCGCGAGGCGGCGGCGCTGCTGCGCGACCGCGCGGTGGAAGGCCTGAGCTTTGGCTATCGCGTGCGCGGCAGCGTGGAAAGAACAACTCGTGAACTTAAGGATCTCGATCTGATCGAGGTGTCGCTGGTGACGTTCCCGATGCAGCCGAAAGCCCGGGTGCATGCGGTGGCGGAGCAGGATTGACGGAGGAGACGAATATGGACGGAACCTACGAAGTGAAAGCGGACGCGCTGGAAGCGAGCTTCGATGCGGCGGCGCGGGTGGACGAGGTGGCCGAACTGCGTGCCGAACTGGGCGCGATGCGCACGCGGATCGATCAGCAGGCGGCCACGGCCGGGCGGCCGGTGCTGAGCGGCGCGAAGGCGGATGGCTCGCCCGAACGGCGCGCCTTTGTCGACGGTTATCTGCGCAAGGGCGCCGAGGTGGAAACCAAGAGCTTTGCCGGCACCAGCGGCAGCGAGGGCGGTTTTGCCGTGCCGCGCGAGATTGACGAGGTGATCGACCGGACGTTGAAGGCGATTTCGCCGATCCGCGCGATCGCCAATGTCGTGAAGGTGGGATCGGCCGGCTATCGCAAGCTGGTGACGACCGGCGGCGTGGCATCGGGCTGGGCATCCGAAGGTGGTGCGCGGCCGGTGACGGCGACGCCCACCTTTGCCGAAATCGCGCCACCGGCGGGCGACCTTTATGCCAATCCGGCGGCGAGCCAGGCGATGCTGGATGATGCCCGCTTCGACGTGGAAAGCTGGCTGGCGGGTGAAATCGCCACCGAGTTCGCCCGTGCCGAAGGGGCGGCGTTCGTTTCGGGCAACGGCACCGACAAGCCCAAGGGCTTTCTGGCCGGGCCGATCACCAACGAGGCGGACGGCGTGCGCGCGTTCGGCACGCTGCAATATGTGGCGAGCGGGGCTGCGGCGGGCTTTATCGCCAGTAACCCGCAGGACAGGCTGGTCGACCTGATCCAGTCGCTGCGATCGCCTTATCGCCAGGGGGCGGCGTTCGTGATGAATTCGGCGACGCTTTCGGTGATCCGCAAGTTCAAGACGGCGGATGGCGCATTCCTGTGGCAGCCGGGGCTGGCCGAAGGGCGGCCGGATACCTTGCTGGGCTATCCGGTGATCGAGGCCGAGGACATGCCCGATATCGCCGCCAACAGTTACGCCATCGCGTTTGGCAATTTCCGCGCCGGCTATCTGGTGACGGAGCGCGCCGAAACGCTGATCCTGCGCGATCCTTACAGCAACAAGCCGTTCGTCCACTTCTACGCCGCCAAGCGGGTGGGCGGCGCGGTGAGCAATTCCGAAGCGATCAAGCTGATGAAGTTCGCGACGAACTGACGACACCCCTTTCGCGGGCGGGCGAATTGGCCCCGCCGCGAAGCGCGCCGCGCGGACCCATGCCCCCTTCAAGGTTCGCGCGGCGCGGACAATCCATTCCTTGATTCCGATCGGAGACCGATATGGCAGACGCCTTCGCCGCGAGCGCGGATGCGGCCCATGCGCCGGCAACGCGCGCTTTGGCCATCACCCCCCACAACAGCAACCCGCTGACCGATATTCCCAAGGCCATCTATGTCGGCAGTGCCGGCGACGTGACGATGCGGGCGTTGCGCGACAGTGCCGATCATGTGTGGAAGGCGGTGCCGGCGGGGTCGATCCTGCCGATCCGCGCCAGCCATGTGCGGGCGACCGGCACTACCGCCGGCGACCTGCTCGGCCTGTACTGAGGCGCCGGCCATGCGTGTCGGCTTCGGCTTCGCGCCCGCGCTGCCCCGGCGGCGCGCCGGTGGCACCGCGCCCCCGCCATCGCCCTTCAGCCTGCTCGCCGAGGACGGGTTTGCCCTGCTCCTTGAGGACGACGGCCTTATCATCCTGGAGTGATCCTTCATGCCATCGACCAAGATTTCCGCGCTGGCACCGGCATCGGCGCTTGGCGGCAGTGAACTGCTGCCCGCCGTACAAGCCGGCGGCAATGTGGCCGTTACCCCCGCGCAATTGCGTGCCCATGCGCTGGCCGGTGTGCCGCCGCTGTTGGCGAGGCCGATGGCCCGGCTGATGATGGAAGGCGACAGCAAGACATTCGAACCGGTTTCCGCCGCTTATTGGGTGAACGCCAGAACGCCGATCGACGTGTGGATCGGCAGCCATGATTTCGGCGTTGGCGGATCGACCACCGGCACGCAGGCGACCACCGGCCTGACCAACCCGGCGCGACTGGCGGCCATGCGGGCGGCGGTTTCCGCCGCGGTGGCGACCGGATCGACCGTGGACATGCTGCTGACGATCGGCACCAACGATATCGTCTTGTCGGGCTTTGCGCCCGAAACGGTGCTGGCCAATCTGCGCAAATATCATGATGCGTTCCGGGCGGCGGGCGGCCGTTTCCTGATCGTCATGAACGTCGACCCGCGAACGGGCCTGGACGGGCCGACGGCGCGCAAGCTGATCGCGCTCAACCGTGGCTATGCCGATTATGCGGCGTCCGTTGCCGACGCGATCTATTGCGACAGCGCGGGCTGGTGGCTCGATCCGGCATCGGGCAACACAAGCTATACCCCGACTGGGGGCGCGACGGGGGCCGCCTTTTCCATGGCGGCGGACGGGCTGCACGGCAACGCTTTCGGCGCGTACCGCAAGCAATATGCGCTCGCGCCGATCCTGCAGGCGCTTTATCGGCCGCGCCAGCGCGGGCCATTATATCTGGGTGACGACTATGACGTCGCCAATGCCCCGCGCGGCAATATCCTGGGCGCGAACGGCCGGACGGTATCGCTGGGCGGCACCAGCAGCATCACCAATGGCGGAACGGGGACGATCAGCGGAACGCCGCCTTTGGGCTGGACGGCATATGGGGCGCTTTCCGGCACGCTGAGCGTGGGCTTTACCGTTGCGACATGCGGCGCGCTGGAAAGCCACGCGGGATCGACCGGGTGGCAGGCGGTGCGCATCACGTTCAGCGGCACGCCGACCAGCAATGGCGATATGAACGTGCGCCGCAACGTCCTGCTCGATCCCCTTGGCACTATGCCGATGCGCGCGTCGGCGCTGATGGCCTGCAACGCGCTTGCCGGATGTGCCGGCATTTATGCGGCGACCGTCAATGTCAGCCCGAGCACGCTGGTCTATCTCGGTTCGAATGCCGCGACGGCATCGCTGGTAGCGGCGGACAGGCTGCCGCAGCTCGATGGCCTCCACGAGATCGACTTCCCCGTGGTGCCGACCGGAAATTCCAATTCGGGCGTGATGATCGGCATTCGCTGGCTGGCCGGCGTGCCGATGAGCGGATCGATCGACCTGATCGGGGCGAGCTGGCGGCGTGCCGATCCGATCCCGAATGCCGCGGCCTGAAGGGGGACCATCCCATGACCATTCATCTGAAGGACCCGGACGCGACCGTCGATTATCTGATCGACTGGGGCGCCCGGCTGGACGGCCGCGCCGTGACGGAAAGCGACTGGGCGGTGGCCCCTGCCGAACCCGGCGGGCTGGTGATCGCCGACGATGCGATCGATGGCGCGCGGACGCGGGCGCGGCTTTCGGGCGGGGTGCCGGGGCATGTGTATCGGGCGACCTGCCAGGTCGTGCTGTCCGACGGCGGGATCGACGAACGATCGCTCGCGCTGCGCGTGGAGCAACGCTGATGATCGCGCTGGATGCAGCACCGCTGACGGCGGTGGGGATCGCCGAGGCCCGCGCCTGGCTGCGGATCGACGGCGAGGAGGAGGATGGCCTTTTGGCCGGGTTGATCCGCAGCGCCAGCGCACTGTGCGAACAGTTTATCGGCCAGGCGCTGCTGGTGCGGCTGGTGAGCGAGACGCTGCCCGGTTCGGGCGGGTGGCAGCGGCTGGGCCAGCGCCCGGTGCGCAGCATCGCCGGGATCGACGGGTTGCCGGCGGAAGGGGCGGCGTTCGCGCTGCCGGTGGATGCCTATGCCATCGATATCGATGCGGATGGCGACGGCTGGGTGCGGATCGACCGGGCGGGTATCGCGGGGCGGGTGATCGTGACCTATGAAGCGGGGATGGCGGCCGACTGGAACGCCGTGCCCGAACCGTTGCGGCAGGGCATCTTGCGGCTGGTGGCGCACCTTTACACGCATCGCGACGGGCCGGACGATGGTGGCCCGCCAGCGGCGGTGGCAGCCCTGTGGCGGCCCTATCGGCGGATGCGGCTGTGAGTGGCGCCAAGGAACTGGCCGGGCGGTTGCGCCAGCGGATCGGGATCGAACGGCGGACGGCGGCGCGCGATGCGCTGGGCGGGGCTGTTGGCGACTGGGTTACGGTGGCGACGCTTTGGGCGGCGATCGAGCCGGTGGGCGTGGGCGCGCTGATCGATGGCGAAGCGATCCGCGCGCGGCCGCGCTGGCGGGTGACGGTGCGCCATGGCGCCGATGTGGCGGTCGATGATCGCATCCGCTGGCGCGGGGGCGTGATCCGGGTGCGCGGTGTGACCGCCGATCCGGCCACACCCGATCGCATCCTTGTTGTGGGCGAGGAGGAAGCATGATGCGGCGCATGAAGGAGGCGGCCGATAAGCGCGTGGCGCTGCTGATCGACGGGCTGCGCGAGGCGATCGAAGCCGATCTGCCGGCGGGTGTGCAGGCCGAGGCGGTGGAGGATGGCGATGCGCTGCCCGGCCGCGGGCTGGCGCGGGCACTGGCGTTTGACGGGCGGCTGCGCGGCTTTGGGACGCGGATCGGGAGGCGGGCATGAGCGCGATGGCGTTGCAGGCGGCGCTGGTGGCGGCGATCACCGCACGGCCGGGGCTGGGGGATGCCGTGAGCGGGATTTTCGATGGCCCGCCGGCGCGCGCGGCCTTTCCCTATGTCGCGATCGGTGGCTGGGCGAGCAGCGACTGGAGCCACAAGACCGCCCGTGGGCGCGAACATCGGCTGGCGATTTCGATCTGGGACGATGGTGGCAGCCCGGCCCGGTTGCACGGCCTGATGGCCGAGGCCGAGGCCGCAATCGACGGGATCGATGTGGTGGCCGAGGCCGAACTGGTGAGCCTGATCTTCCTGCGATCCCGCGTGATCCGCGATGCGGCCGGACCGTGGGCGGGGATCATCGAATATCGGGCGCGGCTGATCGGCTGATCGGCTGATCGGCTGGCGATGGCGGATATTTTCCAAAGGAGAAGCAAATGGCGGCGGAAAAGGGCAGCGCGTTCCTGCTGAAGATCGGCAATGGGGCGGCGACGCCGGCCTTTGCAACGGTGGCTGGGCTGCGCACGACGCAGATGTCGATCAATGGCGAAGCGGTGACGATCACGTCCAAGGACTCGGGCGGATGGCGCGAATTGCTGTCGGGTGCGGGCGTACGATCGGTATCGGTGGCGGGCAGTGGCGTGTTCACCGGATCGTCCGCCGAGGCGCGGTTGAAGGCCAATGCGCTGGCCGGCCTGATCGACGATTATCGGCTGAGTTTCGAAGGTGGCGAACAGATGCAGGGGCGGTTCCTGCTGACCCGGCTGGATTATAGCGGCGATTTCAATGGCGAGCGCACCTACACGCTGGCGCTGGAAAGTTCCGGCGCGGTGGTGTCGTTGTGAACCCGGCGCGCGGCGAGGCCGCGCTTGCGATCCATGGCCACACTGTAACGCTGCGGCCGAGTTTTGCCGCTTTGGTGGCGGCTGAAGGCGAAATCGGGCCGCTGTTCGCGATGGTCGAACGCGCGGCCGATGGCCGGCTGGCGCTGGCCGAGATGGTGGCCCTGTTCTGGCATTGCGCGATCGATCGGCCCGAAGGCGTGGAGCGCGACGGCTTTGGCGAAGCGGTGCTGGCGGGCGGGCTGGTGCAGGCGACCCCGGCGCTGAAAGCCCTGATCGGCCAGATATTGCAGGGGCGGTGATGCCGTTCGCCGAGAGCGCGGCGCGGCTGGCGGGGTTGGCGGGCGCGCTGCTGGGCTGGCGGCCGGACGATTTCTGGCGGGCGACGCCCGCTGAACTGGCGGCGGTCTTCGATGCGCTGGCGGGGCACGGGGCCGATGGGCCTGCCGCTGGCCCCGTCGAACTGGCGCGGCTGAAGGAGATGTTTCCCGATGGATGAGGAAATCGAACGGTTGGTGGTGAGCGTGCGCGCCGACACCAGCGGGCTGGCGCGCGACGTGGCGGATATGCGCGGCCAATTGGAAGGGACGCTGGGCGCGGGTGCGGACCGTGCCGGGGAAATGATCGAAAATGCGCTGGGCCGGGCCGTGCGCACCGGCAAGCTGGGGTTCGATGATCTGCGCCGCGTCGCGCTGGCGGTGATGGCCGAAATCGCGACGGCGGCAATGCAGGCGGGAATGAACGCGCTGGGCGGCGGTGGCGGAAATAACGGCGCCGGTGGCGGCGGCGGCATGGCCGGGCTGATCCAGGCCGGGGTGCAGGTATTGAGCGCGATGGGCCTGCCGGGCCGCGCGACCGGGGGACCTGTCAGCCCCGGCGCCGCCTATATGGTGGGGGAACGCGGCCCCGAATTGTTCGTGCCGACAGCCAGCGGGCGGATCGAGCCGCTGGCGAACGGCGGCGGCGGGCGCGACGTGCGCGTCGCGATCAGCATCAATGCGCCGGGTGGCGGCGAACCGCAGGCGCTGGCGCGATCGGGCAGGCAGGTGGCGCGGGCAGTGCGTGCCGCACTCGAAGCAGCGCAAGGCTGAAGGGGGCGGGCATGGGTTGGCGACTGGCGACACGCGGCGACGCGCTGGAGACGGGTTTCATCAAGCGGTTCGACCCGCGTTTCTGGACGGTGAATTTTCCCCGACCGATGATGGCGGCAGTGACGACACCCGCGCCGAATATGTTGCGGGTGGATGCGGCCTTTCATCGGCGCAGCGATCTGGCCGGGCTGATCTGGGCGAGTGAGGATGGCGATGACCATCCGCTGCTGGCGTATGAAACGGCGCGCGATTTTCGCGAATGCACGTTGCGGTTTCGCTGGCGATCCAGCGGGGTGCTGCCGCTGGATGCGATCAACGGCCCGGTGCTGACGATCGACGGGCGTGACGCGAACGGCCATCCGCGCGCCTGGTATGTGCGGCTGTGGAATTATGCCGAGGGTGATCCTGACGACGCGGTTGTCACGCTGGATTTCGCCGCCATGGCGGGCGGATTTACGCTGCCGGGCGAGGCGGACCCGCTGTGGGCGGGCGATATCGACCGGATGTTCATCTCGCTGGTGGCGCCGGGGTTCGACGAGACGGATGCGCCGTTGCCGGCGCCGGTGGAGGGGTGGGTTGAACTGTCCGACATCGCCTGCGACGGGCCGGGATCGGTGCTGGCGATCGGCGACGGGATCGTGCCGGCGCATGGGATGCGGATCGCGACCGGCTATGACGATCTCTATCACCTCGCCCCGGCGCGGATGCTGCGCAATATATTGCAGCTCGGCTATCGCGGGACGATCAACCATTATGTGGGGATGAGCCATTTTCCCCGGCTGCACTGGGATGCGGCGGCGGGGAAATATCTGGCGGGCTTAAGCGGTGGTGCGATCAATGCGCCGTGCGCCGCCTGGCACCGCGATTTCGCAGCGATAGCCAAGGCGCTGGGCTATGCGGTCATCTGGTCGCTATCCTACGAACTGCTCGACCAGCATTGCCCCGAAGACTGGAAACAGCGCGCGGAAAATGGCGATCCGGCGCTGACCGGGTGGTCGCCCCCGTCGACCTTGCTGTCGCCCGCGCAAAGTGATGCGATGGGATATTTGCAGGCGGTGGCGCGGGGCTTTGTCGCGATCGCCAAGGCGGCCGGGCTTCCGGTGCAATTCCAGATCGGCGAACCCTGGTGGTGGGTGATGCCGGCGGACGGGCGGATCTGCCTGTATGATGCGGCGGCGCGCGCGGCATTGGGGGGCAGCCCGGTTTCGATCGCCGATGTGCGCGGGCCGCAGGATGGGCCACGCCGCGCCTTGCTCGATCAGGCGGGCGAGGTGCTGGCGGCGTCCACGCACGCGTTGCGCGATGCGGTGAAGGCGGAAGCGCCGGGGGGCGAGGTGCTGATCCTGGTCTATCTGCCCTCCGTGCTCGATCAGACAGCACCCGATGTGAAGCGGGCCAATGTGCCGCTGGGCTGGGCACGGCCGGCGTTCGATCGGCTGCAACTGGAGGATTATGACTGGGTGACGGCGGGGGCTGACGGGCGGACCGCGCATGGCGTGGCCGAGGCTGGCGCACGGCTCGATTACCCGATTGAGCAGCAACATTATTTTTCGGGTTTCGTGCTGAATGCCGGGGACCGGGCGCAGTGGCGGGCGATCCATGATGCGGCCTTTGCAGCCCAAGCGCGGGGCACGGCGGAAACCTTCGTCTGGGCGCTGCCGCAGGCGATGCGCGACGGTTTCACATTATTTGCGATCGGGGATGAGGAGGGCAGGGTGCAGGCGTTCGATGATATGGATTTTCCGATCGCGATCGGCCGGCGGGCGACGGTGGAACCATGCTTCTCCACCGCGATCGTGACGACGGCCGCCGGGCGCGAACAGCGCAACGCCGACTGGGCGGACGCCCGGCTGCGTTTCGATGCCGGGCCGGGGGTGCGATCGCAGGCGGATGTGGAGGCGCTGATCGGTTTTTTCCGGGCAAGGCATGGCGCGGCGCGCGGCTTTCGGTTCCGCGATCCGCTGGATCATAGCAGCTGGAGGATGACGGGCGCGCCGGGGGCTGGCGATCAGGCGATCGGCACGGGCGACGGCGTGGCGATGCGCTTCGCGCTGGTGAAGATGTACGGCGATCAGATGCGACGGATCACCCGGCCGGTGGCGGGCAGCGTGCGCGTGGCCGTGGATGGGGTGGAACGAACGAGCGGCTGGGCGCTGGCCGACGGCGGAATGATCGCGTTCGATGTGGCGCCGCCTGTGGCCGCGCGGGTGACGGCGGGGTTCCTGTTCGATGTGCCGGTGCGCTTTGCCGAGGATCGGCTGGAGACGGGGCTGGCCACCTTTGCGGCGGGTGAAGTGGCGTCGGTGCCGCTGGTTGAAATCCGGGAGGGCTGAGCATGGCCGACTGGCTGGACCCCGAACTCACCACGATCGCCTTGTGCTGGCGGCTGGACCGGCGCGATGGCGTGGCGCTGGGCTTCACCGCGCATGACCGCGATCTGGCGATTGGCGGGCTGATCTATCGCGCCGCGCCGGGGATGCTGCCATCGTCGATCAGCCTGTCCGACGGGTTCGAGGTGGATACGCTGGATATCAGCGGCGCGCTTTCGAACGACGCGATCCGGGGCGAGGATCTGGCCGAAGGGCGGTGGGATGGCGCGCGGGTGCGGCTGTTCGCGGTCGACTGGACCAACCCGGCAGGTGAAGCGCTGCTGCTGGCGCGGGGCGAACTGGGCGATGTCGCGGTCCGCGATGGCCAGTTCACGGCCGAACTGCGCGGGCCGACCGCGCTGCTCGAACAACCGGTGGTGGAACATACTTCGCCCGAATGCCGCGCGGAGCTGGGCGACCGGCGCTGCCGGGTGGATATGGCGGGGCGGCGGCGGTGGGCGCCGGTGCAGGAGGTTGCAGATGCGGTAACGCTGCGGGTGGCCGGTGGCGGAGGGGCTAACGCCTATGGCTATGGCCGGCTGCGCTGGATCGACGGGCCGAATGCGGGACTGACCAGCCAGATATTGGCGTCGACCGGCGACTGGCTGACCCTGCGCGAGGCCCCGCCCGGCGCGATGGCGCCAAGTATATTGGTCGAAATCAGCGAGGGGTGCGACAAGAGTCTCGCCACCTGCGCCGGGCGTTTTGCCAATGCCGCCAATTTCCGGGGCGAACCCTATCTGCCCGGCAACGACATATTGACCCGCTATCCCGGCGCATGAGCGAGGCGATCATGGCGCGTGCGCGGGCGTGCCTGGGCGCGCGGTTCCGCCCGCAGGGGCGCAGCGTGGCCGATGGCATGGATTGCATCGGCCTTGCCGGCATCGCCCTGGGGATCAGCGAATTGCCGCGCGATTATGTGCTGCGCAGCACGGGAGCCAAACGGGTGCGCGCCTTTGCCGAGGCGGCGGGGCTGCGGCTTATCGCGGCCGATACGGCCAAAGCGGGCGATGTGCTGATGGCCGAAACCGGGCCGGGGCTGATCCATCTGCTGGTGCTGACCGGCACCGGCTTCATCCATGCCGATGCCGGGCTGCGGCGGGTCGTCGAAACGCCGGGGCGGCCGCCATGGCCGGTGCTGGCGGCGTGGCGCCAAGATTGAGGAGTGACGCATGGCGACGCTGGTGCTGACGACGATCGGATCGGTGATTGGCGGGCCGGTGGGCGGGGCGATCGGGGCTGCGATCGGCCAGCAGATCGACCAGAGGCTGTTCGCGCCCAAGCGGCAGGGGCCGCGGCTGGGTGAACTTGCCGTCCAGACATCGAATTACGGGCAGGCGATCCCCCGGCTGTTCGGCCGGATGCGGGTGGCCGGTACGGTGATCTGGGCAACCGACCTGCGCGAGGATCGCCACCGTTCGGGCGGGGGCAAGGGCCGGCCGAAGATGACGACCTACAGCTATTCGGCGAGCTTTGCCGTGGCGCTGTCGGCACGGCCGATCCGCGCGGTGCATCGCATCTGGGCGGACGGCAAGCTGCTGCGCGGGGCGGCCGGCGACTGGAAGAGCGAGACGGGGTTCCGGCTGCATCCGGGCGGAGAGGGACAGGCACCCGATCCACTGATCGCATCGGCCGAGGGGATCGGCCAGACACCGGCGCATCGCGGCATCGCTTATGCCGTGTTCGAGGATTTTCAGCTGGCCGATTATGGCAACCACATCCCTTCGCTCACCTTCGAGGTGGAAGCCGATGCTGGCCCGGTGAGCGTTGCGGGGATCGCCGATGCGTTGAGCGCCGGTGCGGTTGGCGGGACGACGGCTGCGGTGCTCGACGGGTTTGCGGCGAGCGGCGACAGCGTGCGCGGCGCAATCGAGACAATGGCGCATGCGATCCCCGTCGCGGTGCGCGACGATGGCACAAGGCTGCTGCTGGAAGATGTGCCGCCCGCCCCGATTGCGATCGCAGTGGCGGAAACGGGCGCGCGTGCCGATGGCAAGCGGATCGACCGGATCGTGATCGATCGCACAGCGGCCGGCGGGCTGCCCGATGAAGTGGCGGTGGCCTATTATGAACCGGGCCGCGATTATCAGGCCGGCCTGCAGCGTGCGCGGCGGGGTGGCCCGGGCCGGCGGGTGGAGCGGATCGAACTGCCGGCGGCACTGGCGGCGGGCGCTGCCAAGGCGGTGGCCGAACACCGGCTGGCCGATGCCTGGGCTGCGCGGGCGAGCGGCACGATTTCGCTGCCATGGCGGCGCGCGGCCTTGCGCCCCGGCCAGATGGTGCAGGTGGATGGGATGGTGCCGCCGATGCGCATCAGCCGCTGGACGCTCGATCGGATGGCGCTGGAACTCAAGCTTGCCGGGGTGGCCGCGGCCGGTGTCGGGGCGGTGGCGGCGCCCGGCGGCGGGGTGCTGGAACCGGATTTCCCGCATGGGCCGACCCGGCTGGCGTTGCTGGATCTGCCGCCGCTCGATTCGATCGCGGCGACCAGCCCGCATATCTGGATCGCGGCGGCGGGGCCGTCGCCAGCGTGGCGGCGTGCGGCGCTGAGCTACAGCATGGATGATGGAACAAGCTGGCAGGATGTTGGGCCGACGGCCGCGCCGGCGGTGATGGGCGTGGCCGAAACCGCGCTGTCACCGGGCAGTGCGGTGCTGATCGATCGCGATGCGGTGGTGGATGTCGCGTTGCTCCATGACGGGATGGTGCTGATCGGCCGGGACGATGCAGCGCTTGCCAATGGCGCGAACCTGGCGATGATCGGCGACGAACTGATCCAGTTTGGCGGGTGCCTGCCACTGGGCGGCGGCCGCTATCGCCTGTCGCAATTGTGGCGGGGGCGGCGAGGGACCGAAGCGGCGGCGAACGGCCATGCGGCGGGCGAGCCGTTCGTGCTGATCGAGGCGGCGAGCCTGCTGCCGATCGAGTTGCCGGCCGGTGCGGTCGGCGGGCAGATCAGGGTGGTTGGCAGTGGCGTGGGCGATGGTGCGGCGGTGATGGCCGAAGCGGTGATCGGCGCGCGCGCGCTGCGGCCACCGTCGCCCGTCCATCTGCGTGTCGATCGTCGCCCCAATGGGGATCTGGCGATCGGCTGGACCCGACGGAGCCGGACGGGCTGGCCATGGATCGATGGCGGCGATGCCCCGCTGGGCGAAGAAGCCGAACGCTATCGGTTGACGCTGACGCCGTCGATGGGAACCCCGCGCATGATCGATCTCGACACGCCCGGCTATCTGTATGCCGCTGTCGATCGGGCGGCTGATGGCGCGATGGCGGCGTCGGCGATCTCCATTGCCGTCAGCCAGCTTGGCGCGGCTGGCCTGTCAGCGCCGGCATCGGCCAGCTTCGCAATCTGAAAAGGAGATGATCCATGGCGGATATGACCGCACGTTTTGCACTGCCCTTCATCCACCCCGGCCAGGCGCAAAAGGAAATGGCCCATAATGAAGCGCTGGCCCGAATTGACGCGGTGCTGCACCCCGTGGTGGAGGCGATGGACATCGCCACACCGCCAGCGGCGCCCGCGACCGGCGCAAGCTGGATCGTGGCGCCGGCGGCAACGGACGCGTGGGCGGGCCATGATGGTGATATCGCGATCCGCACGGAGGGCGGCTGGCGGTTCATCACGCCGGCGGCCGGAATAATGGCCTGGCTTGTTCCGGCGGGCACATGGGTGTGGCATGATGGCGACGCGTGGCAGGCGGCGCCATTGCCCACCCTTGGCATCATGGTGGCCGGGTTGCAGGTGGTTGGCGAGCGCGGCAGCGCAATCGCGCCGCCATCGGGCGGCGGCACCATCGATGCGCAATCCCGTGTCGCGATCCAGGCCATTATTGCGGCGCTCGCAAGCCATGGCCTGATCCAGACATGAAACTTTTTTCACCCGTAATGAAACTCACCCCGCCAAGAGGAGTTTAAGGCCGCGTCTGTAACCAATGTCGCAGCGAAGCATTTTAGCTTGTTCCGTGAGACATTTCCGCAACAGATGCCGAATATGCCCGCTTGCGCGGATTGTCCGGTTTGGTTAGGTAGCAGTGCTTCCGCGAGGAACTGCTTTGAAAGGGGATTAATATGCGTAAGCTCGCCATTATGGCCGCGCTCGCAACCACCGCGCTGGCGACGCCTGCCATGGCGCGTGATGGTGCCTGGTATGTCGGCGTCGAAGGCGGCGGCATGATCGTCGAAGACCTGAAGTTTGACATTGGCACTGCGGCTGACGCGCTGACCTCTGATCAGAAGACCGGCTATGACGTCGATGGTATCATCGGCTATGACTTCGGCGTTTTCCGCGCTGAAGGTGAAATCGGCTACAAGCGTTCCGAAGTCGGTTCGCATCAGACGTCGATCGCTTTGGGCGGCCTGCCTTCCGGCACGTATGACAGCAAGTATTCGGGCAATGCGTCCGTGCTCAGCTTCATGCTCAACGGCTTGCTCGACTTCGGTGACGATGATGGCCTGCAGGGCTTCGTCGGCGGCGGTGTCGGTATCGCCCGCGTCAAGATCAGCGACTATCGCCTCCTCGGCGGTGCGACGCTCATCGACGACAGCGATTCCAAGTTCGCTTGGCAGGTTCTCGCGGGCGTTCGCGCTCCGGTCACCAGCTCGATCGATCTGGGCCTGAAGTATCGCTACTTCAACGTGGACGACGTGAAGCTCGTTGCCGCCAGCGGCGCCGATGCGAAGACGAAGTTCCGTTCGCACAGCCTGCTCGCCAGCCTGATCTTCAACTTCGGCGAACCAGCGGCTCCGCCGCCCCCGCCCCCGCCCCCGCCGCCGCCGCCGCCGCCGCCGGAGCCTGCTCCGCCGCCGCCGCCGCCGGTTGCTGTCCCGGGTCCGTTCATCGTGTTCTTCGACTGGGATAAGTCGCTGATCACGCCGGAAGCCGCCAGCATTCTGGACAACGCCGCTGCTGCTTATGCACAGGGCGGTTCGGCTTCGGTCATGCTTGCCGGCCACGCCGACAAGTCGGGTTCGGACCAGTATAACGTTGGCCTGTCGCAGCGTCGCGCTGACGCCACCCGCGCCTATCTGGCCGGCAAGGGCGTGCCCGAAACCGCGATGTCGACCGAAGCGTTCGGCGAAAGCCGCCCGCTGGTCGAAACCGCCGATGGTGTCCGCGAGCCGCAGAACCGGCGCGTGGAAATCACCTTCGGTCCGGGTTCGGGTCAGTAAGGTCGAAGATCGCTTCTTCGGAAGTGATCGACGCAAAGATTGGGGAGCCGGCCTTCGGGGCGGCTCCCTTTTCTTTTGTTTACGGTTCGTCCGGTGTGGCCGGCCGCGCCCCACATTCCCGACCGAGATTCGCCTTACGGCGCGCAGCCTGCTAACGGGCCGCGATTGACGAACCTCCAGGCTTCCCAAATTATGAACGATCGACCCACCGGACGGCCCGACCGGCGCACCTTCGCGATTATTTCGCACCCTGACGCGGGTAAGACGACGCTGACGGAAAAGCTGCTGATCGCGGGCGGTGCGATCCATCTTGCCGGTGAGGTCAAAGCCCGCGGGGCGACGCGGCGCGCGCGATCGGACTGGATGAAAATCGAACAGCAGCGTGGCATTTCCGTCACCAGTTCGGTGATGACCTTCGAATTTGAAGGTCTGACCTTCAATTTGCTCGATACACCGGGGCACGAGGATTTTTCCGAAGATACCTATCGCACGCTGACGGCTGTCGACAGCGCGGTGATGGTGATCGATGCGGCGCGCGGCATCGAAGCGCAGACGCGCAAGCTGTTCGAGGTCTGCCGGCTGCGTTCGGTGCCGATCATCACCTTTGTCAACAAAGTCGATCGCGAGGGCCGCGACGCTTTCGCCTTGCTTGATGAAATCGCCGATCAGCTGGCGCTCGATGTGTGCCCGATGATCTGGCCGATCGGCATGGGTGGAATGTTCGAAGGGTTGTACGACCTGGTGAATAACCGGCTGCTGCCGGCCGACGGCGGGTCTGTCGTCGTCACCGGACTGGACGATCCCAAGCTCGACGAATTGCTGTCGGCCGACGGCCTGGCGACGCTGCGCGAGGAAGCGGAACTGGCGCAGGCGGGGTACGCCCCGTTCGATCTTGGCGGGTATCGCCATGGCGATCTGACGCCGGTTTATTTTGGTTCGGCGCTGCGCGATTTTGGCGTGCCCGAACTGATCGCGGCGCTGCGTGATCTGGCGCCCAGCCCGCGGCCGCAGCCGGCAGCACCCGAACCGGTAAACCCGGATGATCCCGCCGTGGCAGGATTTATCTTCAAGGTGCAGGCGAACATGAACCCGCAGCATCGCGACCGCGTTGCGTTCATGCGGCTATGTTCGGGGCGCTTTCGCCGGGGCATGAAGCTCAACCAATCGGGCACAGGCAAGGCGATTGCGGTGCATAGCCCGATCCTGTTCTTCGCGCAGAATCGCGAGGTCGCGGACGAAGCCTGGCCGGGCGACATCATCGGTATCCCCAATCATGGCACCTTGCGCGTCGGCGATACGCTGACCGAGATTGCCGGTGCGGCGAATTTTACCGGCCTGCCCAACTTCGCGCCGGAAATCCTGCGCCGCGTCGCGCTGGGCGATCCGACCAAGACCAAGCAGTTGCGCAAGGCGCTCGATGATCTGTCCGAAGAAGGCGTGATCCAGGTGTTTCACCCCCAGATCGGATCGCAGATGATTGTCGGCGTGGTCGGCCAGCTTCAGCTGGAAGTGCTGATTTCGCGGCTGGAACATGAATATAAGGTCGACGCCAAGCTGGATAATTCGCCCTGGGATACCGCGCGCTGGATCGCAGCGGATACCGAAGCGGAGATCAAGGAGTTCGCCGGCACCCACCGCAACGCCATGGCGAGCGACCGTGACGGCCAGCCGGTGTTCATGGCCAAGGATCAGTGGGAACTGAATTATGTGCAGCAGCGCCATCCTGCGCTGCGCTTTTCCGCCACCAAGGAACGCGCATAATCAAACGGCGCGGGGGATTTGCGCAGGCGCCCCCCGCCAAGATGTTGATCTGCCTATTGGCGGGGAGCGCCAGCCAGACCATGATCGGCCCCAGCGAACGGGCCGAGGAGGGGCTGGTGGCGAACGTCCATGGACATTGATGCGGGCAGGGGGGCAAGGCCGTTCGACCTGCTGATCATCGGCGGCGGGATCAACGGCGTCGGCATCGCGCGTGATGCAGCGGGGCGCGGGCTGAAGGTGCTGCTGGTCGAACAGGACGATTTGGCCAGCCACACATCGTCCGCCAGCACCAAGCTGATCCACGGCGGGCTACGGTATCTGGAATATTATGAATTCCGGCTGGTGCGCGAATCGCTGATCGAGCGCGAGCGGTTGCTGGCGATCGCGCCACACATCATCCACCCGCTGGAATTTGTGCTGCCGTTCCGCAAAGGCGGGCGACCGGCGTGGATGGTGCGGCTGGGGCTGTTTCTCTACGATCATCTGGGCGGGCGCGAGACATTGCCCGGATCGGCTGGCGTGCGGCTGGCGGGAACGGCGCGCGGTGCCGGGCTGCAACCTGATGTGATCAAGGGCTTTACCTATTCGGACTGCCGTGTCGACGACGCGCGCCTCGTCATACTGAACGCCATGGATGCAGCCGCGCGCGGCACGGACATTCGCACGCGAACCCGCCTGACGGCTGGGCGACGCGACGGCGATGCGTGGACCGCGACGCTGGAGGATCGCGTGACGGGGGGCGCCAGTACCGTCCGGGCGCGGCATATCGTCAATGCCGCCGGGCCGTGGGTTGGGAAGATGCTGAACGCCATCGAAGGTGCGTATACCGAGCGACCGCCCCGTCTGGTGAAAGGCAGCCATATCATCGTGCCGCGGATGTTTGCGGGCGAGCACGCCTTCATCCTTCAAAATCCCGATGGACGGATCGTCTTTGCGATTCCGTACGAGCGCGACTTTACCCTGGTTGGCACCACCGATGTCGCTGTGGATGGTGATGCGGCGCTGGCGCCGATCACTGATGAGGAGGTGGCTTATCTGTGCGACAGCGTGAACCGCTGGTTCGCAAAGGCGATCAGACCGGCCGACGTGGTGTGGCGTTATTGGGGGGTGCGGTCGCTTTATGATGACGGATCGGACAGCGCGTCCGCCGTCACCCGCGATTATGTGATGAAGCTGGGGACCAACGAGGATGCGCCGCAACTATTGTCGATCTTTGGCGGCAAGCTGACCACCTATCGCAAGCTGGCCGAACATGCGCTCGAGAAGCTGGCCCCGTTCGTGACGATGAAGCGTGGTGCCTGGACCGATCAGGAGCCGTTGCCGGGGGGCGATATACCGGGCGCAGACTTTGCGGCGTTCCTGGCGTCGGTTCGCCGGCGCTGGCCGTTCCTGCCGGAGATGACGGCCGAGCGGATGGCGCGGGCCTATGGCACGCGGGTCGCGCGCATCATCGGGGATGCCGGGTCGCTTGCCGATCTGGGCGAAGATGTTGGTGGAGGATTGTCCGAACGCGAAGTCGCGTATCTGGTGGCTGAGGAATTTGCCCGCACGGCGGAAGATATCCTGTGGCGGCGATCCAAGCTTGGCCTTCATGTGCCCCCCGACACCGCCCAACGGCTGACTGCGCGCCTTGCCCGAGAGATTGCCCATGCCTGAACCGCACAACATCCTGGCCATTGATCAGGGAACAACGTCGACGCGCAGCATCATCTTCGATGCCCAGGCGCGGGTGCTGGCGACGGCGCAGGCGGAGTTCGCGCAGCATTATCCGCAGGATGGCTGGGTGGAGCATGACGCGGAGGATATCTGGCGCGATACGCTGGCGACCGCGCGCGAAGCGATTGCCAAGGCCGCGCTGAATGCTTCCGATATCGCGGCGATCGGCATCACCAACCAGCGCGAAACGACTGTGCTGTGGGACCGCGCGACAGGCACGCCGCTTCACAAGGCGATCGTATGGCAGGACCGGCGGACGGCGGACCATTGCGCGGCGCTGAAGGCTGCGGGACATGAGGCGCTGGTGCGGGCGAGGACGGGATTGCTGATCGACCCGTATTTTTCCGCGACCAAATTGGGCTGGCTGCTCGATCATGTGCCGGGCGCGCGGGCGCGGGCGGAACGCGGCGAGCTGGCGTTCGGGACGATCGACAGCTTCCTTCTGTGGCGGATGACCGGCGGGCGGGTCCACGCGACGGACGCGACCAATGCCAGCCGGACGATGCTGTTCGATATCCATCGGCAAATATGGTGCGAAGAATTGCTCGATCTCTTCGGCATCCCGACATCGCTGCTGCCCGAGGTGCGCGATAGCAGCGGGCTGTTCGGGCTGTGCGATCCCGATCTGTTCGGCGCGGCGATCCCCATTGCGGGGATTGCGGGGGATCAGCAGGCCGCGCTTGTCGGGCAGGCCTGTTTCGGGGCGGGAATGGCCAAGGCGACCTATGGCACGGGCTGTTTCATGCTGCTCAATACCGGCGAACAGGCGGTGGCATCGGACAAGCGGCTGCTCACCACCACCGCGTATCGGCTGGAGGGCAAGGTGGCCTATGCGGTCGAAGGATCGATCTTCGTGGCCGGCGCCGCGATCAAATGGCTGCGCGACGGCCTCGGCCTGATCACCCATGCTTCGCAGACCGATGATCTGGCCACGCGGGTGGCGGATAATGGCGGTGTGTACATGGTGCCGGCGTTTGTGGGCCTTGGTGCGCCGCATTGGGATGCCCATGCGCGCGGATTGATATGTGGGCTGACCCTGAACAGTTCGGCGGCCCATGTGGCGCGCGCGGCACTGGAATCGATCGGCTACCAGACAGCCGATCTTGTCACCGCGATGATGGAGGATGGTGCAGCCCAGCCCAGCGCGCTGAGGGTGGATGGCGGTATGTCCGCCAATGACTGGTTGTGCCAGTTTCTGGCCGATATCCTCGAAATCCCGGTCGAGCGACCAGCGAATCTGGAAACGACCGCGCTGGGGGCTGCTTTTCTGGCAGGGATGGGTGTGGGGCTGTGGGACGGGCCAGTGGGTGTTGCCGCACTCACCCGCAGAGCCGATCGGTTCGAGCCGGCGGGCGATCAGGAAAACCGCGCGGCTTTGCTCGCCGGATGGCGCAAGGCGCTGGAACGTGCGCTTGCCTGACGGGGAGGTTTACCCGGTAGCACATCCTCCCTATGTCGCAGGCCATGTCCGCACCCGTCCTCGCTTATGAAAATCTCGGCCTTGTCCAGGGATCCGGCTGGCTGTTCCGCCAGCTCGACATCTATATCCAGCCGCGTGACCGGCTTGCGCTGATCGGCCGCAATGGCGCCGGCAAGACGACGCTGCTGAAGCTGCTCGGTGGCATCATCGACGCGGATGAGGGCAGGCGTACGGTGGTGCCCGGCACCAAGGTGATCCTGCTGGAACAGGAACCGTCGATGGCGGGCTATGCCACGCTGCGCGACTATGCTTTGAACGGCAATGCGGCGGCCGAGCATGTGGTGGAATCGATCGCCGACCAGATCGGCATCGATCTGTCGCGCGACGCCAGTACGGCATCGGGTGGTGAACGCCGCCGCGCCGCTATTGCCCGTGCGCTCGCGCAGGAGCCGGACGTGCTGCTGCTCGACGAGCCAACCAACCACCTCGATATCGCCGCGATCGACTGGCTGGAACAATGGCTCGGCCGCTTCAACGGCGCGTTTGTCGCGATCAGCCACGATCGTACCTTCCTGACCCGGCTGACCAAGCAGACCTTGTGGCTCGATCGCGGCGCGATCCGCCGGGCCGAGATCGGCTTTGGCGGGTTCGAGGCGTGGACCGAGAAGGTTTACGAGGATGAGGCACGCAACGCCCAGCGGCTGGACGCGCGGCTGAAGATCGAGGAGCATTGGCTCCAGCGCGGCGTGACGGGCCGCCGGCGGCGCAATCAGGGGCGGCTGGCGCAACTGAAGGAAATGCGGGCCCAGCGCGCCGCGATGATGGGGCCGCAGGGTGCTGCCAACCTCAGCATCGCGACCGACGATGTGAAAACCAAGACGGTGATCGACGCCGAACATGTCACCAAACGCTTTGGCGAACGGGTGGTGATCGACGATTTCACGTTCCGTATCACGCGGCGCGACCGCATCGGCGTGGTCGGTGCCAATGGTGCGGGCAAGACGACCCTGCTCAAGCTGCTGACCGGTGAAATCGCGCCCGACAGTGGCCGGGTGAAACTCGCCAAGACGCTGGATGGCGTGATCATCGACCAGCAGCGCAGCCTGATGGCCCCCGACAAACGCGTGCGCGACGTGCTGGCAGACGGCGGTGACTGGGTGACGGTGCTTGAGGAAAAAAAGCACATTCACGGCTATCTGAAGGAGTTTCTGTTCGATCCGTCGCTGGTTGATGCGCGGGTCGGCACGCTTTCTGGTGGCGAACGGTCGCGTCTGCTGCTTGCCCGCGAATTTGCGCGGCGATCAAACCTGCTGGTGCTTGACGAGCCGACCAACGATCTCGACCTTGAAACGCTCGATCTGCTGCAGGAGGTAATCGCCGACTATGACGGCACCGTCCTGATCGTTAGCCATGATCGCGATTTTCTTGATCGCACCGTGACCGTGACGCTCGGCCTCGATGGTTCAGGCAGGGTCGATATCGTGGCTGGCGGATATGAGGATTGGGAACGCCAGCGCGCGCCCAAGGCGGATGCGAAGAAGGCGGCCGCCAAGCCCGTCGAGCCGGCGCGCGAAAAGGTGCGCACCAAGCTCAGCTACAAGGATCAGCGCGATTTCGATCTGCTGCCGAAGGAAATCGAGAAGATCGAAGCGACGATCGCCCGTGATGAGGCGGAACTCGCCAATCCCGATCTCTATGTGAAGAATCCGGCGCGGTTCGCGGCCTTGACCAAGGCGATCGACGACGCCCGCGCGCGCAAGGATGAAGCGGAAATGCGCTGGCTCGAACTGGCGGAAATGGCTGAAACGCTGGGCTAGATCCGGCGTTTTGCCAGCGCATAGGCCTGCGTGCCGCGGGTGATCACCCTGTCATCCGCCAGCACGGTTTCAGGGTCGAGATCGTCCAGCCCCTCCAGTTCCGCGTAGAGCGGGGCGAAGTCCGTTTCGAGCGTGCGGTGGAGCAGTTCCTCGAAGCTCGGGATGACGAAATAGCTCTGTTGATAATCGTCGATCCGGTAGCGCGTGCGCATCACGCGTCTGAGATCGAAACCGATGCGGTTGGGGCTGGGATCATCCAGCGCAAACAGGCTTTCGCCGTGGCTGGACACGATTCCCGATCCGTAGATGCGCAGATCGCCATCCTCGCGTACCAGCCCGAATTCCACCGTGTACCAGTATAACCGCGCCAGCTTGTGCAGCGCGCCAAAATCCAGCGAGCGCAACCCGCCCTGGCCGTACGCCTGCATATAATCGGCGAACACCGGATCGGCGAGCATCGGCACATGGCCGAACACGTCGTGAAAGACGTCGGGTTCCTGCAGATAATCGAGTTGATCGGCCCGGCGGATGAAATTGCCGGCGACGAAGCGGCGATTGGCCAGATGGTCGAAGAACACCGCATCGGGCACCAGCCCCGGCACCGCGACAACCTGCCAGCCGGTCGCTGCCATCAGCCGGTCGGACAATTCCCGAAAATCGGGAATGCCCGGGCGCGACAGGCGAAGCACATCCAATCCCCGCAGCCATGCGCGCGAAGCCCGGCCCGGCAACAATTTTGCCTGACGCTCGAACAGCGTGTCCCACACCGCATGTTCCTGCGCGGTGAAGCGATCCCAGTTCTGATCAATCGTCCAGTCGGCGGCGGCACCCTCCGGCGGGCGATCCAGCGTGATTTCCATGGCGTGAGTGTAGCATGGCGCGAGGAAGCGGGGAATTGGGCGCCGGCAAGGTG
Organism: Sphingomonas sp. KC8; assembly: GCF_002151445.1. Taxonomy (GTDB): domain Bacteria; phylum Pseudomonadota; class Alphaproteobacteria; order Sphingomonadales; family Sphingomonadaceae; genus Sphingomonas_E. The sequence goes on from NZ_CP016306.1 coordinate 3,680,234, forward strand.
TGCGTCTCAGGCCGCTTCCAGCAAGCGCGCAGCTTGCGCCCGTGCTTCGTCGGTGACGGCCGCGCCGCTCAGCATACGGGCAATTTCTTCGCGGCGTTCGTCGGCGTCGAGCACGGTGACGCCGGTGCGGGTGACGATGCCGTCATGGCTTTTGGCGATCAGCCAATGCGCGTCTGCCCGCGCGGCGACTTGCGGGCTGTGGGTGACGACAAGGAGCTGTGCGCGCGCTGACAGGCGGGCCAGCCGTTCGCCTATGGCGCTGGCAACGGCACCACCGACACCGCGATCGATTTCGTCGAAGATCATCGTGCAGGCGCCGCCTTCTTCTGCCAGCGCCACCTTGAGCGCAAGGATGAAGCGGCTCAGTTCGCCACCGCTGGCGATCTTGATGAGCGGCGCGAAGGGTGCGCCCGGATTGGTGGAAATTTCAAACTCCACCCGATCCCGGCCGGCTGGCCCCCATTGGGCTTCGGCAAGCGGGGCGACCGTCGTGCGGAAGCGTGCGGCGTCCAGTTTGAGTGGGGCCAGTTCGCTGGCAACCGCGGCGTCCAGCCGCATCGCCGCGGCGGTGCGTGCGACAGTGAGTTCGGCGGTGGCGGCATCATAAGCGGCGCGCGTGGCCGTCACTTCTGCTTCCAGCCGGGCAATCCCCTGGCCGCCGGATTCGATCCGCCCGAGGCGCTCGGTGAGTTCCAAGGCGAGATCGGCAAGGGCGTCAGGTTCAACGCGATGCTTGCGGGCCATGGCGCGCAGTTCGAACAGCCGGGTTTCGGCATCGTCCAGCCGTACCGGATCGAAGGAGAGCGCGTCATGGGCGGCGGCGAGTTTGTCTTCGGCCTCGCTGGCTTCGATGACGGCGCGATCGAGAGCAGCGAGCGCATCGGCCAGCAAGGGATGTTCGGCGGCGATCCGGTCGAGCCGGCGTGCGGCCTGCCGCAATTGCGCGGCGCCGCCGTCCGATCCATCGAGATGGGCGGATACGGCCGAAAGATCCTCGGCCAGCCGCGCGCCTTTCTGCATGTCGGCGCGCGCGGCGGCGAGGGTTGCTTCCTCACCGGCTTCGGCGCCCAGTGCAGTCAGTTCGGCGACGGCATGTTCCAGCCATTCGCGATCGCGTGCGGCGGTTTCCAGCTCGGCGATGGCGCCGGCCAGCCGATCTTCGGCGCTGCGCCATTCGCGGTGCGCGGCGGTAGCGGCGGCGGTGTCGATTCGGCCGAAAACATCCAGCAATGCGCGGTGGCCACGGGGATTGAGCAGGCCGCGATCATCGTGCTGCCCGTGAATTTCGACGAGATGGGGGGCGAGTTCCTTGAGGAACGACGCCGATGCGGCCTGATCATTCACCGTCGCGCGACTGCCGCCATCGGCCTTGATGATGCGGCGGATGACAAGTGGTTCGCCCTGTTCGGCGCTTAGCCCGTTTTCATGGAGAAGTTCGGCCGTGGCATGATCGTTCGGCAAATCAAAGCTGGCGGTGACAACTGCCTGTGCAGCGCCGTTGCGGACGAGGCCGCTATCCGCGCGCATGCCGAGCGCCAGCCCCAGCGCATCGAGCAGGATCGATTTTCCCGCCCCGGTTTCCCCGGTCAACGCACCGAGGCCCGACCTGAAATCAAGGTCGAGCGCTTCGATCAGCACGATATCCCGGATGGAGAGCGCGGTCAGCATCAGGCACTATCTAGCAGATCGCACGCGCCGCTCGACCCCTTTTTGTTCCCTTGTCGCGAATCGCGGCGAGGAAAGGATCAGGCCGGGTGCTTCTGCACGAGGGCATAAGCGCGTTCATACCATTTGGAGCCGGGATAATTGGCACCGAGCACGGCCGCCGCTTTCCTGGCTTCTTCGGGGACGCCGAGTGCGAGATAGGATTCGGTAAGCCGCATCAGGGCTTCGGGAGCATGTGTCGTCGTCTGATATTCGTCGACGACCTTGCGGAAGCGGATCGTGGCGGCCAGCCAGTCGCGGCGGCGCTGGTAGAAACGACCGATTTCCATTTCCTTGCCGCCAAGGTGATCGCGAACGAGATCGATTTTGAGCCGCGCGTCGGCGGCATAAGGCGTGCCCGGATAGCGGCGCACCACTTCGTCGAGCGAATCGAGGGCCTGCTGCGTGATCTTCTGATCGCGCGTGACGTCTTGAATCTGCTCGTAATAATCCACGCCGATCAGATAGAGCGCGTAGGGCGCGTCCTTGTTGCCGGGGTGGATCGACAGGAAACGCTGCGCCGACTGGATCGATTCAGGATACTGCCGGGCGAGATAATAGCTGAATGCGCTCATCAACTGGGCACGGCGCGCCCAGGTGGAATATGGGTGCTGGCGTTCGACTTCATCGAAGAGCGCCGCGGCAATCTTGTACTGGCCCTTGTCCAGCCGTTCCTTGGCCGCGTTGTAGAGCGTATCCACATCGCGTGCGACATATTTGGTGTCGGCCTTCTTGCCCGATGTCGCGCAACCGGCGAGGGGGGCGATCAGGGCGGCGGCGAGCGCGATGGCGATCGGACGGGCAAGCTTATGCATAAGTGGGGGTCTTAACGCAGCCCAGCCGGCCCGCCAAGCGGGAAGGCGGCGGGCATCGTCTTTCGATCATAACGGCAGCAGTGCAGCGGCAATCCACCGGCCTTCGTGGCGCAGAACGCTCCATGCGCGGGCCGCCGCGCGGCTGTCCATTACTTCCAGCCCAACGCCGCGTGCCTCGATCGCCCGGACGAATGCGACGGGCGGGCGGGCCATCATATTGCCGGTGCCAAGCAGGATGAATTCAGGCGGCGGTTCCATCGCCAACAGATCGGCGACATCGGCCACGGCCAATTCGGTTACGTCCGTCGCAGCCCAGTCGCGGGCGTCATCCGGCGTCAGTTTCAGCCCGCCGGGAACGTAGCGATCCGCGACAAGGAAACCCCGTTCGCGAAAGCCCTTGATGATCGGGCCTTCCGGGGCGTCCTCGCGATTCATGTTCAGGGTCAGGGGACCGCACCCTCATTGTCGCGCTTGGTGACGCGTTCGGCATTGCTGTCGGCGGCCTTGGGCGCAAAGCTCTGCGCGGTGACACCAAGCGAGATCAGCAACGATGACGACACATAGATCGACGAATAGGTGCCGATGAGGATGCCGAGCATCATCGCGGCGGTGAAACCGCGGATTACATCGCCGCCGAAGAGCAGCAATGCGCCGAGTGCGAGCAGCAACGTCAACGACGTCATCACTGTGCGCGGCAGCGTTTCGTTGACCGACAGGTCGACCAGCGCGCGCATGTCCATCTGGCGGTATTTGCGCAGATTTTCACGAATGCGGTCGTCGATGACGATCTTGTCGTTAATCGAATAGCCGACGATCGTGAGGACGGCCGCGACGATGCTGAGATCAAATTCGATCTGGGTGAGCGCGAAGAAACCGAGTGTCATGATGACGTCGTGAATGATCGCGACGGCCGTCGACATGCCGAACTGCCATTCGAAGCGGAACCACGAAAACAGCGCGATGCCGATGATCGACAAGACGACGGCAATCACGCCGGTCTTGATCAATTCGCCGGAAACCTTGCCTGAAACCGTGTCGGTACGGCGGAACTGGACGCCGGGATATTCGGCGGACAGGGCCGTTTGCACTTTCTTGACGACGGCGTTGGTCGCCCCTTCGTCGGTTTCCGAAGGCAGTGGCAGGCGGATGGAAACGACGTTGGAGGCGCCGAATTGCTGGAGCGAGGCTTCGCCCACGCCAAGGCGGTTTACCTCGCCGCGCAACTTGTCCAGCGAAACGGGCTGCTGAAATTCGGTTTCCACCATCAGGCCGCCAACGAAATCGACACCCAGATTGAGGCCGCGCGTGGCGATCAGCGCGATCGACGCGATCGTCAGCAGGATCGTCAGCGAAAACGCGATCCAGCGGGCCTTCACGAACCCGATATTGGTGTTGTCGGGAACAAGCTTGAGCAAACGCATATGTGCGGTCCCCGTTAAATCGTGATCGTCTGCGGGCGCGCGCTACGCAAGTAACGCGAAACCATCAGGCGGGTGACGGTGACGGCGGTGAACACCGACGTGACGATGCCGATCAGCAGCACCACGGCGAAGCCCTTCACCGGGCCAGTGCCCAGCGAGAACATGATCACGGCAGCGATGCCATTGGTGACGTTGGCGTCGAAAATCGCGCGGCTGGCTTCCTTATAGCCCATCTCGACCGACTGGATGACGCCGCGGCCGCGCCTTTGTTCTTCGCGGATGCGTTCATTGATCAGCACGTTGGCGTCGACCGCCGCACCGATCGTCAGCACGAAGCCGGCGATGCCGGGCAGGGTAAGCGTGGCCCCCATCAGCGCCATCACGCCAAGGATGATGAGGATGTTCATCACCAGGGCGATGTTGGCGTAGAAGCCGAAGCGGCCATAAGTGACGAGCATGAACACGATCACCGCGACCGTCGCGATGATCGCCGCGAGGGTGCCGGAGCGGATCGAATCGGCGCCGAGATCAGGGCCGACGGTGCGTTCTTCAACCACCTTCAGTGCGACCGGCAGCTTGCCGGACTTCAGCGAGATGGCGAGTTCGTTGGCCGTCTGAACCGTGAAATTACCGGAAATCTGCGCCTGGCCGCCCAGAATCGGCTCGTTGATATTGGGCGCGCTCAGCACCTTGCCATCCAGGATCATGGCGAACGGCTTGTTGACGTTCTCAGTCGTCACGCGGGCGAATTTCTTGCCGCCGGATGCGTTGAACCGAATGCTGGTGACGGGCCGGCCCTGCTGGTCGAACGACTGGCTGGCGTCGGTCAGTTCGTCACCGCTGACCATGAGACGGCGATAGACCGCGATTGCGGGAACGCCGCTGGGGCTATCGGGGTACGGCAGGATCTGGCTGCCGGCCGGCGCCCGGCCAGCGGCGAGATCAGCCGCCGTTACAGTCTGGTCGACCAGCTTGAATTCGAGCTTGGCGGTCTTGCCGAGCAGTGATTTCAGCGCTTCGGGATCCTGCAGGCCCGGCACCTGGACGACGATGCGATCGGCGCCCTGACGAATGATCGTCGGTTCGCGCGTGCCCATTTCGTCGATGCGACGGCGCACGACTTCCGTTGCGACCTCCATCGCCGAATCAACGGCGCTTTTCAGGCCTGATTCGGTGGGGGTGAGCACGACGCGGCTCGAATCGACCACCTGCACGTTCCAGTCGCGCTGGCCGGTCATGCCGGCGGGCTGGGTCAGCGTGCGGATACGTTCGACCGCGGTATCGAGCTTTGTCGTATCGCGAACGAAGAAAGACAGGCTGCCGCCCGCGGTGGAAATATCCCCGATCTCGATCCTGGGATCGCCACGCCGCATTTCGGTGCGGACATTTTCTTCCATCAACGCCAGCCGCTGCTTGGCGACGTCGGTGGTGTCGGCTTCAAGCAGGATGTGGCTGCCGCCGGCCAGATCGAGGCCGAGATTGATCCGGGGAAGCCCGGTTATGCCGAGCCGCGCCGAAGTGGCTTCAGGGATCAGGCTGGGGATCGCCAGCAACATGCCGACGACCACCGTGACGATGATCGACCAGACTTTCCAGCGCGGGAAATCGAGCATATTCGGCTCAGTCGTTCGCGGGCTTGACGCCGCCGAGCGGCTGGACGTCAGTCAGGGTTGCCTTGACGACCTTGATCTTGATCGAAGGCGCGATTTCCACTTCGACTTCATGTTCGTCGACCTTGGCGACCTTGCCGATCACGCCGCCGCCGGTGACGACGGTATCGCCCTTCTTGACCGCATCGATCTTGGCGCGGTGCTCCTTCAGCTTTTTCTGCTGCGGGCGAATGATCAGAAAGTAGAAGATTGCGCCCAGCAGGACGAACTGGCCGATCAGCATGACGGCGCTGCCGCCAGAAGTGGCGGTGCCGGCGGCCTGGGCATATGCGGGTGTCACGAACATCTGGGTTTGGCTTCCTGGAAGCTGCGGCCAAAGGAATAAGGCCCGAAGGAAAGGGGCGCGACTATCACGGGAAGGGCCGGGCGTGCAACGGGGGCCGCGCTACGAGATGTTTCTGCACTTGGCCGGCTTATGTTTCGGGGGCGAATACCATCAGTGTCGACGTGCCGTGCGCCACGATGCGACCGCGCGTATCGGTCATTCGAATTTCCGTGGCGATGATTCGGCGTCCGGCCGTAACGACGCGCCCTTCGGCGCGAATCAGACCGCTATCGGAGGCGATGGGCCGGGCGAAGTTCGCCTTGGTTTCGATCGTCGTATAACCAAAACCGGGGGCGAGCGTGCTGTGGGCGGCGCATCCGCCCGCGCTGTCGATCAGCGTCAACGCCCAGCCACCGTGCACCGTGCCGAGCGGATTGAGCAGGTCGGCATTGGGTTCGCCTTGGAAAAGGGCGACGCCGTCCCCCACTTCCACCAGTTCAAACCCCATCAAGCGGGCGATCGGCGCGGCGGGCAAGCGGCCCGCGATCATGGCTTCCAGCACCTCCCGGCCGCCCATTCCGGCGATCTGGTCGGGCGTGGCAACGCCATAGCGGCGCGGACTGACGGTCATAATCAGTTTCCTTTTAATACTGATTATCTACGACGCGAAGGGGGTTGATGCAACCGCATGGGCGATATGCGGCTTGCATGTGGCAAGCGACCTGCGTAAAGCGCGCCGCCTAGGTCGGGGCGTAGCGCAGCCTGGTAGCGCATCAGACTGGGGGTCTGGGGGTCGCAGGTTCGAATCCTGTCGCCCCGACCAGAAATTCCGGATCCCAGTTTCCGGCGGTTTTCGCCAAATCATTTATATTTGTTCGCGAATCGAAGCGGATGGCGCTCGTCATCGCGTCATGCCAACGGCTATTCGGCATGGCTTTTTCGTTCTGCCGGCCGCGTATCGCAGCAACAAATCGCGCCATCGCTTCCAGCCTTGTTCGAATCTCGCCGTGCTTTCACCGCGTTTGGACCAAGGATTTACTTTTCAACGCTGGCGGGCGGGCATCGTGAGCGTTAGTTACCGCGCATGCAGTTCTTTTCCCGCCGGCGCATAACGCAGAGCCATGCGCTGGCAATCGTGCTGCTGGCGTGCCCGTTGCCGGCGACAGCGCAGGCGGTGGAAGCGCTGCCGCCGGCCGAACTGCCGGCTTTGGGCGATAGGCTGGATCCTGCTTCGCCAATGGAAACGCTGCCCGATCTCGGCATCGATTGGCCTGACCTTGATGAACCGGATGCCGCATCGGTTGAGTTGCCGCCTGCGACATCCGGCGATGCGGCGATCGCGCAAGGCGGAGCGGTGGACGCGACGGCGCCGACGCCGGTTCAGCAGATCGACGTCTCGGTTGAACGCCGCTATCGCTTTGCGGTCACGGGACTGGACGGTCTGGCGGTCGGCCGGGACAAGCTGCTTGCCCAGTTCGATGGATTGTCATCACTCGCTGCCGGTGACGATAAAGATGCCAATGCCGCCCAGATCGATCGCCGCGCCCGTGAAGATGTGGCGACATTGCGCGAACTGCTGCGCGCACATGGCTATTATGACGCGATCGTACGGACCCGAGTCGAAGGGCAGGGCGCGGGCGAAATCACGGTCATGCTGATGGTGGAGCCGGGCGATCTCTACCGGTTCACCGAAGTCGATGTGTCGGGGATCGCCCCTGTGGGCGACAAGGCCGAAGCCTTGCACAAGGCGTTTCCGGTAAAGCCCGAGGCCCCTGTCGATGCCGCCGCCGTCCTGGACGCGGTGGCCGGCTTGCGTGTCGCCCTGGGCCGTGAAGGCTTTCCCTTTGGCAAGGTGGATGACCCGGCGATCGTCGTCGATCATGAAACACGTACCGCGACGCTCAAGCTGAACGTCGAGCCGGGTGATGCCAAGCGGTTCGGCCAGATCGAAATACGCGGCAAGCCATTATTCTCCGTCAAACATCTGGGGCGCATCGCCCGCTTTGAACCGGGTGACCCCTATGACAGCGCCAGGGTGGATGATTTCCGCCGGGCGCTGATCCAGACGGGCCTGGTTTCGTCGGTGGCGCTGACCAAGGAAGAGGGCGCGGAGCCGGGCACGGTGGACATCGCGGTCGGGTTGGAGCGCGCGCCGGCACGCACCGTCGCCGGGGAACTGGGCTATGGCACGGGCGAAGGCTATCGCGCCGAAGTGAGTTGGCAGCATCGCAACCTGATCTCGCCCGAAGGCGCGGTTACATTCCGGGGCGTTGTCGGCACGCAGGAGCAACTGGTCGGCGCCTCATTGCGCCGCAACAACTACAAGGCGCGTGATCGCGTGCTGACGGCGCAGGCGATTGTCAGCCACACCAGCCGTGACGCTTATGATGCCCGTACGCTTACCCTTGGTGCCGGGCTGGAGCGGCAGACGAACATCATCTGGCAGAAGAAGTGGACCTGGTCGATCGGGGGCGAATTGATCGCTTCGGACGAGCGCGATGTGATCGGTGCGACCGCCATTCCGCGCCGCCGCACCTTCTTCATCGGCGCGGTACCGACGACGCTCAGCTATGATGGATCCGACGATCTGCTGAATCCGATGCGCGGTTTCCGGCTGGCCGGACGGGTGTCCCCCGAAGCGTCGTTCCAGGGCGGCGCGTTCGGCTATGTGAAGGCGCAGATCGACGCGAGCGGCTATTTGCCGACCAGCGACCGCATCACGCTTGCGGGGCGCTTCCGGGTGGGATCGATTCTGGGCGCGGGCCGGGACCGGATTGCGCCGTCGCGGCGCTTTTATTCGGGCGGTGGCGGATCGGTGCGCGGTTTCGGGTATCAGCGCATCGGCCCGCGCGACCTGAACAACGATCCGATCGGTGGGCGCAGCCTGGCCGAATTTGCGCTGGAGGCGCGCGTGCGCTTCGGCAATTTCGGCGTCGTGCCCTTTGTCGACGGGGGTAATCTCTATTCGGCGGCTCTGCCTGATTTCAGCGGCTTGCGGTACGGCGCGGGTCTCGGTGTCCGCTATTATTCGAGTTTCGGCCCGATCCGTGTCGATGTCGGTACCCCGATCAATCGCCAGCGCGGCGATGCGCGCGTGGCGGTCTATGTCTCGCTGGGGCAGGCATTTTGAGCGAGGCCGCACAGGATAAGCCGCCAGAACGGCGTCGGCGCATCTGGGCGCCGTTGCGCTGGCTGATGTGGCTGCTGGCTGGGCTGGTGGTGATGGCCGGCGCGGCGCTGGTCGTGATCGATACTGGCCCCGGCCATCGTTTCATCGTCGATCGCATTGCGGCGCTGTCGCCATCGTCGGGGCTGAAGATTCGGATCGGCCGCATTGATGGGTCCATATGGGGCGAGGCCAAACTGCGCGATCTGCGCATCTATGATCCCCGCGGCCTGTTTCTCGAAGTGCCGGAACTCGATGTGGCCTGGCGGCCGCGGGCATGGCTGGCCAATACGCTTCACATTGATCGGCTGGCGACCGATATCGCCATTCTGCATCGCCTGCCTAGGCTGAATCCCGGCAAGAAGCCTGGGGGCGCGATCCTGCCCGGTTTCGATGTCCATATCGGCGATCTTGATATTGCGGCCATTCGCCTTGAACCCGCCGTCGCGGGCCAGCGGCGCGTGGGCCAGATCAAGGGCAAGGCCGATATCCGCAATGGTCGCGCATTGATCGACCTCAAGGGTTCAACCAATGCCGGTGACCGGTTGAAGCTGCTGCTTGATGCCGAACCCGACCGTGACCGCTTCGACTTCGATGCCAATCTGGTTTCGCCCAAGGGCGGGGTGATCGCCAAGGTTGCCGGCCCCGACCTGCCGATCAAGCTGGCTATATCCGGCGATGGCAGCTGGAAAATCTGGAAGGGCATCGCCAAGCTCGATGTCGGCGCGGTGCATGCCGTCGATCTCGCGCTTGGCGTGCGCGAAGGGCATTATTCGCTTTCGGGAGAATTGGCGCCGTCGGCCTTGCTGAAGGGCAAGCTCCAGCGGCTTACCGCGCCGCGCATCCTTGTTACCGGCGAAGCCACGTTGGCTGACCGCCAGCTTACCTCGACATTGTCGCTGCGGTCGGCCGCGCTCACTATGGACATGTCGGGAGTGCTCGATCTGGCGAACAGCGCCTTTGACGGGGTCCAGTTGAATGCCCGGTTGCTGAAACCGCCGGCGATGTTCCCCAACATGACGGGCACCAATGTCCGGTTGCGCGTGCAGTTGAACGGACCGTTCAAGACCGCAGGCTTTGATTATCTCCTCACCGCGGATCGCGCCGCGTTCGACGAAACGGGTTTCGAGACCGTGCGCGCGCAAGGGCGCGGGCGATTGTCCGATCCTCCGGTCAGGCTGCCCGTGCGGCTGACTGCCCGGCGGGTGACGGGGGTTGGCGATATCGCGGGCGGCATCCTCGCCAACCTTGCTGTCGATGGTGTGCTGAACGTGACCGCCAAAGATGTGCGCGGCGATGGGCTGCAGCTGTCGTCGGACAAGTTGAAGGGCAAGCTGTCGCTCTATCTCAACCTTGTCACGGGCGCCTATGACGTGGGCGTTTCCGGCGGCCTGAATCGCTATCTCATCCCCGGCATCGGATTGGTCGATGTGACCAGCGATCTTAAGGTCGTGCCGGGGGCGGGCGGGCGCGGCACGGTCGTCAAGGGCACGGGGCGCGCCTGGGTGCGTCGTTTCGACAATGCGTTCTTCGCGTCGCTGGCCGGTGGTTTGCCGACAATCGAAACCGGGCTGGTTCGCGGGCCGGATGGCATCCTGCTGTTGCGTGACCTGCGGTTGCGCGGGCCGGGCATCAGCATTGCGGGCAATGGCATGCGCCGGCGCGACGGCACCTTTTATTTCGAAGGGACAGGCCGGCAGAAGGATTATGGCCCGTTCACGATGAAGCTGGATGGGGATATCAGCCGGCCGAAGGTGGATCTGGCGCTCGCCCGGCCGATGGATGCGCTGGGGTTGCGCGATGTTCGGCTGTTCCTTGATCCCAACGCGCAGGGTTTCGCCTATCGCGCGGCGGGTGGATCGACGCTGGGGCCGTTCACCAGCAATGGCCAGATTCTGCTACCCGCCGGCAGCCCGGCAACGATCGGCGTTGCGGCGCTGGATGTCGCCAACACGCGTGCCAGCGGAGCGATGCGATCGGAGCCGGGAGGCTTTCTGGGACGGCTCGCGCTCGACGGCGGGGGATTGCAGGGCGAACTGCTGTTCCGCCCTGTCCTTGGCCAGCAGGAAATCGAGGCGCATGTCGCCATGCGCGAGGCGCATTTTCCGGGACCGCCCGAAATCATGGTTCGACGCGGGCGGGTCGACGGATCCGTCCGGCTTGATCCGTCGGGCATGTCGGTCACGGGCCGGCTGGCGGCGCAGGGCGTGCGGCGCGGCGCGGTGTCACTTGGCCGATTGCGGGCGGACGCGGAACTGGCCGGCGGTCATGGCAAGATAACAGCGATGCTCGCCGGCACGCGCGGCCGCGCATTCGCTGTCAACGCGCAGGCCCAGGTCGCGCCCGGACGCTTGACGCTGACCGGCGAAGGCACGCTGGATGGCCGCCCCATCCGTCTGGTTGCGCCGGCGGAACTGGCGCGAGACGGCGATGGCTGGCGTCTGGCCGCCACGAAATTGCAATTCAACGGCGGCACGGCGACGTTGGGCGGGCGATATAGCTCCGTAGCGCTGGATATAGATGGCGGGCTGGACCGGATGCCGCTGTCGGCGCTTGATATATTGCTGCCTCGGCTTGGATTGGGCGGGCAGGCGACCGGACGGTTCAATTACCATTCCGAAGCCGGCGGGCTGCCGAGTGGCCGGGCGGATATCAAGGTTCGCGGGTTGACGCGATCGGGCCTTGTCCTGTCGTCTGCGCCGGTGGATCTGGGCATTGTGGCCGCGCTGTCCGGTGACAGCGCGGTCGCGCGCGCGGTGGTGGCCAGTGGCGGCAAGACGGTGGGTCGCGCGCAGGCACGGTTGGCGCCGTTGCCGGCTGGCGGCGATACCTATGATCGCCTGATGAACGCCCCGCTGTTCGCGCAACTGCGTTACAACGGGCCGGCCGATACGCTGTGGCGGCTGACCGGGATAGAAACGATCGATATGTCAGGGCCGCTTGCGGTGGGCGCCGACGTTTCCGGCCAGTTGGCCGACCCCCAGATTCGCGGGTCGCTCAAAACGGATGGCGCGCGGCTGGAAAGCGCCGTCAGCGGCACGATCATCACCGGGGTGAAGGCATCGGGCCGGTTCGGCGGATCGCGACTGGTGATCGACAGCTTTGCCGGGTCCACCCGCGATGGGGGCAGTGTTTCGGGCCACGGTACGATCGATCTGTCATCGGCCAATGGCTTCGGCATGGATTTGGCGGTCGATGCAAATGATGCCGTGCTGATAAACCGCGACGACATTGGCGCCACGGTTACAGGGCCGCTGCGGATCGTGGCGGCCGATGGAAGCGGCCTGATTTCCGGCGACGTCGCGCTCAATCGCGGTCGTTTCCGGCTGGGTCGGGCGGCGGCCGCAACCATCCCGCGTTTGACGGTCACTGAAATCAACCGGCCGGCGGATGATGCCGATGTTGCTGAACCGCCCATGCCGTGGCGGCTTGATTTGAAGGCCAAGGCACGCAATCGCCTTACCGTAAGCGGGCTTGGCCTCGATTCCGAATGGCGCGCGGATCTTGCGGTCAAGGGCACCATCGACAATCCGGCCATCAGCGGGCGGGCTGATCTGGTGCGCGGCGGCTATGAATTTGCCGGCCGCCGTTTCGATCTCGAACGCGGATCAATCCGGTTTCTTGGCGAAGCCCCACCCGATCCGGTTCTGGATATCGTTGCCGAGGCAGACATTCAGGGCCTGAATGCCACGATCCGCGTGTCTGGCACCGGGCTGCGCCCCGAAATCGCCTTCACCAGCGTTCCCGCTTTGCCGGAAGACGAACTGCTGTCGCGGCTGTTGTTCGGGACGTCGATCACCAACCTGTCGGCACCCGAGGCGCTTCAACTCGCCGCTGCGGTCGCGTCGTTGCAGGGGGGAGGCAACGGTCTCAACCCGATCAATGCGGTTCGGCAGGCTGCCGGCCTCGATCGCCTGCGCATCCTGCCGGCTGACGTGACCACCGGCCAGCGCACGTCGATCGCCGCTGGCAAATATATCACCCGGCGCACCTATGTTGAGGTGATCACCGACGGGCAGGGCTATTCGGCAACCCGCCTTGAATTCCAGATCACGCGCTGGCTGTCGCTATTGTCGAGCATTTCCACGCTGGGGCGCACCAGCGCGAACGTCCGCGTCTCGAAGGATTATTGATCCTTCATGCATCCGGCTGATGTGCGGGGGCCGGGTGGTGGGCGCGGAACAGCCGGCCGCGTTCCACTATGAGCACGATCACCAGCGACGCCATGCCGAGGAGCATGTAGCCCAACGCAATCGGGATTGTCGTGCCGTTGTAGGACTGGCCGATGATGATCCCCAGTGCCGCACCGCCGAGCGTGGACGTGAAGCCCTGAATGGATGAGGCGATGCCAGCGAAATGGCCCACCGGCTCCATCGCCATCGAACCGAAATTGGATCCGGCCAGGCCAAAACAGGCCATCGTCGCGGCCTGCAACAAGGCAAAGGTCAGCAATGTTTCATGCCCGCTCAGGGCAACCGCAACATGGATGGTGGAAAACAGAATGAAGCCGATCAGCGCGCTGTGCGATACGAGGCGTGTACCCAGCCGTTCGACGATCCGTGAATTGAGGTAGGACGCGATCCCCATCGATGCGGCGACGCTGGCGAAGATGATCGGAAACAAGGTCGGTTCGCGGAAGATATCGGCGAAAATCTGCTGCACCGAATTGATGAACCCCATCAGGGCGCCGAACAGCATCGTCGATGCCAGCGTGTAGCCAAGCGAATAGCGGTTGCCGAGCACGACACGCGCCGCGCTAGCCATCTTCGCCACCGATATTTGCCGCCGATCGTCGGGGTGCAGCGTTTCAGGCAGGCGCAGGCTTGCCCAGATCACCAGCAACGCGCCGAATGCGGCGAGGAACAGGAAGATCGCCGGCCATGGCGCCACCAGCAGGATCAACTGGCCAATACTCGGCGCAAGAATCGGCACCGCGAGGAATACGACAAACGACAGCGACATCACCCGGGCCATTTGCCGTCCGGAATAACGATCGCGGACGATTGATATCGCCAGCACGCGCGATGCGGCGGCGCACACCCCCTGCAGGACGCGCGCGGCGATGATCGACTGGAAATCCCAGGCAAAAGCGGCGAGCAGGCTGGTTGCGACAAACAGGCTCATGCTGATGATCAGCACCGGCTTGCGGCCATAACGATCGGCCAGCGGGCCATAGATCAACTGGGTCGATCCAAAGCCGAAAACATAAGCTGCGATAATCCACTGGCGCTGATTTTCGCTCACAATATCCAGCGCCGCGCCCATTGCGGGCAAGGCGGGGAGCATGGAATCGATCCCCAGCGCGTTGATTGCCATAAGCATGGCCACGAGCGCCACGAATTCGCGGAACCCCATGCGGAACGACGGCGCGCCGCCGTGATCGCCGGTGGCTTGGGACATGCTGAACCTCGGTTTTGGTTTCCCGCCAGAAGGCAGGTTAGGGCGGCCATCGCTGTGGCTACGCAAGCGTGGCCTTCTACAACGGCTTTTACGTGCAGGTGTCAAGCGCCGACCTGGCTGGCGCTATGCGGCGGATAACATTGCTTTGCGTTCGCCGGTGGGCGCGGTTAGCATCGGCACGAAATCAAAATGGCCGCTATGCTAGCCTTGGCGGGGATAATAGCCTGACGGGATTATATGCTGATCAATCGTCCGCAAGACATGGCTGGGGACAAGGCGCGCCGTCTGGTCGTAACGCCCAGCATATCGGCGGCACGGGCGGATGGTGGCTTGTTTCTTGATGATAAGGTCGTTTCCGGCCTGATCGAAAGTTGCCGTACCTGGCCGGGGCCTGTCCGCGCCATATTTCGCGAAGGCCCGCGTTCGGCGATTGTGTTTGGCCAGCCTTATGATCCGGCGATGCTGGGTTTCGAACTGGCTTTGGTGGATGCGGGTGCGCCCATACCCGATGCGCTGCTGGCCGATGCCGACATCATTCTTGCGGCGGGCGACAGCCATCATGATTTTCCGCTTCAGGCGCAAGCGCAGCGGCTGGGCATCCCGATCGTCTACATCATCGAAAATCTGATCCGCACGCGGTTGCAAATCATAGGTGTGTCCGGTGCTAGTGCCTGGCAGCGAATGAAGAGCAGCCTTTGGGCGATCGGCTCCGAAATTCAGCGCCGCCGGGTGTTTCGCGGGGCGGCGGCACTTCAGGCGAATGGCACGCCGGCGGCAGACGTCTATGGCCGCGCCCATGCCGATGTGCTGTGCTATTTCGATACGCGGCTGTCGCGGTCGATGATGTGCGGCGAGCAGGCGATGGACAAGCGGTTTCAGCGTCTGCGGGCTGGTTTGCCATTGCGGCTGGCCTTTTCCGGGCGGCTGGAACCCTTGAAGGGGGCTGATCACCTCATTCCTGTCGCGCGGGAACTGGCCGCGCGAAATGTTGCGTTTCATCTTGATATCTTTGGCACCGGCAGCCTGGAAAACGGAATGCGGGCAGCGATCGAGAAGGATGGCCTTTCGGAATCCGTGACGCTTCACGGGAGTGTCGATTTCGAAACCCGGCTGGCGCCGATCATGTGCGACGAAATAGATCTTTTCCTGTGCTGCCACCGGCAGTCTGATCCATCCTGTACCTATCTCGAAACGTTCGGGTGCGGGGTACCGATCGTCGCCTATCGCAATCGCGCGTTCGATGGGATGCTGGCGCTTGCTTCCGGCGGGTGGAGCGTGCCGGCCGACGATCCGGCGGCCATGGCCGTTCGGGTCGCGGCGCTGAACGACGATCGCGAACAGCTTGTCGCCGCAGCTATCGCCGCGCGCGATTTTGCAGGCCAACATGATGTCGAAGCGACGTTCGCAGCGCGGATGGCGCATCTACTGGCTGTGCTCGATCGGACCAGCGCGCGCGCGGGCTGAGATCGGTCAGTTCCGCGGCATCTGCGGATCAATGGATGAAATTCAGCGCCACCATTGCCACGGCCTTGCCGATGGCCGCGCCCGCCACGGCGGTTCCGATCATCAACCCTTCTTCGCGCAGGGCAAGCAATCGCGCCTGGCCGAGCGCAAACCAGTAATAGGCCTGCGCGGCGATTTCGACGGTGCCAACGGCAAGGATCAGCCCCGTGGGACCGAACGTCAGATAGCCCGCCGTTCCCGCGGCGATCAGCCAGCCAAGCCGCACGATGTTGCTGATCAGCGTCGTCCACATCCGGCCGGCGGCGATCAGCGCGGCATTGGCCGCCTGCGTGTTCAACGCCGGAATGCTGCCGATCGCCAGAATCTGCAGATAGAGCGACGCCCCCCGGTATCGCGGATCATACAGGAGTTCGATCACCACCGGTGCCATGGTCACAAGCCCGCCGGCGGCGAGCGCGTACAGCAGGCTGATCCGCCGGCGTTCGGCATAATATCGGGATTGCAAGGCACCGGCCTGTTCGCGGACGATGCGGGCATAGATCGGATAGAGGACGCGATTGGCATAGGCGCTGGTGAAGGCGGTCGGCGCCTGGGCCAGCGTTGTCGCAATCACGTAAAGCCCGAACAGATTGAGCGGCAGAAACCGGGACAAGGCGATCTTGTCACTCTGCGTGATGATCATCGTCAGGATGCTGGAACCGGTGATGTAGCGTGAAAAGCGCCAGAGTTCGGCTGCCCGCGCGGCACTGAACCGCCAGCGGCGCGCCGAATCCGGGAACATGGCGTAGCTCAGCACCACCTTGATCGTGTTGCCCAGCAACATCCCGTAGATCATCGCCCAATAGCTTCGCAGCGCCCAGGCGAAGGCGATCGTCAATATCGTCTGGGTGATCGTGGTCAGCACGTCGAACAGGCTGATCCGGGCGATACGGCCCGATCGTTCCGATGTCGCGACGGCCATCGATGTCAGGCCATCGAACAGAAAGCAGATTCCGAAAACCGCGATCGCAGGGGCAAGGGCCGGTTGGCCGACATAGGCCGCAATGGGCCATGCGCAGGCGGCCAGAATGGCGGACAGGCTGGCCGATCGAATGAGCCGCAATGTCCAGATTTCATCGAGGAAGCGTTTGTCGACCCCTTCGTGGCTGCGTACGACATATGCGACGAAGCCGAGGTCCGATATCATCGTGAAAACGATGGCGATCGATGTCAGGACGCCAACCACGCCGAATATCTCGACGTCGAGCAGACGGGTCAGCACCATGCTGCTGATCATGCGGATCAGGTTCAGCAATATGACGGTGCCCGCCACAAGCATGGTGGGGGCAAAGGCCTTTGCCGTCAGCCTGCGCCAATGGGATGGCGCAGGCTGCACGATGGTGTCGCTCACCCGCGTGGACCGCCGGCCGGGATCGAAATCATCGGGGCGGTCCACGTCGGGACGGGACAGATCAGGCTTCGAGATCGACGGAGTGGCCAGCGGGAGCCTTGGCCACGCCCACCATCGCCGGGCGCAGCAAGCGATCCTTGATCATGTAGCCGACCTGCATTTCATGGACCACGGTGCCTGGGGCGGCATCCGCGCTTTCCATTTCCATGATTGCCTGATGGCGGTTGGGATCAAGCGCTTCGCCCATGGCGGCGATCTTGGTGATGCCGTTGCGCTGGAACACATTGTCCAGTTCGCGCGCGGTCATTTCGATGCCTGTCACCAGCGGCTTCAGCCGTTCGTCCGCGGCCACTTCGGCCGGGATTGCGGCGAGTGCGCGGCTCAGATTGTCCGCTACCGAAAGCATGTCGCGGGCAAAGCCGGTCGCGGCATAGGCGATCGCGTCGGCCTTTTCCTTTTCCAGCCGACGCCGCACATTCTGCGTTTCGGCCTGGGCGTAGAGCAGGTCGGTGCGAAGCCGCTCAAGATCGACCTCAAGGTCGGCCAGGGGATTCTTTGCGGCCTCCTCGGGGCTCTCGGCGCCCTGCGTGCCGGGGGTCGTTTCGGGGGTCGTTTCGTCGCTCATGCCATCAATCTCGTCAGTGTCTGGGCGGTGAAGTCCACCATGGGAACGACGCGCGCATAGTTCAACCGGGTCGGGCCTATAACGCCAACCACGCCGACCACACGGCCGTCGCCGCCACGATAAGGTGCCGCTATCACGGATGAGCCGGAAAGGGAGAAAAGTTTGTTCTCCGAACCGATGAAGATCTTCATGCCCTGTCCAGCACGCGCGCTGTCGAGCAGGCGGGCGATCTCCTCCTTGCTCTCCAGTTCGTCGAGCAACTGCCGCACGCGTTCCAGATCGGCGGCGGTTTCCGGGTCGA
Organism: Sphingomonas sp. KC8; assembly: GCF_002151445.1. GTDB lineage: Bacteria > Pseudomonadota > Alphaproteobacteria > Sphingomonadales > Sphingomonadaceae > Sphingomonas_E. Next base: position 3,698,455 of record NZ_CP016306.1, read on the forward strand.
TCAGATTGGCCTGTCCGCGCACGATCAGCACCGATCGCGCGGTGCCATCTTCGGACCAGACGGCCAGTCCGCGGGCGATCAACTCCGCCGCCGCGGCGTCCAGCGCGGCCTGGCCCTGGCCGATTTCGGCACGCAGCCTGGCCTGCGCGTCCCGCAATGTCAGCCCGGCCAGCTGGCTGCTGATATAATTGCCGGCTTCAGCTAGGGCGGCGGGCGGCGTATCGCGCGGCAGATCGACAACGCGATTCTCTACGGTGCCATCCGCACCGACCAGCACCGCCAGCGCCTGATCACGCGACAGCGGCACGAAACCGAACTGACGGACCACCGGTTCACGCGGAGGCACCAGTACGATCCCGGCGCAGGATGACAGGCCGGACAGCACGGCGCTCGCGGCTTGCAACGCATCTTCCACGGGGCCGCCGGTTATGCGGGCCTCGATTGCGGCGCGTTCTTCGATGGATGGTTCGGCCGCCTGCATCATGCCATCGACGAACAGGCGCAGCCCGGTTTCGGTGGGCATCCGGCCGGCGGATGTGTGTGGGGCGGCCAGCAGGCCGAGTTCTTCCAGATCCTGCATCACCGTGCGGATCGAAGCCGGGGAGAGGTTGAGCCCGGACAGGCGCGATATGGTGCGCGATCCGACCGGCGCGCCGGTGCCGAGATAGCTTTCGACCACGACGCGGAAAATATCGCGGGCACGGACGGAAAGTTCGGTGATTGGCGGGGTTGTCATCACGCGGCGGAGCTTAGAGCATTTTCTGCCCGGACGGAATCATTAGCCGAGGGAGAAAATGCGGGAATACCAGACCGCTTTCAAGGAGTGCAACGAGAAGGCATTTCCCCGCACCGGCCGGGCCGGGCGGGGCTGCCGTCAGGCGGGTCAGAAGGTGAGGATCACCCCGACCGCAAGGGCCTGCGATGCGATCGCCAGCGCCAGGCTGGTCGCGGCTTCGAACATCTTCATGGTCAGTCTCCATCGGGCCGGACGGAATAGTCCGGGAGCGCGTTGTTGTGCGCTGCACAATGGATAGTCTACCAATTCAGTTTTAGACAATTCGAAAAAGCAATCGTACGGTTGCAGAAATTGCAATCGGTGCTTTCCTTTTGAATTACAGGCTATATCACTCTTTGATGCTTGCCAGGGCGATGAACCGCGCCGCGGCGAGGAAATCGCGTTCGCGTGCCTCTCGTGCTGCAAGTGCGAGCGAATCTTCGCCCCATTGTGCGGCTTGCCACAATTCGTCGAGATGGGTGGCGGCGAATGCCTCGGCCGGATCGACCGCGCCTTCCGCCACGGCGAGTGCTGCAACCAGCGAACCGCCGATCGTCGTCAGCGGAGACAGCCCGGCCAGGGTGAATGCGTCGCGTGCGACGACTGCTTCCGCCAGCCGCGCCACGGTCGCGTCGGGCTGGGGCCGGTGGATGATCCCGGTTGCGATCTCGAAATGCACGTCATAACGGCGGCGCGCCCAATCCAGCAGCGCATCCCACGCTTCCGCCTGGCGTACGACCAGATCATCCGGTTCATCGGCGCGATAACAGGTCACATCGCTTTCGCCATAAACCGCGATGTCCTGGGCAAATTTCAAGGGATCGGGGGCAACGCGATCGATCGCGGCATTGGCAAGCCCTGTCAGCGGCATCGATCGCGGATCGATGGTGTCTTCCTGGCTTTGCCATTCTGCCACGACAGCGTCGGCCAATGCCTGCGTCGGCAAGAGCAGTGCCGCCCGTGCGGGTGTCTTTACCGGCCGGCCGTCAAGCTCGATGGCGAAACCGTCTGGTCCGGCGACTGCGGCCACATTTTTATAGAAACGTTTCATGATTCAGGGGGCGTCCGCCATTTTCGAGCCAGGATTTGGGGCAGCAGCAGCGCTTCGGCAAAACCAAGCGCAAATAATGGTATACCGGCGATCGGCAGGCCGCCTGCTTGCAGGATATCGCCGTTCCAGATCCACAGACCCAATATCATCAACAACACGCCACTCGCGCGCATCGCTGAAAGGATGGTGTAGCGTGTGCGTGCCAGCCGATCGCGTTCATCGGGGGTCATTGCAACTCCTTGAGAATATCCGGCAGTTCGGCCGGGTGGCGGGCCACGCGATCCGCGCCCTCGGCGTATAGTTCATCTGCCGGATGATAGCCCCAGGCGACACCGACCGCCTTCGCGCCGACTGCCTTGGCCATCGCGATATCGAAGATGGTGTCGCCAATCATCACCGTCGTTGCCGGTTGCGCACCCGCATCAGCCATCGCCTGATGAAGCATCGCCGGATGGGGCTTGGATGGATGGCGGTCGGCCGTCTGCAGCGTTACGAAGCGTTCGGCAATGCCGTGATGTGCCAGGCACAGGCCAAGCCCGCGATCCGATTTCCCGGTGGCGACGCCCAGCAGCCAGCCGGCATCGTCCAGCATGGCGATCGCTGCGACGATGCCGTCGAACAGCGGCTCGGCCACCAGCCCGCGTCCGCGTAAAGCGCGAAAGCAGCTCTTATACTCATCCGCCATCGCGTGATGCAGCGCTGCATTGCCCGTCGGATGCAGTTCGCGCACTGCTTCGACAAGGCTCAGCCCCACGATCCGGCGCACGGCATCGCGGCTCGGTACGGCAAGCCCTGCACGGACGAAGGTTTCTTCCATCGCGTCGCAGATGTTCGCCTGGCTATCGACCAGCGTCCCGTCACAATCGAACACGGCAAGCCAGTTGCTCATCGGCCGCTTGCCTCCGCGACAAGCCGGGCGGCGCGGGTGTGTCCGGCGGCGGCCAGTGCCGCGACCACGCCGACGCGATCGGCTTCGGGCTTGTTCTGGCTCAGCTTGCGGGTGCCACGCAGCTTCGGCGCGTCCAGTGCAAAGCCCTTGATCCCTTTGATCATGGCATCGAACCGGCCTGTGGCCATCTTGCTGCGGGTCCATGGCTGTTTCGGGGCCAGCCGTCCTTCATGCGCGTGGCTTAGGGCATCAAGCTGGGTAACAAGCCCCGCTTCGTCCAGTTCGCGCACCACGCCTTCAGCTTCGACCGCTATATAGTCCCATGTCGGCACCTGATCGGCCGTCACATACCAATCGGGGCTGACGTAAAAGTCATTCGCCGTAATGCTGATGATCACGGTTGCCCCGTCGAGGTGCCCAACCAGCCTGTTGTCGTGCGAAATGTGGAAATGCAGCCCACCATCAGCGACTACGATCACTGGCGCATGGGCCACCATCGGGCCGTCTGCCGTCCCGGCGAAGATATGTGCGAATGCGACGTCGGCGATGAACGCCCGCATCGCATTCACATCATCCCAGCCGAACCGGCGGTCGGGGTGCATCAGGTGCGGCCTCGTCCGCGTCGCTCTCCCTTGCGTTCCTTGCGGCGGGCCTTGGCGGCCTGGCTGATCGCGCGACGCTTGCCTTCGGGGGTTTCGCTGAACTTGGGTTCGTCCAGCGGCAAGGCATCGCCATCGGCCAGATCGAAGCCGAGCAGTTCGAGGCTCTCGCTGAAATGCGTCGGCAGATCGGCGCGCACGTCGATCTGGCCGCCATCGGGATGATCGACACGCAGCCGGCGGGCGTGAAGGTGCATTTTCCGGCTGACACCGCCGGTCAGATAGGCTTCCTGTCCGCCATATTTGCCGTCGCCCACGATCGGGTGGCCGATCGCCGCCATATGCACGCGCAACTGGTGGGTGCGGCCGGTATAAGGCTGCAATTCCACCCAGGCGGCACGGTTGCCGGCGCGTTCGATCACGCGATAGCGGGTGCGCGCGGGGCTACCCTCTTTCTCATCGACATGCATTTTCTCGCCGCCGGTGCCGGGCTGCTTGGCGATCGGCAGTTCGATCATGCCATCTTCGATCGATGGCACGCCGGTGATCAGCGCCCAATAGACTTTGCGTGCGGTGCGGCTGCTGAACGCCTTGGCGAAATGGCCGGCCGCATTGGCCGATCGCGCAAGCAACAGCACGCCCGACGTATCCTTGTCGAGCCGGTGGACCAGCTTGGGCCGGCCTTCTGCGTCAAAGGTCAACGCGTCGAGCAGCCCATCGACATGGCGTTCGGTCTTGGTGCCGCCCTGTGTGGCAAGGCCGGGGGGCTTGTTGATGACGATTGCCTGCCGGTCGCGATGGATCACCAGCGACTGCATGAATTCGGTGTCTTCCTGCGACAGGGGCGGGCGGGCCTTTTTCGGCCGCGCAGCCGGCGCGGGGGCTGAATCCGCTGGTGGGACGCGGATGATCTGCCCGGCTTCGATCCGGTCGCCGGGGGTTGCCCGCTTGCCGTCGACGCGCAATTGGCCGGTGCGGGTCCAGCGTGACACGATGTTGAAATTGGCATCGGGCAGATGCCGCTTGAACCAGCGGTCAAGCCGGATGCCATCATCGTCGTCGCCGACCGTGAATTGGCGAACATTGTCCGCGCTCGCCTTGTCGGTCATGAGAATAGCTTTCCGATATAGAATCCGACGATCAGGAGCATGACTGATCCTGCCACTGAAGATAGGGCATAAGTGACAGCCATCACATGATCGCCGCTTTGCAACATGCCAAAGGTTTCCAGGCTGAACGCCGAAAATGTCGTAAACCCGCCCAGCACGCCGGCGCCCAACAGGACGCGCAGCGGCGCGGTGCCGATCGGATCACCCGACAGCGCGCCAACGAGCACCCCCATCAGTAAGCCGCCGACAAGGTTGACGAACAGCGTGCCCCAGGGAAAGCCGGGGCCCAGCAGTTGAAACGCGATACGGGATATTTGAAAGCGGAGGCCGGCGCCAATCGCGCCGCCCGCCATCACTAAAAGAAGCGGAGGCATGGCCCGCTCTACTCTGGGACGGGCAGTGAGGCCAGCCCTCTCCGTTTCGGGGGCTACGGATAGTATGTTTTGGGTGGGCGTTTTGAGCCGCGCTGCCCCCATGGGGCATTGCCTGTCATAACGTGATGGACGGGACGCTTGTCCAGTCCCGACCATCCGTCTTGCGTGCGCGTTTCCTAGTTCGTTCCCGCGCCGGACAGCAGGCTGGCCGATGTTTTGCCGGCATCCTGGTTGGCGGTGAGGGTGAATCCCGCCTTGCCGCTGTTTTTCGCGGTCAGCATCTCCATCTCGCCCATCTTCACTTCGCCTTCGATCGTATAGCCGGCCTTCAGCGCGGCGGCCTTGTAGAAAGCGACCACTTTCGCGGGTGCATCCTGGGTATCGAAGGCGAGAATCGAGCCGCCTTTTTCCGGCGTTTCACCCGTGATTCGTGTGCTGTTGGTGATCGTGGCTCCTGGATACAGCGCCAATCCTGGCGGCAGGGCCGCTTCGCCAGCACCGCTGACGATCTGCGCATTGCCATCTTCGGTCTTTACGGTGAGCGTGCTCTGCCCGTCCTTTTCGGTGACCTGATAGGTGGCCTTCTTGCCGTCTTCGCCGGTGATGGTGCCGGACGCTGTCTCCTTTTCGCCGCATGCGGCGAGTGCCAACAAAAGCGCGAGTGCAGTGGCGGTGCGGCCGGCCATGGGGCTTTCTCCTCAATCGTTTCAGGCGTTGACGCTGGCGCGGGCCGCCGCGCAGGTCAAGCGGGCAACGAATATGTGTGTTGGTCGTGCAATACAGTTTTCCCTTGCGCTTCGCCAATGAAGGCTGAATGATGCGCTATGCTCAACATAGTTTCCCTCTTCATCGGCGTCGTCGCAGCCGTGTTCGCTATTTTCGCTTTCATTCCGTTCCTGGGGTGGGCGAACTGGCTAATTCTGCCGATCGCGGTGCTGGGCCTGATTATCGGGCTAATTTCGCGATCCACCGAAGGGCAGACGCTGAATATCGTCGTGATCGCGATTTGCGGCCTGCGCCTGCTGCTGGGCGGCGGCATCCTCTGATCGGCGGACTGCGGGTTGACGACGCGGTCTGCAGCGCCGAAGCCGCCCGCTATGTCGCAATCGGAATCCGCCCCGTCACCGCCTGCCGATGCCCGTCACGGCGTAACCTTCGCGTTCGCAGCTTATCTATTGTGGGGGCTGATGCCCCTGTACCTCAAACTGATCATGGATGTACCGGCGCTTCAGATCGTTGCGCACCGGCTGGTGTGGTCGTTGGTTCTGATCGTGATCATTGTGCTGGCGATGGGGCGGCTGCGTGGGATCCGCCTCGCACTGCAGGCCCGCGGCACCTTTGCGCTGCTGGCGTTGAGCGCGACGCTGATCGCAAACAACTGGCTGATTTACACCTGGGCGGTGCTCAATGGCCATGTGCTGGAAGCGAGTCTCGGCTATTTCATCAACCCGCTCGTGAATGTCGCGCTGGGCGTATTGTTCCTGAAGGAAAAATTGCGCCCCGTGCAGGGCATGGCGGTCGGGCTGGCGGGGTGTGGCGTGCTGCTGATGCTGGTCGCGCAGGGCGGAACGGTGTGGCTGTCGATTGCGCTGGCGGTCAGCTTTGGCCTTTACGGTCTGGTCCGCAAAATCGTCGCGATCGATGCGCTGGGCGGGCTGGCGGTTGAAACGTCGTTGCTGGGGCCAATTGCGCTTGCATGGCTTTGCTGGTCGGCCGTTGCCGGGGATGGCGTTTTTGGGCAGGATCGCTCGACTGATCTGCTGCTGATGGCCGGCGGGATCATCACGGCCGCACCTTTGCTGCTGTTCGCCGCCGCCGCGCGCCGGATGCGTTATGCGACGCTTGGGCTGGTCCAGTATCTCACGCCGACGCTGGTTTTCTTTCAGGGCGTATTTCTGTTCGGCCAGAAATTGACAACTTTGCACATGATCACGTTCGGGCTGATCTGGATCGGTCTTGCCATCTACGCGATCGATAGTTTGCGGGCTGGTCGAGCGACCCCTGTCACAGTGCCGGAATAGTTTTTTCGATCGATAATGCCATGACAACCGATGGCTTCGGCAGCAGCAGGATGTCGCGGTGCGTTGGCTCTATCGCCCAATCTCCTATGTCGTCCGCGCGCGCCTTCACCAGTGGCAGTGTCCAGTGTCAGCCCACGCGTCCCCGCTGTTTCAGGGATGACATCGGCCTGTCACATCCAGCCGCGATAAGGCGATTCGGAACAGTGCTGGCTGCCGTGCTCCCCCCTTCACGTCGCGGCCTGCACGCGGGGCGCGCGATGGTTTTCCCTTGAACCATCGCGCGCCCGCTTTTTCTGTTCAAAAGTCTATCGCAATGCCTTTGATTTCCCAGTCTCCGTAACGGACGGGGTCCAGCGTCTTCGGTCCCGCCTCTTTGGGGGGCGGCGTGCATTCAGCGGGTTCGGGCACCGGCGGGCTGGGCGTCAGATAAGCCGGCGGCTTCACATGGGGCGGGCGCTTTCCGTTCATCGCGGTTCCAATTGAAGATTGCGGGATATCGCCCCACATTGGCCCGTGGAGGTACAAAGGCAAGATGAACGGTTTGAAGACGACCATGCTGCTCGCGGCGATGACCGCGCTGTTCATGGGACTGGGTTATGCATTTGGAGGGACAGGCGGCGCGCTGATCGCGCTCGTGATGGCCGCCGGCATGAATCTCTTCACCTTCTGGAATGCCGACAAGATCGTCCTGCGGATGCATGGCGCGCGTGAAGTGGATATCGGCAATTGTCCCGAATTTGTCGGGTTGGTGCAGGGCCTGGCCCGCCGCGCGGGCCTGCCGATGCCGAAAGTCTATGTCATCGATTCGCCGCACCCCAACGCGTTTGCCACTGGCCGGAACCCTGAAAACGCAGCCGTCGCCGCGACGACCGGCTTGCTTGCCATTCTCGATCGCGATGAGATTGAAGGCGTGATGGCGCATGAACTGGCGCACGTCCGCAACCGCGACACGCTGATCATGACGATGACCGCGACAATCGCTGGCGCGATTTCAATGATCGCCAATTTCGGGCTGTTCTTTGGTGGCAACAGTGAAAATCGCCCCAACATGCTGGTCACGCTGGCGGCCGTCTTCATGGCGCCGTTCGCGGCGATGATCGTCCAGATGGCGATCAGCCGGACACGCGAATATGGCGCGGATCGCGGCGGCGCGGAAATTTCGGGCAAGCCATGGGCGCTGGCGTCGGCGCTGGGCAAGCTGGCCAATGGGGCGGCGCGCATCCCCAATCCGGTGGTGGAGCGCAATCCCGCTGCCGCCCAGCTGTATATCGTGCCCGCATTTTCCGGACGTGGCGGCGACAGCCTGTTTTCGACGCACCCCGACACTGGCAACCGTATCGCTGCGCTCAATGCGATCGCGGCTGAAATGGAACCCGATCCGCGCCGCCGCATGGGGCTGTCCCCCACTGCGCCAAGGCCAGCGGCATCGGTGCCGCCGTCGCGACGTCGCACCAGTGCGCTTGATCCCAATGGCCGCCGTTGATCCTTCGGCGCGGAATTGAATCTCGCAATGGGGGTTGTCGCCTCGCCATTTTGGTTGTTGGGCTGGCGGCATGACAACCAAGCCAGAACCCGTAAAGCAAGATGACGCCGCCGGCGTAGCCACCCGCCGCGCCACGATGCGCCTGCTCGATGCCGTGCTGCGGCAGGGCCTGCCGCTGGAAGCGGCGATGCCTGGCGCGACGGCCGAACTCGACCGCGCCGACGATCGCGCCTTTGCCCGCGCGATTGCCGCCGAAGTGCTGCGCCGCCTGCCCGATCTTGATGCGCTGATCGATACCGCGACCACCAAGCGTTTGCCGGGTGATTCCAAGGCCCGCTTTGCCTTGCGGATTGCGCTGGCCCAGGCGCTCGCACTCGGCACGCCGCATCATGCGACGATCGCCACCGTCTTGCCGCTGATGGATGGCGGCCCGCGCCGGCTGGTTCACGGTGTGTTCGGTACGATCATACGGGGCGAGGCGAAACTGCCCGAACCGCCCGGCCTGCCCAAGGCGATTTCCAAACGCTGGCGCAAGGCATGGGGGGCAGGGGCGGCTGATGCTGCGCGCCACGCCATCGCCGCCCCGCCGCCGATCGATCTGACGCTGCGTGATCCTGCGATGACGATGCAGTGGGTGGAAAGATTGGGCGGGATGAGTTTGGCCCCCGGCCATGTCCGGCTGGCGCGGGGTGGGGCCGTTTCCGAACTGCCCGGCTTTGCCGATGGGGAATGGTGGGTGCAGGATATCGCCGCCTCGCTGCCCGCACGGGTGCTGGGCAAGGGCGAAGGGCGCGCCGTGCTCGATCTGTGCGCAGCGCCCGGTGGCAAGACGATGCAACTCGCTGCGGCCGGCTGGGCTGTCACCGCGACCGACCTGTCCGAACCGCGCCTCGAACGGCTGCGCGAAAATCTTGCCCGCACCAAGCTATCCGCAGACGTGCGGCAGGCCGATGTGATGGCCGAGGAACCCGAACCCCGTTTCGATGCGGTGCTGCTCGACGCGCCCTGTTCGGCGACGGGCATCTTCCGCCGCCATCCGGATGTGATCCACCGCGTGACCGATCGTGCGATTGCCGCCCTTGCCGAACAGCAGGCGGCAATGCTGCGGCGCGCGGCCGGCTGGGTGAAACCGGGCGGCGTGCTGGTCTACGCCGTCTGCTCGCTCGAACCGGCTGAAGGCGAAGGCGTGGCGGACGGTTTCGCCACCGAACGCGACTTCATCCGCGATCCGATTCTGGCCGAAGAACTGCCCGACGGCATTATCCCCGGCGCCGCCGGCCGCGTGCGCGTGCTGCCGGGAGCGCTGGGTGAAGCCGGGGGTGCGGACGGCTTCTTCGTTGCAAGGTTCAGGCGGGCCTAAACCGCTTTCCCCGCGCGGCCCGCCAGTTCGACCACATATTGCCACGCCACCCGGCCGGATCGACCACCGCGCTGGGTGGCCCAGCTGATTGCGTCCAGCGCGTCGAACGTCAGCCCCAGTTCCGCTGCATAGCCGGCGACCATCGCGACATAGGTATCCTGATCGCAGACGTGGAAACCAAGGCTGAGGCCGAAGCGATCGGCGAGCGCCAGCCGATCATCGACCACGTCGCGCGGATTGATCGGGCTATCCTGCTCGCGCATGTCGCGGTGGACGATGTGGCGGCGGTTGGCGGTCACATACAGCCGGGCGTTCGCCGGCCGGGCTTCGGCCCCGCCTTCCAGCAAGGATCGCAGGATGCGCGGCGCGGTGCTGCCTTCTTCGAACCCCAGATCGTCGATGAACAGGATGAAGGCGCGGGGCACATCGGCGATGCGCGCGAACAGGCGGGGCAGCCCGTCGATCGCGTCGCCGCCCACTTCGATCAGGGCGATCGCCTGGCCCTCGGCCTGCAACGCGCCGACCGTGCTTTTCACCAGCGCGGATTTGCCCGCACCGCGTGACCCCCACAGCAAGACATCGTGCGCGGCGTGGCCGTTGGCGAGACGGCGGCTGTTTTCGAGCAGAGCGGCTTTCTGTGCGTCGATCCCGGTCAGCAGGGCCAGCGGCAGCGGCTTGAACACCCGCGTCGGCTGGAGCGCGCCCATATGCCACACATAGGCCGGATGCGCGGCGGGATCGCCATCGGGCGGCGGTGGCGGGGCAATCCGTTCGAGGGCTGCGGCGATGCGGGCGAGGGGGTCTAATTCGGTCAAGGCGTCCTCCGCTGATGGCCGTGCCCTTAGCGCAACGATGTCGGTGATTGAATGCCTTTCCCTCGGTCTGCCGAAATGTCAGACCGTGGCGCAACCCTGAAGTTTCGGAGTCGTCATGAAGAAAGCCCTGTCGACGCTTGCTGCTATCAGCCTGCTGGCCGCGCCCGCCGCCGCCGATCCGCTGGCCGATGCGGTGAAGGCGGATATGCCGTCGCTGCTTGCCATCTATCGCGATCTCCACGCCAATCCCGAACTGAGCTTTGAAGAGGTCAAGAGCGCGGCGAAGATGGCGGCCGAAGCGAAGAAGGCGGGCTTTGAAGTGACGACCGGTGTCGGCAAGACCGGGGTTGTCGCGGTGCTGCGCAACGGCCCCGGCCCGGTCGTACTGCTGCGCGCCGACATGGATGGGCTGCCGCTGATCGAACGCACCGGCCTGCCTTTCGCCAGCAAGGTGAAGGCCACCACCCGCGAGGGGGCCGAAACCGGCGTGATGCACGCCTGTGGCCACGATACGCACATGACGGCTTGGATCGGCACCGCGCGGCGGCTGGCGGCGATGAAGGGCCAATGGTCCGGCACCCTGGTGATGATTGGCCAGCCCGCCGAAGAAATCGGATCGGGCGCCCGCGCGATGCTGGAGGATGGCCTTTACACCCGCTTTCCCAAGCCATCGACCGTGATCGCGTTCCATGACGGGCCGGGGCCGGCGGGCGTGATCAGCTATGTCGACGGCTATACCATGGCCAATGTCGACACCGTTGACCTGACGGTGAAGGGGGTGGGCGGGCACGGTGCCTATCCGCATCTGGCGAAAGACCCGATCGTGCTGGCCGCGCGGATCGTGACCGCGCTTCAGACGCTGGTCGCCCGCGAAGTCGATCCGCTGGAATCGGGCGTGGTGACGGTGGGCAGCTTCATCGGCGGGACCAAGCACAATATTATTCCGGACGAGACGAAGCTGCAACTGACGGTGCGCAGCTACACACCCGAAGTGCGCAAGATCCTGCTGGACGGCATCGCCCGGATTGCGAAGGGCGAAGCGATCGCGGCGGGCATGCCGGAGGACAGGATGCCGGTGATGACACTGAAGGACGGCATCACCAACGCCACCTTCAACACCCAGCCGCTGACCGGCCAGATCGCCGCTGCCTTTACCGAACGGTTTGGCAAGGATCGCGTCCGCCCCGGCCGCGCGCAGATGGGGGGCGAGGATTTCAGCCAGTTCTATCTGGCGGACAAGGAGAATATCCAGTCGCTGCTGTTCTGGGTCAGCGGCACGCCCAAGGCGCAATGGGATGCGGCGGGTGGCGACATGACCAAACTGCCGTCGATCCACAGCCCGTTCTGGGCGCCCGACCCGGAAGTGACGATCGGCACGGCGACCGAAGCGATGGTCACCGCCGCGCTGACGGTGCTCGGCAAGAAATGAATGCGGCTTTCGTGCCCCGGTGCACCCGCTGGCGAGTGCGCGTGGCGGGACCGGGGCGATTGCTAAGTTGAGGAAGTTGAGGATTGCCATTGCCGCCGCCAAAGGGCCGAAATCCGCCGCATGTTCGGCGGATGACAAAGGCTTGGCGGCAGTGGGCATGATACAGACATAAGCGATTGCCGGCCGTGTAGGACAGGGCGGGCTGGGCCGGGCGCCCGCAATTCGGTCAGCTATAGTTGAAGCTGATGCTGATCCGTTCGGATTTCGCCTGTCCCGCCGGCACTTCGTGGCGCAGCCAGCTTTCCCACAGGAAGATCGTGCCCGGCGCGGGCTGCGCATAGACGAAGGTCTGCGCGTCTTCGGGCGCGTCGGCGCGACGCGGCGGGGCGGCCATCAGCATCGGCAGGCGTGGATCTTCCAGCTTCAACTGGCCCGAACCCGGCGGCACGCACACATAAACGGTGCCCGATACGATGCTGTGCGGATGGATATGGCTGGTATGGCCGCCGCCCGGTTTCAGCACGTTGACCCACAGGCTATCGAGCTTGAGCTTGCGCCCGCCCGTATCGAGGAAACTCTGTTCGACGAAGCGGCGGACATGGGTGTCGAGCTTGCGTTTGAGATCGGCGAACACCGGATCGCGCATCGGCAGATCATCGAGCGACGCGTAGGACGTGTAGCCCGGATAATTATGGTCCTTGGCCCATTTGCGCCCGGCACGATCATCCTGCGCCAGCGAACGGCAGCTATGCTCCAGTTCGGCGATCAGTGCTTCATCGAGCGAATCTTCGTAGAAACGCGTGGCGAACAGGGTGCGGACAGACATGCGCCCCCCAACCATAGCCCTTTCCCTAATACAAGCGTTGCCGTTGGTGGGGGGCGCGCGCCGGCAGCCCGGCCAGGGCCGGTGGGATCGCGCATCGGCGGGGCTGGCCCATAGCATTTCCACCCCCTATACGTTCCGGCATGGCCGATGATCTCTTCGCTTCCTCACCTTCCACCAGTTCCGGAAACTATGACGCTTCGGCGATCGAGGTGCTGGAAGGGCTGGAGCCGGTTCGCCGCAGGCCGGGCATGTATATTGGCGGGACGGACGAGCGCGCGTTCCACCATCTCGCGGCCGAAGTGCTGGACAATGCGATGGACGAGGCAGTCGCCGGCCATGCGACCCGCATCGAAGTGACGCTGGGCGCGGGCAATCGCATCACGATTGCCGATAACGGCCGCGGTATCCCGGTCGATCCGCACCCCAAATTCCCCGACAAGTCCGCGCTGGAAGTGATCCTCACCACGCTCCATTCCGGCGGCAAGTTCAGCGACAAGGCCTATGCGACGAGCGGCGGCCTGCACGGCGTTGGCGTCAGCGTGGTCAACGCGCTGTCGGTGGATACGGTGGTCGAAGTGGCGCGCAACCGCGAGCTGTTCCGCCAGACTTTTTCCAAGGGGCATCCGACATCGCCGCTGATCACGGTGGGGGCAGCCCCCAATCGGCGCGGCACCAGTGTCACCTTCACCCCCGATCCGGAAATTTTCGGTGCGGCGGCGCATTTTCGCCCCGGCCGATTGCACCGGCTCGCCCGGTCGAAGGCGTATCTGTATGCCGGCGTCGAAATCCGCTGGCGCTGCGATCCCGCGCTGATCGGCGATGACACACCGGCCGAAGCGGTGTTCCAGTTCCCCGGCGGCCTGGCGGATCATCTGAAAGAACAGGTTGGTGATCGCGAATGCGCGACCACCAGCTTCTTTGCCGGCAAGCAGGATTTCCCGAACGCGCAAGGCTCGGTCGAATGGGCGGTGGCCTGGCCGCTCTGGTCCGACGGCAGCTATTCTTATTATTGCAACACCATCCCGACCCCCGATGGCGGTACCCACGAAACCGGCCTGCGCGCGGCACTGGTGAAGGGGATGCGCGGCTTTGCCGATCTGATCGGCCAGAAAAAGGGCAAGGAGATCGCGCCCGAAGACGTGATGACGGGATCGGAACTGATGCTGTCCGTCTTCATCCGCGATCCGCAATTCCAGAGCCAGACCAAGGACCGGCTGACCAGCCCGGAAGCCGCGGCGCTTGTCGAAAAGGCCGTGCGCGATCATTTCGATCATTATCTTTCGGACAATATGGAGCGCGGCAAGGCGCTGCTGGGTTTCGTGCTCGACCGCATGGACGAGCGCCTGCGCCGCAAGGCCGAACGCGATGTGAAGCGCAAGACGGCGACGGCCGGGCGCAAGCTGCGCCTGCCGGGCAAGCTGACCGATTGTTCCAATGACGATCCGGCCGGCACCGAATTGTTCATCGTCGAAGGTGATTCGGCCGGCGGATCGGCCAAGCAGGCGCGCGATCGCAAGACGCAGGCGATCCTACCGATCCGTGGCAAGATTTTGAACGTGGCGTCGGCTTCGGCCGCCAAGATCATGGGCAATCAGGAAATCGCCGATCTGACGCAGGCGCTGGGCTGCGGCATTCGCGACAAGTGCAACCCCGATCTGCTGCGCTACGAACGGATCGTGGTGATGAGCGACGCCGATGTCGACGGGGCGCATATCGCGACCCTGCTGATGACGTTCTTCTTCCAGGAAATGGCCGAAGTGGTGCGGCGCGGGCATGTCTATCTGGCGCAGCCGCCGCTCTACCGGCTCGTCGCCGGAACCAAGAGCGCCTATGCCCGCGATGACGCGCATCGCGCCGAACTGGAGGCCACCGAGTTCAAAGGCCGCAAGGTCGAGGTCAGCCGGTTCAAGGGTCTGGGGGAAATGAACCCCCAGCAATTGCGCGAAACGACGATGGACCCGGCCAAGCGCAGTCTGATCCGTGTCGTTCTGCCGCAGGAATATGAAGAACGACAGAGCGTGCGCGATCTGGTCGACCGGCTGATGGGCAAGAATCCCGAACACCGATTCGCGTTCATTCAGGCCAATGCCGCACAGATGGACGAAGACGCGATCGACGCGTGAATCCGGTTCATTGCGGGCCGGGTGGGCGGATCGGACATGATCGCAAAGCAGCGATGGCAGCAGCTGCAACAAAAACTGTCCCGATTGGCGTTGCGGGCGGTTGCCCCTGACGCCCCTTGGGTCTAAGCGGACGCCGTTTAACGGGCGGACGCTCGGTGCGGTCGCCTCTCATAGCCAACTCGAACCCTTGGGGGCACGCGCATGTCCAGGAAGAAAATCGCGCTTATCGGCGCAGGCAATATCGGTGGCACGCTCGCCCATCTCGCGGCGATCAAGGAACTGGGCGATATCGTCCTGTTCGACGTTGTCGAAGGTGTACCCCAGGGTAAGGCGCTCGACCTCAGCCAGTGCGGCCCGGTCGAAGGTTTTGACGCCAAGATCACCGGCACGAACGATTATGCCGACATCGCCGGCGCCGACGTGATCATCGTCACCGCCGGTGTCGCCCGCAAGCCGGGGATGAGCCGCGACGATCTGCTCGGCATCAACCTCAAGGTCATGAAGGCCGTGGGCGAAGGCATCAAGAACAACGCGCCTGACGCGTTCGTGATCTGCATCACCAACCCGCTCGATGCGATGGTGTGGGCGCTGCGCGAATTTTCGGGCCTGCCGCACAACAAGGTCGTCGGCATGGCCGGCGTGCTCGATTCGGCACGCTTCAGCCACTTCATCGCCGATGAATTCCAGGTTTCGGTGCGCGACGTGAACACGTTCGTGCTCGGCGGCCATGGCGACACGATGGTCCCCGTCGTTCAGTATTCGACGGTTGCGGGCATCCCCGTGCCGGATCTGATCGAACAGGGCCGTTCGACCAAGGAACGCATCGACGCGATCGTCCAGCGCACCCGTTCGGGTGGCGGCGAAATCGTCGGCCTGCTCAAGACCGGTTCGGCTTATTATGCGCCGGCCACCTCGGGCATCGCGATGGCGGAAGCCTATCTCAACGATCAGAAGCGCCTGCTGCCTTGCGCCGCGTATGTCGATGGCGGAAAATATGGCCTTGATGGCCTGTATGTCGGCGTGCCGGTGATCATCGGCGCCGGCGGCGTCGAACAGATCGTCGAAATCAAGCTGGACGCGGAAGCCAAGGGCAACCTTCAGGTTTCGGTCGACGCGGTCAAGGAACTGCTGGTCGCCTGCAAGGGTATCGACCCCAGCCTCGCTTAATCCCGATCTTTCGAGTCTCCCCCCCAGACAGGGTGAACAAATCCGATGTCGATTCTGATCAACAAGAACACCAAGGTCATCACGCAAGGGATGACGGGTAACACCGGCAGCTTCCATACGGAGCAGGCGCTGGCCTATGGCACGCAGATGGTTGCGGGCGTCACGCCGGGCAAGGGTGGCACCACCCACCTCGGCCTGCCGAACTTCGACACCGTGCACGAAGCGGTGCACGCCACCGGCGCCGATGCGACCGTGATCTACGTTCCGCCGCCCTTTGCTGCGGATTCGATCCTGGAAGCGATCGACGCGGAAGTGCCGCTGATCGTCACCATCACCGAAGGCATTCCGGTGCTGGACATGGTTCGCGTGAAGCGCGCGCTCCAGGGTTCCAAGTCGCGCCTGATCGGCCCGAACTGCCCCGGCGTCCTGACCCCGAACGAATGCAAGATCGGCATCATGCCCGGTTCGATCTTCTCCAAGGGTTCGGTCGGCGTCGTGTCGCGTTCCGGCACGCTCACCTATGAAGCGGTGTTCCAGACCACCAACGCCGGCCTCGGCCAGACGACGGCTGTCGGCATCGGTGGCGACCCGGTCAACGGCACGAACTTCATTGACGTGCTCGAACTGTTCCTGGCCGACGACGAAACCAAGTCGATCATCATGATCGGCGAAATCGGCGGCAGCGCGGAAGAAGAAGCCGCACAGTTCCTGCGCGACGAAGCCAAGCGCGGTCGCAAGAAGCCGATGGCCGGCTTCATCGCGGGCCGTACCGCGCCTCCGGGCCGTCGCATGGGCCATGCCGGCGCGATCGTGTCGGGCGGCCAGGGTGGGGCCGAAGACAAGATTGCGGCGATGGAAGCTGCGGGCATCCGCGTCGCGGCCAGCCCGTCCGAACTGGGTACCACGCTGGCAGCGGTCCTCAAGGGCTGATGCGCGGCGGCGGCGCCCGATCGCACGGGCGTCGCACCCGGTAAAAATAAAGGGTGGGGAACGGTTCTGCCGAACCGTTTTCCGCCCTAAATGACATGTTCATCAAAGCCGGCGCATCGGCACCGGCATCTGCAACCAAAGCGCGGATCCGCGCGAGGACGGCAAAATGGGTATCGAAGGTCTGGGTTTCGACGAGCTGGAAGGCGTTAGTCCTTCCTTCGTGGAGGCGCTGTACCGGCGCTTCGAGGCTGATCCCGCTTCTGTGGAAGCAGGCTGGCGCGCATATTTCGACGGGTTGGCGACGACCGTCGCATCCCCATCCTGGGCGCGGCCGAACTGGCCGCTGACGGATACCGACGCGCTGACGGCGGGGTTCGATCCCACCCAGTCCGCCTTGCCGCCCAAGGCATCGCCCAAGGGTGCCGCGGTTGCCGCGGCCAAACCCGCAGTTTCAGCCGAAGATATCCAGCGCGCCGTGACGGATTCGATCCGTGCGGTGATGCTGATCCGGTCGTTCCGCGTGCGTGGCCATCTGGGCGCCGATCTCGATCCGCTGGGCCTCGCCAAGCGTGAACTGCCCGCCGATCTGACCCCTGAATTCCATGGCTTCTTTGGTGCCGATCTGGATCGCCCGATCCACCTTGGCGGCACGCTGGGGCTGGAACGCGCGTCGATCCGCGAACTCGTGGCCGTCCTGCGTGCGAATTATTGCGGCCATGTCGGCCTCGAATATATGCACATCGCCGATATCGAGGAGCGCCGCTTCCTGCAGGAACGCATGGAAGGCCGCGACAAGGCGATCCACTTCACCGACATGGGCAAGAAGGCGATCCTGTCCAAGGTGATCCACGCCGAGCAATGGGAAAAGTTCCTCGGCCGCAAATATGTCGGCACCAAGCGGTTCGGCCTCGACGGCGGCGAATCGATGATCCCAGCCCTTGAAAACGTCATCAAATATGGTGGCGCCGGCGGCGTGCGCGAAGCGGTGATCGGCATGGCTCATCGCGGGCGCCTGAACGTTCTCGTCAACGTCATGGAAAAGCCGTACCGCGCGATCTTCAGCGAATTTGCCGGTGGTTCGGCGAACCCCGAAGATGTCGGCGGTTCGGGCGACGTGAAATATCACCTCGGCACCTCCACCGATCGCGAGTTCGACGGCAATGTCGTCCATCTCAGCCTCGCGCCCAACCCGTCGCACCTTGAAGCGGTCGATCCCGTCGTCCTCGGCAAGGCGCGCGCCAAGCAGACCAAGCTGGATGATATCGAGCGCAATCAGGTCATGCCGATCCTGTTGCACGGCGACGCCGCGTTCGCGGGGCAGGGCATCATCATGGAATGCTTCGGCTTTTCGGGGCTGCCCGGCTATAATACCGGCGGCACGATCCATTTCGTGATCAACAACCAGGTCGGTTTCACCACCAGCCCGCAATATGCGCGTTCGTCGCCTTATCCGTCGGACATCGCCAAGATGGTCCAGGCGCCGATCATTCACGTCAACGGCGACGACCCCGAAGCCGTGACGTTCGCGTGCAAGCTGGCCACCGAATTCCGTGTCGCCTTCAAGCGCGACGTGGTGATCGACATGTGGTGCTATCGCCGCTTCGGCCACAATGAAGGCGACGAGCCGGGCTTCACCCAGCCGCAAATGTATGATGCGATCCGCAAGCATCCGCCGATCTCGCAAATCCATGCCGATCGGTTGAAGGCCGAAGGCGTGATCGATCAGGCGTGGCTCGATCAGACGGTCGAGGAATTCGTCAAGATGCTGGAAGACGAGTTCGACGCCGCCAAGGGTTTCCGCGTCAACAAGGCGGACTGGTTCGAAGGGGACTGGACTGGCCTTGCCGCGCCGCGCGAACCGGTGACCGAACGGCGCGCCGCCAACACCGGCATCAATCAGGCTGCGGTCGACAAGCTGGCCGATGTGCTGACGACCGTTCCGGCGGATTTCTCGATCCACAAGACGCTCAGCCGCATTCTCGACGCCAAGAAGGCGATGTTCGCGACCGGCGAGGGCTTCGACTGGGCGACCGGCGAGGCAATGGCGTTCGGTTCGCTGCTGCTCGAAGGCTATCCGGTCCGCCTGTCGGGGCAGGATTGCGGGCGCGGCACGTTCAGCCAGCGCCATGCGGCGTGGACCGACCAGAAGGACGGCCACAAATATATCCCGCTGTCGACGCTCGACCGGCGTTTCCAGGTGCTCGATAGCCCGCTGTCTGAATTCGGCGTGCTCGGTTTCGAATATGGCTATGCGTCCACCGCGCCGAATACGCTGGTGCTGTGGGAAGCGCAGTTCGGCGATTTCGCCAACGGCGCGCAGGTGATGATCGATCAGTTCATCGCGGCGGGCGAAGCCAAGTGGCTGCGCGTCAACGGCCTCGTGATGCTGCTGCCGCACGGCTATGAAGGGCAGGGGCCGGAACATAGCTCGGCGCGTCTGGAGCGTTATCTTCAGCTGTGCGCCGAAGATAATATGCAGGTGTGCAACATCACCACGCCGGCCAATTATTTCCACGCCCTGCGCCGGCAGTTGCACCGCGATTTCCGCAAGCCCCTGATCATCATGACGCCGAAATCGCTGCTGCGGCACAAGGCGGCGGTATCGACGATCGACCAGTTCACCGGCGACAGCCATTTCATGCGGATCCTGTCGGATCCCAACGCGCCCGCCGACAAGGATGTGAAGCGCGTGGTGCTGTGTTCGGGCAAGGTGTTCTACGATCTGGCCGACGCGCGCGACGCGGCGGGCGACAAGAACACGTCGATCATCCGCATCGAACAGATTTATCCGTTCCCGGCCGAAGCGCTGGTCAAGCGGCTGGCGCGTATGCCGAACCTTGAAACGGTGGTCTGGGCGCAGGAAGAACCCAAGAATAATGGGGCGTGGTTCTTCGTCGAACCCATCCTGGAGGAATGCCTGAAGGAAGCGAACGTCCGGCCGGCCCGCGCTATCTACTCGGGGCGCAAGGCGTCCGCGGCGACGGCCACCGGCCTCGCGCGCAAGCATATGGAACAGCAGGCGGCGCTCGTTGCGGAAGCGCTTGGCCATGAAGTGAAGGCGAACTGAGACATGGCTACTGAAGTGAAGGTGCCCACGCTGGGCGAATCGATCACCGAAGCGACGCTGGGCCAGTGGCTGAAGGCGCCGGGCGATGCCGTAAAGGCGGATGAGCCGATTGCGAGCCTGGAAACGGACAAGGTCGCCGTTGAAGTGAACGCGCCGGTGGACGGCGTGATGGGCGATCTGGCCGTGGCCGAGGGCGATACCGTCCTCGTCGGCGCGGTGATCGCGGTGATCAATGAAGGCGCCAGTGCCGTCACCACCGCCACCCCGGCGGTGGAGGATCGCAATGCGATTGGCCAGGCGGAAGCCGCGGCCCCGGCCGAGCCGGCATCCGCGCCGGCCGATGAGGATGAAGATCCCAAGACGCTGTCGCCCGCGGTGCGCCGTGTCGTGCTGGAACATGGCCTCGATCCGTCGAAGATCCGTGGCACCGGCAAGGATGGCCGCCTGACCAAGGATGACGTGCTGGCCGCCGCCAAGGCGCAGTCGCAGGCACCGGCGCCCGCCGTCTCCGCGCCCGCCGCCGTTGCCGCCGCACCGCGCATCCAGCCCGATGCGGCCGGCCGCACCGAAGAACGCGTGCGCATGTCGCGCCTGCGCAAGACGGTCGCCTCGCGCCTCAAGGAATCGCAGAACACGGCCGCGATGCTGACGACCTATAACGACGTCGACATGACGGCGGTGATGGACGCGCGCAATCGCTACAAGGATCTGTTCGAAAAGAAGCACGGCATCCGCCTGGGCTTCATGAGCTTCTTCGCCAAGGCGGCGGTGCTGGCCCTGCGCGACGTGCCGGCGGTGAACGCGTCGATCGAAGGCGAAGAGATCGTCTATCGCGATTATGCCGATATCTCGGTCGCGGTCTCCGCGCCGCAGGGCCTGGTCGTCCCGGTCGTCCGCGATGCCGACAAGCTCAGCTTTGCCGGCATCGAAAAGACGATCGCCGATTTCGGCAAGCGCGCCAAGGACGGTACCTTGAAGATGGAAGAGATGAAGGGCGGTACCTTCACCATTTCCAACGGCGGCGTGTTCGGCTCGCTGCTGTCCAGCCCGATCATCAACCTCGGCCAGTCGGCCGTGCTGGGCCTGCACCGTATCGAGGAACGTCCGGTTGTCCGCGACGGCCAGATCGTTGCCCGGCCGATGATGTATCTGGCGCTCAGCTATGATCACCGCCTGATCGATGGCCGCGAAGCCGTCACCTTCCTCGTTCGCATCAAGGAAGCGATCGAGGATCCGACGCGCCTGCTGATCGACCTGTAAGAAACCTGTGACACCCCGGCGAAAACCGGGGTGTCGTGTTTTAAGAGCGCGCCTTGGCGCACGCGGTGCCAGCGTTTCCGGCATGACGCGGAAGGGAAATGCCAATGTCCGATTATGACTTCGACGTCCTTGTCATCGGTGCCGGCCCGGGTGGCTATGTCGCGGCGATCCGTGCGGCCCAGCTTGGCCTGAAGGTGGCGTGCGCCGAAGCCCGCGAAACGCTGGGCGGCACCTGCCTCAACGTCGGCTGCATCCCTTCGAAGGCGCTGCTTCACGCATCGCACCTCTATGA
The DNA here is from genome assembly GCF_002151445.1 of Sphingomonas sp. KC8. Taxonomy (GTDB): domain Bacteria; phylum Pseudomonadota; class Alphaproteobacteria; order Sphingomonadales; family Sphingomonadaceae; genus Sphingomonas_E. The sequence goes on from NZ_CP016306.1 coordinate 3,720,025, forward strand.
AGAAGCGCATTCGGGCGCGCTGGCCAAGTTCGGCGTCAAGATCGAAGGCGCCAGCCTCGATGTGGATGCGATGCACGGCCAGCGGCTGAAGGCGGTCAAGGGGCTGACCGGCGGCATCGAATTCCTGTTCAAGAAGAACAAGGTGGAATGGCTGAAGGGCCGCGCCGCATTTACCGGCAAGGATAGCGTCGAAGTCGCCGGCAAGACGTACCGCGCCAAGAACATCGTCATCGCCACCGGATCGTCGGTCATGCCGCTGCCGGGCGTTGCGGTCGATCATGAAGCGATCGTCGATTCCACCAGCGCGCTCGAATTGGCGAAGGTGCCGGGCCACATGGTCGTCATCGGCGGCGGCGTGATCGGGCTGGAACTGGGTTCGGTGTGGCGGCGTCTGGGGGCCAAGGTCACGGTTGTCGAATATCTCGACCAGATCCTGCCCGGCATGGACGGCGAAGTCCGCAAGGAAGCCGCCAAGCTGTTCAAGAAGCAGGGCTTCGATATCAAGACGTCGACCAAGGTGACGGGCGTTGTGCGCAACGGCGCGGGTGCCACGCTTACCGTCGAGCCGGCCGCCGGCGGCGCCGCGCAGACGATCGACGCGGATGTCGTGCTGGTGTCGATCGGCCGCAAGCCGAACACCGATGGCCTCGCGCTCGACAAGGCGGGGCTTGCCGTCAACAAGCGCGGCCAGATCGAAACCGATCATGATTTCGCGACAACCGTCCCCGGCATCTGGGCGATCGGCGATGTCGTTCCCGGCCCGATGCTCGCCCACAAGGCCGAGGATGAAGGCATTGCGGTCGCCGAAAACATCGCCGGCCTCACCGGCATCGTGAACCATGATGTGATCCCGAGCGTGGTTTACACCATGCCCGAAATCGCCGGCGTCGGCCTCACCGAGGAAGAAGCCAAGGCGCGTGGCGATGTGAAGATCGGCAAGTTCCCGATGCTCGCCAACAGCCGCGCCAAGACGATCGACGACACCGCCGGCTTCGTGAAGATCATCGCCGACGCGAAATCCGATCGCGTGCTGGGCGTCCACATCGTCGCCTCGGTCGCCGGCACGATGATCGCGCAGGCGGCCCAGGCGATGGAATTCGGCGCCACGTCCGAAGACATCGCCTACACCTGCCACGCCCACCCGACGCACCCCGAAGCGCTGAAGGAAGCGGCGATGGCGGTGCGCGGCCTGCCGATCCACATCTGACCTGACAGGGCAAGGGGGAGGGGCCGTCCTGCGTGGGCGGTGGCCTCCTTCCCCCTTGTCTTTAAGCCGCGTAAGCCTGACCGACGGCCCTGATCCAGCGGCGCACGACAGCTATGCGGATGATGCCGATCCGGGGCGCTTCTGGAAGAAACGGCAGCGGATCGTCTCCGCCACGTCGTCGATTTCGATAGGCTCGGGCGCAAACCGGGGAAGATCGAACCCGGCTGAAATCAGGCGCTCATGGGCAGATGAATCGATCACCGCCCCACTGTCGACAAATCGTTCGGTCAGTTCGAATGTGCTCACATGGCGATGCTCGATCCGCCATTCGCCATCGCGGCGGCTGAAGATATCGAGATACCAGCCGGATGTTCTGCACTCGATCACGCCCCTGATTTCAGGCATCGCGACATCGACATGGACGACGGCGATATGGGGCGTTTCAACGAACGCCCGGTCGCCGTCGAAGGTGATGGCGCTTTCGGACAGCGCATGATGGGAACGGAAGCGTTGCCCGGCGCGCCAGTCGGCAAAGCGGACCGCACTGCCGTTGAATATATGGTGCGCCTCAAACGCATCCGGATGATAGCAACTACGGATGATTTCGGCGTCGCGCCGATCCACGCCTTGCACATAGCGCGCGAGCACATCCCGAATTTCGAGGCGTGCGATAGCAGTGTCGACGCTGATGGCCATGATCCTCTCTCCTTTCTTGCAAGATGGTTGCCCTGATCGGGACAAGCATGATGCAAATGGATGAGGGGATTTGCGTTGGCGGCCGTTGAACTTGTGAAGATGGGTTGGCGTTGCCCATCCTCACAAGCCCGTGCATCACACCGCCAACTGGTACGCCGTCCGCGTCGTCGTGTAGAAGGTCCGCGCGGCGCGGCCCTGTTCGCGCGGGCCGAAGCTGGAAATGCCGACCCCGCCGAAGGGGGCATGATAATCGACGCCGGCGGTGGCCAGGTTCACCATCCGCATGCCGGTGCGGGCGCGGCGCTTGAATTCCTCGGCGTGCAGCAGCGATCGGGTGCAGATGCCCGCCGACAGGCCGTAACGGTTGCTGTTGAGCGTCGCCATCGCTTCATCGAAATCGGCCACGCGGAAGATGCCGGCGACGGGGCCGAAAATCTCTTCCTGGCCCATCAGCGAATCGGTTTGGGCATGATCGAACAGGGTGGGCGCGAAGAAGGCGTGCGGCATGGTTGCGGCCGATCCGCCGATCAGCGGCGTCAGGCCCGATGCTTCCACCTGTTCCACCTGCGATGCGATCAGTGTTTTCTGCCGGAATGCGGCGAGCGACCCGATCTGCGTCTTGGGATCGCGCGGATCGCCCACCGCCAGCGTTTTGGCGCGTTCGATGAAGGCGGCGATGAAGCGATCGGCAATGCCGTTCGTCACGATGATCCGCGATGTGGCGGTGCAGCGCTGGCCGGCATTGAAGAAGGCGCCGTTGATCGCGCAATCCACCGCGACGCCCAGATCGGCATCGTCGAGGATGATGAGCCCGTTGACCCCGCCCATTTCCATCTGGACGCGCACGCCCTTTTCCGCCGCCGCGCGGGCAACGCGGCCGCCTGTCGCCACCGATCCGGTGAAGCTGATCGCGTCAACGCCGTCCGCCCCCGTCAGCGCCGCGCCCGCGCCACCCGCGCCCAGCAGCATCGAAACCGTGCCATCGGGCAGCCCGGCGCTCGCCATGATCGCGCGCAACGCTTCGGCCGATGCGGATGCGATTTCGGACGGCTTCCACACCACCGCATTGCCGAACGCGATGGCCGGCGCGATTTTCCAGGCGGGGATGGCGTAGGGGAAGTTCCACGGGGTGATCGCCGCGACCACGCCGACGGGGGCATATTCCACCTCGACCATCGCGCCGGGGCGGGTGGAGGTGAAGCGTTCGCCAATGTTGCGCAGGGCTTCGCCGGCGAAGAAATCGAACGTGCGTGCCGCGCGCATCACTTCGCCCTTGGCGTCGTTGATCGCTTTTCCGGTTTCGCGGGCGGCGAGCAGCGCCAGCCGGTCGGCTTCGGCGGTCAGCGTACGGCCGATCCGGGCGAGGGCATCGGCGCGGGCTTCGATGCCGGCGCGGTCGAGCTGGTCGACCGCGATGCGCGCGGCGGCGACGGCTTCATCCGCCAGTCCGGCATCCGCCTCCGGCCCTTCGACCCGCAGATCATCGGGGTCGCTTGGGCTGGCTTGGGTAAAGGCCGCCCCGCCGCCAACCATGCGCCCTGCGACATGGTGGCTCAGCCGGATCGTTTCGGTCATCTCATTCTCCGTTAAGTGCGCGGTCCTTGACGAGGGAATCCGCTGCTTTCCACAGCATTAGCGCACCAGGTATGCCGGCCGCGATAGTGATCAGCAGCGCCATCTGAAGCCCGGCCGCTTCGCCGCCCAATGGCTCGCTCAGCAAGCCGACGATGAACGGTCCCATCAGCACCCCGCCCAGCATGTTGAACATCGTGAACAAGGCGGTGCCGGTCGCGCGGATGCGATCGTCCAGCACGCGCTGAACCGACGCGAGCACCCCGACGGACCAGCCACCGCCGAGCAAGCCGGCCGGGATGGCAACGGCGATGACCATCGTCATCCCGCTGGCGACGGTGGCCAGCGAAATCATCGCGGTTGCAATCGCCAGTGCACCGGCGGCCATCCGCAACGGCCAGCGCGGATCGCGCCGGACCAGCCGATCCGAAAGCAGGCCGAAGCCGATCATGCCGACAATCGCCGAAATGCTGAAGGCCGTGCCGAATGCGCCGGTGGCGTCCGCCAGCGATATTTCGAACCGGCGGACAAACAGGCTGGGCGCCCACATGCCGAACGCCATGCCGGAAAGCGTGCCCAGCACCAGCCCGATATTCATCTGGCGATAGGCGTCCTTGCGCCACAGCAGTCGGAATGTGCTCCACAATCCGGCCTGCGGGGCCTGTGCCGGGCGCTGGCCGCGCGGCGGTTCGGCGACGGTGAAGTAGGTGATGACGGCGATGGCGGCGCCAACCCCGCCGACCCAGTAGAATGCGTCGCGCCAATCCCCCGTCGCGGCGATTGCGGGCCCGGCGACATAACCGCCCATCTGGCCGAGATAGACGCCGAGACCGAGGATCGCAAAGGCGATGCCGCGCCGTTCCGGGGCAAAGCGATCGGCCAGTACCGAATAAGCCGGGGCGATGAAGGCGGCCTCGCCGATGCCGACACCGACACGCATCGCCGCCAGCGTCCAGCCATCCTGCGCCATGCCGGAAAGGACGGTGAATCCGCTCCAGACAAGGCAGCCCAGCGCCATGATCGCAACGCGCGATCGGCGATCGGCAAGGCGCGCGATCGGCAGGGACGCGACCGAATAGAGCAAGGCGAAGGCCGGCCCCATCAGCAGGCCGATGAAGCGATCGTCGAGCCCCAGATCGTGGCGAATCGGCTCCGCCAGTCCGGCGAGCAGATAACGATCCGCATAATTGAAACCGTAGACGATCAGCAGCACCGCGAGCGCATACCAGGCGCTGGTGATCCGTCCGGCCGCAGCCGAGATAGGGGGATTCAAGGAAATGTCCCGCGTAGCCATGGCGCCCTCTCCGGCTGTTGTTATCGGGGCGTCCGGGCGGTATCCGCCTCGCATTCGCCTATTCGAATTGACTTGACCATAAATTTATACTCGGGTCCAAGTCCAGTATGAAACGTCCAGCGGGATCGCTTCCATGACCAAACCCATGTCCCGTCGCGAATTGAACAAGGTTCGCACGCGCGAGGCAATCCTTGATGCGGCGCGGATCGGTTTTGCCCGGGATGGGGTGCAGGGCACGACGATGGAAAATATCGCGGCAGCGGCCGAAGTGTCGCGGGCGACCCTGTTCAATTATTTTACCGGCAAGGGCGAGATTCTTGATCAGCTGGTGGTCGAGATGCACGAGCATTTCTTCGCGCGGATGCAGCGGTGCCGTGCCGAAATCGCCGACCCAGCCGAACGCGTGCGGGTCGTGTTCGTCGAAACGGGCCGCGCAATGGAGGCGGAAGCCGATCGGCTGCGGCCCATTGTCGGCTATTCGGAAATGGGCTGGAACGAAACCGGCGTGATGGGGCGCCTCGAACGATTGACCGTCGGGTTCGAAACATTGCTGGATACCGGTTCCGTCGCGACCGAAGAAGAGGCGCATGATCGTCGTGTGGTGGCGGAAATGATGTCGGGCATTTTCATCGGCATGATCCACAATTGGCGGCTGGGCGAGAATTATCCGCTCGAAGAACGGCTGGGCGAAGCGGCGGCCCGGATCGGCAGGATGTTTGAATGCCCCGCAACCTGAACGGGCTGGCCATCGGCCTTGATTGGATTGCGATATAAATATAGACTTCGGTCCATAAGAATCGCGGAGGGCGCTTTTGCCGGTGCCGCGACGAGGAGATCGGATGCGAGGATTGAACGGCAAGGCCGGCGTGATTGCTGGCGGCGGGCGCGGTATCGGCGCGGCAACGGCAACCCGGCTGGCCGAAGAAGGCGCTGCGATCGTCATCGGCGACATCGAAGGCGAATGGGCTGAAAAGACCGCTGCCAAAATCCGCGATGCGGGCGGCAAGGCGGTTGGCGTGGCGCTGGATATCTGCGATCCGGATTCGGTTGAAAACCTCGTCCAGACGTGCCTGAAAACCTATGATCGGCTTGATTATTTTCATGCCAATGCGGCTGGCGGTACGCAGGGTGATATCGACGCGCTGACGATCGATCTGGCGGTGTTCGATCGTTCGATCGCGCTTAATCTGCGCAGCTATCTGATCTGCACGCAAAAGGCGTTGCCGACCATGCTGGAACGCGGCAGCGGCGCGATGCTGTATACCAGTTCGGGCGCGGCTTATGGCGGTGCGCCCTGGCAGGTGGCCTATCCGGTGGCGAAGAATGGCGTCCATGCGCTGATGCGCCACGTCGCGGCGCGCTACGGCAAGCAGGGCATTCGCGCCAATGTCGTCGCCCCCGGCCTTGTGCTGACCGAAGCGGCGCTGGAACATCTCAACGATGAATATCGCGAAGCCGGGTTGAAGCGCGCGGCGTGCCCGCGTCTGGGCGAACCGAAGGATATCGCGGCGATGGCCGCGTTCCTGGTGTCCGACGATGCCGAATGGATCACCGGACAGGTGTTCAGCGTCAACGGCGGCATGGCGATGCGCGATTGATTGCATCGACCTTGCAGTACGGATGATTCGATCGCCGGGGGCGCTGCCTCCGGCGATCGTCGTTTCAGGCGGCCGCAGCGATCAGCAGCGCCACCAGCAGACCGGTTTCGACCAGTTCGATCCCTGCACCATGGCAATCGCCGCTGATCCCACCGATCCGGCGGCGCAGCCACAGGCCCCATAGTCCCATCAGCACGGGGGCGACGGCCAGCGGCGGGCAGGCGATGGCGGCCGCCAGCATGGCGATCGCCCACATTGCGATATCGCGCCGCCGCACCGCCCAGGCAAAGCGTTCCGCCAGGCCACCGCCCAGCGGCGGCAGCCAGCGGGTCCAGCCGAGTGGGCCGATCCGCGCGAGCGCGGGGACCAGCACCAGCGGCCACGGCCCGATCCGGCTGACCAGCAGGGCGAGCAGCACCAGCTTGGCTGCACTTTGCAGGACCAGCGCCAGGACGCCGAAGCTGCCGACATGTGGGTCCTTCATCACCGCCAGCAACCGTTCGGGATCACGATGGCTGGCGCCCAGCGCGTCGGTGAGATCGGCCAGTCCGTCAAGGTGAAGCGCGCCCGTCACCCCCACCCAGGCGACCAGCCCGACAAGCGCGCCAAACCACGGATCGACAAGGCTGCCGGCCCACCATGCACCCGCGACGGCCGTGCCGACGATCAGGCCGACCACCGGGAACCAGCGGATCGCCGCGGGCATTTCGGCGGGATCGAAATCACGCAATTGCGGTGTCGGAATTCGGGTGAGGAACTGGATCGCGATCAGCAGCCCGCGCATCAGCGAAGCCCGATGATTTGCGCCAACGGCCGTTCACCGGGCCAGACGCGCAGGCTGAGCAGGGCCGCATAAGGCAGGTCCAGCGCCCAGGTTTCGCGCTGGCCGAAGCCGCATAAGCAAGCCAGCGCCGCACGCATCGCCCCGCCATGGGTGACGATCAGGGTGGGGACCGGCGACAGATCGGCGATGCCGGCACGCACGCGATCGGTGAGGTGCGACCAACGTTCGCCATCGGGCGGCGGGTTGGCATCGGGATCGTCCCAGAAAGCGGCCATTGCAGCAGGATCGATCGCGGCGGGGGCCAGGCCATCCCATGCGCCGAAATCCAGTTCGCGCCATCGCGGATCGATGGTGCCGCGCAGGCCGGCCGTCGCGCCGATCGCATCGGCGGCCGCGCGCGCGCGGATCAGATCGGATGTGATCAGCCGGGCGCATTCCAGATCTTGGGCCTGTTCGACGCAGGCGGCTACGCCTTCGGTGGTGGATGGGCAATCGGTGCGGCCCATCAGGCGGCCGGGCAAGGTCGGGGCGCCGTGGCGCAGCAGATGGAGCAGGAAGCTGTTCATGCGCCGGCAGCAATGCCGGCTTCGGCGAAGGTGGCCATTTCGCCGTGCGCGGCGAGGGCCGAACGGATGATGTTGATCGCCACCGCCGCGCCGCTCGCTTCGCCCAGGCGCATGTCGAGCGCGAGCAGGGGGGCCAGGCCAAGCCGCTGGAGCAAGCGGGCATGGCCCGGCTCGGCCGAAACATGGCCGGCGATCAGATGGTCTGCAATTGCGGGGGACGCGGCCGCGAGCGGCGCGATCGAGGCGCAGGCGATGAACCCGTCGAGCAGCACCGGCACGCGGGCATGGCGCGCGGCGAGCACGGCGCCGGCGATGGCCGCCAGTTCGCGTCCGCCCAGCCGGCGCAATATTTCGAACGGGGTTGTGGCGGCATCGGCGTGACGTGCGAGCCCGGCTGCCACCGTCGCCACCTTGCGGCCGATCCCGGCGGCATCGACCCCGGTGCCGGGGCCGGCCCAGTCGCCCGCGCTGCCGCCAAAACTGCACGCGCACAAGGCGGCGGCCGTTGTCGAATTGGCGATCCCCATCTCGCCCACGGCCAGCAGATCGATCCCGTCGGCGACAACTGCGGCCCCGGCATTCAGGGCGGCCAGGCATTCGGTTTCGCTCATCGCCGGGGCGGTGGTGAAATCGGCGGTTGGCTGGTCGAGATCGAGCGGGACGACGACGAGTTCCGCGTTCGCGGCCTTCGCCAGCGCGTTGATGGCAGCGCCCCCATTGGCGAAATTGGCCACCATCGCGGCCGTTACCGATGCCGGAAAGGCGCTGACCCCGCGCGCGGCGATGCCGTGATTGCCGGCGAACACCGCGATCCGCGCGTGGCCGATGACGGGACGGTCCCGCTGCTGCCAGCCGGCCATGAACGTCGCCAGCGTTTCCAGCCGGCCGAGCGATCCGGGCGGCTTGGTCAAGTGCTGCTGTCGTTCCTGTGCTTGCGCACCCGATACGGCGTCGGCAATGGGCATGGCGGCAAGGGCTGCTGCGAAATCGGCGGGGGTGGCGAACATGGCCGGGGCATAAGCCGCCCCTGTGACTTTCGCTACCCCGGCCGTTTCACCATCGCGCCGCAGCCGCGATCGCACGTCGATATAGGATCGGCTGCATCGGCCGTCGCTTTATCCTTATCGTGCGGTATTCATCTCGCAGACGGACAAATTGTGGTGCATCCGCCGTAAGATGACGGCAATTTCGTCGAAACAGGTTGCATGTCTGCCGAACATCGCGTCGTAAGCTGCTTGGCGCGGGATATCGGGCAGGCTAGAAGCACCTGTCGTCTTTGGTGTATTGCATCTGTAAGACAGTTGTGCGACGAGGCAATTGTGACCGAACAGAATTTTGAATCGATGCGCTTGGCAATGGTTTCGAACCAGTTGCGCACCACCGCCGTGAATGATGTGCGCGTGGTCGACGCGATGCGTGCCGTTCCGCGCGAAGATTATGTCCCAGCCGACCGGGCGGCCGTCGCGTATGTCGATACGCTGGTGCCGCTGGGCGGGGGGCGCCTGCTCAATTCGCCAATGGCGACAGGGCGGTTGCTGACCGAAATCGAGGCCCAGCCGGGCGATCGCGCGCTGATCATTGGCGCGGCGACAGGCTATTCGGCGGCCTTGCTGGCCGGGCTGGTGGCAGAAGTCGTGGCACTGGACGAGGATGCCGCGCTGACCGCCAAGGCGCGCGCGGCGGGCTTGCCGGCGAACGTGACCGTGGTCGATGGCCCGCTGGCGGACGGCTGGGCTGCGGGCGCGCCTTATGATCTGGTTTTCATCGACGGTGCCATCGAACAGGTGCCGCAGACGCTGATCGATCAGCTTGCCGATGGCGGACGACTCGCAGCGGCCGTGATCGAACGGGGCGTCAGCCGGCTGTCGATCGGCCGCAAGGCTGGTGGCGGCTTTGGCATGATCGCCTTTGCCGATGCCGAAGCGGCACCGCTGCCCGGCTTTGCCCGGCCGGCCGCCTTCACTTTCTGAACGGGAGCCTTTCATCCATGCGTTTCTGGTTGCTCTGCGGCGCGGCGCTGGCCGGGACCATGGCTGTTGACGTTGCAGTGGCGGACACGCTGCGCGAGGCGCTGGTCCGCACCTATCAGGCGAATCCGACGTTGACCGGCGCGCGCGCGCGCCTGCGTGCGCTTGACGAAGGGGTGGCGATCGCCAAGGCCGACGGCCGCCCGCAACTGACCGGTGAAGTGGGCGTGACCCAGAATTTCAAGGGGCTTGGCCGCTTGGAAAATGGCGGCCGTTCGTTGCAGGCGTCGGCGGACATTGCCTATCCGCTGTTCAACGGCGGCAGCGTGAAGAACGGAATCCGCGCCGCGGACGCCCGGGTGATGGCCGGCCGGGCCGATCTGCGCGCCACCGAAGGCGGCGTGTTCACCGATGCGGTGGGCGCGTATATGGACGTGATCCGTGACGCATCGATCGTCGAACTGAACCAGAATCAGGTGAAGGTCCTCCAGACCAATTTGCAGGCCAGTCGCGATCGATTCGAAGTGGGCGATCTCACCCGCACCGACGTCGCCCAGTCCGAAGCGCGCCTGTCCGATGCGCGCAGCCGGCTGAGCACCGCCGAAGGCCAGTTGATCGCCAGCCGGGAAAATTATCGCCGGATCATCGGCGCGTTGCCCGGTACATTGGAACCGCCGCCGCCGTTGCCGCCGCTGCCGGGCAGCCCGGACGAAGCGGTGCGCATCGCGCTCGACAACAATCCCAATCTGGCGTCGATCGGGGCAACCCAGCAGGCGGCGGGCTATGATGTCCGTCGCGCGCGGGCAGGGCGGTTGCCTTCGGTTACGGCGAATACCGGTGTCACGTACAATAACTTCCTGGGATCGCTGGACAAGGCGGTTGGGGCGCCCGCGGGCACCAATCTCGATGGCACGAGCACCGATTCACAGGTCGGGCTGACGGCGCGTATCCCGCTCTATCAAGGTGGTGGCACGGCCGCGCGCCTGCGGCAGGCGCAGGCGGTGCAGAGCCAGTCGCTTGAACAGGTCGTCGAAGTCGAACGGCTGGTGATCGCCGATGCCCGGGCGACCTTCGCGCGCTATGATGCGGCGGTCGAGACGATCGCTTCGGCCGAACAGGCGGTGGCGGCGAACCGGCTGGCGCTGGAAGGCACCCGTGCGGAAAACACCGTGGGCACGCGCAACGTGCTCGACGTGCTGAACGCCGAACAGGAACTGCTCAACAGCGAAGTGCTGCTGGTGACCGCGCGGCGCGATGCCTATGTCGCGGGTTTCGCGCTGTTGAACGCGATGGGCCGCGCCGAAATGCGCGATCTCGGCCTTGATGGCGGGGCGCTGTATGATCCGGTCGCCAATTATGATCGCGTGCGCGGCAAGGCGTGGGACTGGTCGGACGACAAGGCCCCGGTGACGCAGGCGACGCGGACGGTGGACCCGGCAACGGACCCCGGGATCCAAGGCCCCGTGACTCCATCGTCGAACTGAGACTATAGTCGCGGCCATGGCAGACGTTCGCAACGACCCGTCGATGGAGGAGATTCTCGCCTCCATCAAACGCATCATCGCCGATGACAGCGCCGTCGTGATCAATCAGCCGCGCGCCGCCCGTGCGCCGCGTGCGCCAGCGGCCACCGCGGCCGAGGCGCCTGCGCCGCGCGTGCGTCGCACGGCGGAAGATGCGACATCCAAGCCGGCCACACCCCCGCCGGTGGCGAGCGAAATACTCGAACTGACCGATCAGATCGCACCCGAACCGCAGCCAGCCGCGCCGCCGCCGGCGGCGACGATCGACATCGCCCAGCCGGCCGGCGCGCCCGAACTGATTTCGCCGATCACGGCCGAAGCGAGCCGTCAGGCGTTCGCGGCACTTGCGGGCCAGCCGGTGCCGCCGGCCCAGCCCGCGCCGGCCGAGGATCGCACGCTGGAAGGGCTGGTCCGCGAAATGCTCAAGCCGATGCTCAAGGAATGGCTCGACGCGCGGCTGCCGGATCTGGTGGAAGGCGTGGTCCAGCGCGAAATCGCGCGCATCGCAGGGCGCCCGCTCTAGGCATAATTGCCCGGTTGAACGGCCCGGCGCGCCCTTATCAAGGCCGCGCCGCTACGGCCTATGACGCGAACGTGTCGCACTGCGCGGGATCGCCGGTTTTCAGCCCGCGTTGCAGCCATTCCATGCGTTGTGCGGATGTGCCGTGGGTGAAGCTTTCGGGCACCGGGCGGCGGCCGGCGGCTTTTTGCAGCGTATCGTCACCAATCGCCTGGGCGGCGCGCATGCCTTCTTCGACGTCGCCGGCCTCCAGCAGGTTCTTGTCGTTGGCCGCCCACACGCCGGCATAGCAATCGGCCTGCAATTCCATCTTCACCTGCAGTGCGTTCGACCCGGCTTCGTCGGTGCGCTGCTGGGCGGCGCGCACCTTGTCGGAAATGCCGGTAATCGTCTGGATGTGGTGGCCCACTTCGTGTGCGATCACATAGGCCATGCCGAAATCGCCCGGTGCGCCGAAGCGGGTGGCCAGTTCGTCGAAGAAGGTGGTGTCCAGATAGATCTTCTGGTCGGCCGGGCAATAAAACGGCCCCATCGCCGATTGCGCGGCGCCGCAGCCCGACATGCCGTTGCTGTCGTAGAATACCAGGGTCGGCGGCGGATATTTCTGCCCTTCGGCGGCGAAGATGTCGGTCCAGCGCCGTTCGGTTGATCCCAGCACCTTGGCGACGGTGCGATCGGTTTCATCGCGGATCGCGGCCTGCCCGGTGGCTGACGGGCTGGCGGCGGGCGGAGCCATCCCGGTGCCGCCACCGCCCAGCATCGACAGCGGATTGCCGCCCATCAGCATCATGATCACCGCGAAGCCGATGATGCCGATGATGCCGAAACGGCTGGCCACCAGGCTGAAGATCAGCCCGAGGGGGCCGCCGCCGCCGCCCATGCCGCCCAACTGGAAACCGCCGCCGCCGGAACCGCGCTGGCTTTCGATGTTGCGGCTTTCCTGTTCATCATCCAGGCGCAAGGTCGGTCTCCCCCGAAGTTGTTGATCGGACAATGCGCGCCGCGGCGGTTGGTTGCAATCTTGTCTCTTGCCGCACTGCGGCATAGCGCGCAGAAAGGCGGCATGGCCGAAGCCCAATCCGCCACGTCCGCTGCCGCGCGAACGTTGCCGCTGCCCGACGAGGTGGCGCTCGTGTTGCAGGGTGGTGGCGCCCTGGGTTCCTATCAGGCGGGCGTCTATCAGGCGCTGGGCGAGGCGGCGATCGCGGTCGATCGGGTCGCGGGCATTTCGATCGGCGCGGTCAATGCCGCGATCATCGCCGGAAATCCGCCGGAACGTCGCTGCGAACGGCTCAAGCAGTTCTGGGACGGGGTGACGGCGTGGCTGCCCAGTTTCCCGATCTGGCCCGATGATAATCTGCGCGAGTTTCTGCACGAATGGTCGGCGGGGCACGTCGCGATGTTTGGCGTGCCGGGCTTCTTCACGCCGCGCCTCGTGCCGCCGATGCTCGGCGCGCCGGGCACTCCGCAGGCGCTCAGCTTTTACGACAGCAGCCCGCTGGTGGAGACGCTCGATGCGCTGATCGACTGGGATCTGCTGAATGACGGCCCGGTCCGCCTTTCGGTGGGCGCGGTCGACGTGGAAAGCGGCAATTTCGAATATTTCGATACACGCGGACCCAAAGCGCGACGGATCGACGCGCGGCACATCATGGCATCGGGCGCGTTGCCGCCGGGCCTGCCGCCGATCGAGATTGATGGCCGCTGGTATTGGGACGGCGGGATCGTCTCCAACACGCCGCTATCCTATGTGCTGGACACGCAGGTCGGCGACATGCTGGTCTTTCAGGTCGATCTGTTTCCCGCCGCATCGACCTTTCCGCACACCATCATGGATGTGGTGGCCCGCGAAAAGGAAATCCGCTTTTCCAGCCGCACCCGGCAGGTTTCCGATCAGTTGATGAAACTGCGCGGCGAACGCGAGGTGATCCGCAAGGTGCTGGCCAAACTGCCGCCGGATATGGCCGCAGACCCTGACGTCGCCTGCCTGGCCGAACTGGCGCGCGAATATTCGGTCAACGTCGTGCAGTTGATCTACCGCGCCAATGCGTGGGAGGGCGGATCGCGCGACTATGAGTTTTCGGCGCGGACGATGGCTGAACATTGGGCCGCCGGCAAAGCCGCTGTCGCCGAAACGATGACCCGTTCCGAACTGATCACCCGCAATATTGTCGATGGCAAGACCGCCGCGTTCGATCTCGTCAACAACCGCTAGAAAACCGGAGTTTCCCCATGTTTCTCAAGGGCAAGACCGCGCTCGTCACCGGCTCCACTTCGGGCATCGGCCTCGCTTATGCCAAGGCGCTTGCCGCCGAGGGTGCGAACGTCCTGATCAACGGGTTCGGCGATGCCGGTGCGATCGAACAGGAACGGCTGGCGCTGGAGGCGGCCAGCGGGGCGAAGGCGGCCTATTCCGCCGCGGATATGACCAGGCCCGACGAAATCATCGCGATGGTCCATGATTGCGCCGCGCAGCTTGGCGGGGTCGATATCCTGATCAACAATGCCGGCATCCAGCATGTCGCGCCGATCGAGGAATTTCCGGTCGACAAATGGGACGCCATCATCGCGATCAACCTGACGTCCGCCTTCCACACGATCCGGGCCGCGCTGCCGGGGATGAAGACGAAGAAATGGGGGCGGATCATCAATACCGCATCGGCCCATTCGCTGACCGCATCGCCGTTCAAATCGGCTTATGTCACCGCCAAGCATGGCATTGCCGGCCTTACCAAGACGGTCGCGCTGGAAGCGGCGACATTTGGCGTGACCGCCAACTGCATCAGCCCCGGCTATGTGTGGACCCCGCTCGTCGAAAAGCAGATCCCCGATACGATGAAGGCGCGGGGCATGACGCGCGAACAGGTGATGAACGATGTTCTGCTGGCCGGCCAGCCGACCAAGCAGTTCGTGACGGTCGAGCAGGTGGCCAGTCTGGCGCTTTATCTGTGCACCGATGGCGCGGCGTCGATCACCGGTGCGAACATGTCGATGGATGGCGGCTGGACGGCGGCATAATTTTTTCGGGGGCTTCCTCAACGGGATGAAAAATCGGCGCCCGGCCTGCCCGTAATCCCGCTTGCCAAATATGATGCAGATTGTATCGTAATGATCAGACAACCGAAGGTGGCCCAGACCGCCTCGGTGATTCGCGGTCTTTAGGCAGAGGAAGCCCACAATGTCGCTTGATCTCATCATCCGGAATGCGCGCATCTGCGACGGTTCCGGTGGCCCCAGCTTCACCGGCGACGTCGGCGTGCGCGACGGACGCATCGTCGCGGTCGGCGAAATCGGCGGCGACGCGGCTGAAGTGGTGGATGCCGGCGGCCTTGTCGTCGCGCCGGGGTTCATCGATCCGCACACCCATTATGACGCGCAGCTGGTGTGGGACGGCCTTGCCCAGCCGTCGCTGGAACATGGCATCACCACGATCGTCCCCGGCAACTGTTCGCTCAGCCTGGCGCCGTTGAAGGCCGAACATCGCGAACTGCTGGGCGCCACGTTCCGCAAGATCGAAGAAATGCCGCAAAATGCGTTTGACGCGGGCCTCACCTGGAAGTGGGAAACGTTCGGCGAATATGTCGATGCGATCCGCGGCGGGCTGGGCATCAACGTGGCCCCGCTGGTGGGACACAGCCTGATCCGCCTGTGGGTGATGGGCGAAGCCGCGCGCGAACGCGCCGCTACCGACGCCGAGATCGCCGACATGCAGGAAGCGCTGCGTGAATGCCTGCGCGCCGGCGCTGTGGGCATGAGCGGATCGTGGGTGGACATCGACCATGAAAACCGCCCGGTGCCCGCGCGTCTGGCCGAACCCAAGGAACTTGACGCCCTGTGCGCGGTGCTCGGCGAATTTGGTGCGATCCTCCAGATTGTTCCCGAATTCTGGGACGCCGATCTGCTGTGCGCCCGGATCGATATCCTTGGCGATCTGTCGCGCAAGCATAAGATCTCGACCACCTTCTCGCCGCTGTTCGACAGCAATGCTTCGCCCGAACTGGTCGGGATCGCGCTCGATCGCATCAAGCTGCAGGCGGCGCATGGCGCGCGCGTCACGCCGCAGATGCAGACGCGACCGATCGATCTGTCGTTCGATCTGACCGCGCCGATGTCGACCTTTGCGACCCTGCCGAGCTGGTGGGCGACGACCCTGATGCCGCATGACGAGAAGCTGGCGGCGCTGCGCGATCCCGAGCATCGCGCCAAGCTGACGGCGGAAATCGAAAACTTCATGATGCCGATCGGCCTGCAGATCGATTTCGCCGATGCCTTCGTGAAGCGTCCGGGGCCGAACAGCACGCATCTGGAAGGCCGCACCATTCGCGATATCGCGGCGGAACGCGGCTGCCATATCGCCGAAACGATCATCGATATCGCACTCGCGGATGATCTGCAGACGTCCTTTGGCCTCGAAGCGCTGGGCCATAATGATACCGCCAAGATCGCCGATTTCCTGGCCGAGCCGCTGATCGGCATCGGCGCTGGCGACGGTGGCGCGCATGTCACCAATTTTTCCACCTATGGCGACACCGGATATCTGTTCAGCCAATATGTTCGCGGCCACAAGACGCTGTCGGTTGAAACGGCGGTCCACAAGCTGACCTACGACATCGCCAATCTGTGGGGCATCAAGGATCGCGGGCTGGTGAAACCCGGCTATGCCGCTGATCTGGTCATCTTCGATCCCGACAATATCGATCGCGGGCCTGAAATCGCGGTGGATGATCTGCCCGCGCCCGGCTTCCGCTACATCCGTCGCGCGGCCGGGATCGAACAGGTGTTCGTCAATGGCCGCCGTGCCTACAGCCGCGAGGGTGGCTACACTGAAGCGCGCGTCGGCGCGATCGTCCCCCAGGCTGCCTGAGCGGAGTAATATCATGTCCACCAACGCCGTTCGCATCGCGCCCCGCCGCAACTTCATCCAGCCTTTGCCGGGGGATGGCTGGGAAAGCATCGCCGCGCGCGAGCTTTCCGGTACGCCGGTCGAAGATGCCGTGAACATGCTGAAAAGCTGGAACCTCTACGTCGCATTCCGTCCGGTCGGCGCGATCACGCCGACGGACATCATTTTCGTCGAGCCGCCCCGGGCGGCCGGCTGAACAGGCGCCACTGCATGACCGCGACCGCCGAAACCGTCATTTCGCTCGTCCAGTTGACGTCGACGCATGATGGTGAGGCGGCGCTGGTGATCGAACTCACCTTTGCCAATGGCGGAAAATCCAAGGTCCACATCAACGCCGAAGAGGCCGCCGATGTCATGGCGGCGGCGGGCGTCGCCAGTGCCGACGGGCTGATCGGTCAGCCATGGACGGTGCTCAACGTCCGCGACCCCAAATTCATGGGCTGATACGATAACAGGAGAGGGCGATGAACAAGCCGATCGAACTGAACAAGGACGAAGCATCCTATCTGATGGGGGCGGCCGAGCCGCTCAAGTCGAGCGTGCTGATCAGCACTTCGAAATATCTCAACAATCCGCTGTTCCGCGACATCTATGCGCAGTTCGGCCTGAAGCGCGACGGCCATGATCTGCCGGCCGCCTATCTCATTCCCGAACTCAGCCGCGCTTTTGGCGAGGTGACGGATTACGCTCAGGTGTTCGGCGCGCTGGCCGCTGAAAAGGCGCGGATTCCCGAATTCGCCGAATGGCTTGATGCGCGTTATCTGTCGAACTTCACGCCGGAAACGGTGGAAGGCCGCGCGCCGGGCACGCTGGGTGCGCTGATTCATGATTTCATCGTCAAGAGCGGCCTCGACATCGATTTCATGTACACGGGCGCGCCGGCCAACGATTTCGAATATCTGGTCAAGCGTCGCGTTCAGAACCATGACATCGAACATATGGTGACGGGCCTCGATCCCAGCCCGGTCGGCGAAATCGCGCTGATCGTCGCCAACACAGTCGCCAACAGCAATTATTTCCAGGGCGATTTCGTTCATGAACTGAACGCTTACGGCTCGATCCTAACGGCCACCTCGGTCAGCCGCGCAGGCCTGCATTATCCGGCGGTGCTGCCGACTTTGCTTGAAGGCATGGCCCGTGGCCACGCGTTGGGCGCCAAGCAGAAGAAGCCATTCTTCATGATCCGCTGGGAAGATTATCTCGACTGGCAGGTTTCGGCCATTCGCGAGGAGTTCCATTTCGAGGACGGCCCCGAACTGGGCGCGTGGGAATGGACCTATGACGCGTTCCGTGGCTGACGCCTGACATCAGGTCCGCCTGATCAGCGGGGCCGGGGTGGCGAGGGATCCTTGCTGCTCCGGCCCTTTCTTTGTCGCGCCTGTTGCGATCGGTGGTCGGCGTGGCGGATGGTGTGCAGCCTGCCTGCTTCCAGTCGGCGATTGCTGGAAATCATCCCGCGCCGGGTGCATAATCGGCCATTGTCGGAGCGACTTCGGCAGGAGTCGCGCCTGATATGGGCGGGGGGCTTCCGTAGGAGGCTGATCATGACAGAAGTGGCACAGGTGAAAGCGGCATTGGACGAAGGCCATGATCTGGTTTCGTCCGCCCGCGTGGAAGGAACGCCGGTCTTTTCGCCGGAGGGTGAAAAGCTCGGGACGGTGCATTCGGTGATGATCCACAAGGTGACGGGGCAGGTGGCTTATGCCGTGCTCCAGTTCGGTGGGCTGTTTGGCATCGGCAGCCATGTCCACCCGATCCCGTGGGACCGGATGACATATGACAAGGCGCGGCGCGGTTATGTCACCGTCATCAGCCGCGAGCAGATCGAGGATGCGCCGAGCCTTGATCTCGACGAAACCGATCGCATCCGGGAAAGCGAAACGCCGATGTATTCCTACTGGGATTCAAAACCTTATTGGTAAGCTGGAGCGGCAGAGTCGGATTAATTGACAGCGATCCGTGCGGCCGATGGCGCGTTAACTATTAAACGCACCATTTTACAGGCTGTGCGTAATTTGGCCCGAAGTTTGCGTAGATCTTGGCAATCATCTGATCCGATTGACGGATTTGTGCAAACGGGGGGTATTTATGGCTCTGGGTAAATTTGGTGCGCTTGTTTCCGCGGCCCTGATTTCGGCGGTTGCTCCGACGGCGGCGTCGGCCGCGCTCGTCACGTTCACCTTCTCGGGGGATACGCCGACCAACGGAACGGCCGGCAACGTCTACAATTTCTCGGCTGGTGGCGTCACCGGAACGGTCAGCGCCTGGTCGCGTTCGACCAGCGGCGTTACGGCCGCGTATCTGGGCGTTTATGATCATGGGTTGGGCATCACCAATGGTCGGTACGACGGCAGCCACATGATTGATAACCAAAGCACCTATGATTTCCTGGTGTTCAAATTCGATCAGGTTGTCGAAGCGGAAAAGGCCACCTTCTACGATTTCGGCGACGATAGCGATGCGTGGATCGGCGTCGGCAATTCGAACAGTGTCAACATCAGCAACTGGGCTTCCGTGCAAAGCCTGTTCGGTACGTTCGAAACCAATGGTAACTTGGGCAGCGTCCGGTCCGAAACGCGCGACATCAACAGCGCTAATGAACAGGGCAACCTGCTGTTCATCAGCGCCAGCATGGACAGCTCGGATCGTGACGACGATTTTAAGCTGAAGAACCTGACCATCAACACCATCGCGCCGCCGGCCGTGCCGGAACCGGCGACCTGGGCGATGCTGATCGCGGGCTTTGGCCTGGTCGGTGGCGCGATGCGCCGTCGCAACGATCGCCTCGTGCACGCCTGAACGGCGCGCCTGTCCCGGTCGGTCGCCAATCCGGCCGGACAGGGCAGTGTATCGCAGAAGCCTTTTCGGGCCGGAGGATCATCCTCCGGCCCGAATTGTTTGCAGGCGGCTTTGCTCAGCCGATGATTTTGGCCAGCCCCTTGGACAATTGCAGCGCGCCGTGGAGACGCGCCTTGGCGTCGGGCCAGGCGCGCGTAATCACCAGCTTGTTGTCGGGCCGCAACTTGGCTGTCCCCTGCAACCGCTGGGCATAAGCGATCAGCCCGGCCGGATCGGGGAAACTATCGTTGAAGAAGGTGACGAGCGCGCCGCGCGGCCCCGCATCCAGCTTGGCAACATGCGCCTTGCGACAGTTGAGCTTGATCTGGATGACCGACAGCAAATTCTGCGTCGCATCGGGCAGCTTGCCGAACCGATCGATCAGTTCCGCCGCGAAGGATTCGATCTCGCCCGGATTTTCCAGTTCGTTCATGCGCCGGTACAGGCCCATCCGCAGATCGAGATCGGGGACATAGTCTTCCGGAATCAGGATCGGTGCATCGACATTGATCTGGGGCGACAGATCGCGGGTGGAAACCGCCACTTCGCGCAGGCCGCCGGCCTTGGCGTCCATGATCGCCTCTTCCAGCATCGACTGGTAGAGTTCGAACCCGACTTCCTTGATATGCCCCGATTGTTCGTCGCCGAGCAGGTTGCCAGCACCGCGAATGTCGAGATCGTGGCTGGCCAGCTGGAAGCCCGCGCCAAGGCTGTCGAGATCGGACAGAACGTGCAGGCGCTTCGTCGCCGCTTCGGTGATCGTGCGTGTCGCCGGCGTCGTAAAATAGGCGTAAGCGCGCGTCTTCGCCCGGCCGACGCGGCCGCGCAGCTGATAGAGCTGGGCAAGGCCGAACTGATCCGCGCGGTGGATGATCAGCGTGTTGGCGCTCGGAATATCCAGCCCGCTTTCGACGATCGTGGTCGACAGCAGCACATCATATTTCTTGTCGTAGAAAGCCGACATCCGCTCCTCGACCTCGGTCGGGCTCATCTGGCCGTGGGCCGCGACGTGGCGGATTTCGGGGACTTCCTTGCGCAAAAACTCCTCGATATCGGGCAGGTCCTTGATCCGCGGGGCAACGAAGAAGCTTTGCCCGCCGCGATAATGTTCGCGCAGCAACGCTTCGCGCAACACCACCGGATCCCACGGCATCACATAGGTGCGCACCGCCAGCCGATCGACCGGCGGGGTCTGGATGACGGACAGTTCGCGCAAGCCCGACATCGCCATCTGCAAGGTGCGCGGGATCGGCGTCGCGGTGAGGGTGAGGACATGGACGTCCGCCTTCATCGTCTTCAGTCGTTCCTTGTGGGTGACGCCGAAGCGCTGTTCCTCATCGACGATGACAAGGCCGAGCCGCTTGAACTCCACCGTCTTGGCGATCACCGCATGCGTGCCGACGACGATATCGATCGATCCGTCCGCCAGCCCGTCCTTGGTCTTCTTGGTTTCGCCCGCGGGCACGAGGCGCGACAGGCGGCCGATGTTGATCGGAAAGCCCTGAAACCGTTCGACGAAGTTGGTGAAATGCTGGCGGGCGAGCAACGTCGTCGGCACCACCACGGCAACCTGCATGCCCGCCATCGCCGCGACGAACGCCGCGCGCAACGCCACTTCGGTCTTGCCGAAGCCAACGTCGCCGCAGACCAGCCGGTCCATCGGCGTGCCTTTGGCCAGATCGTCCAGCACGTCGCTGATCGCGCGATCCTGATCGTCGGTTTCCTGATAGGGAAAACGATCGACGAAGGCGGGGTAGCCGCCGGCATCGGGTTCGGCCACATCGGCGGGCCGGAGCGCGCGGGCGGCGGCGGTGGCGATCAGTTCACCCGCGATTTCGCGGATGCGTTCCTTCATCCGCGCCTTGCGCGCCTGCCAGGCGACCCCGCCCAATTTGTCGAGCTGGACGCCCTCGTTTTCCGAGCCGTAGCGCGACAGGACGTCGATATTTTCGACCGGCACGTATAATTTGTCGCCGCCCGAATAGGACAAGGCCACGCAATCATGCGGGGACGTGCCGACCGGGATCGACATCAGCCCTTCGTATCGGCCGATGCCATGTTCGGCATGGACGACGAGATCGCCGGGCGACAGCGTCGCCATTTCGGCGAGGAAGGCGTCGGCCGATTTCTTGCGCTTGGCGCGGCGCACCAGCCGGTCGCCCAGCATGTCCTGTTCGGTCAGCACCGCGATATCGGGCGCGGTGAAGCCGTGATCGAGCGGGACGACGATCAGCGCGACATGGCCGCGCGCGGCCAGCCCCTGTGCTTCTTGCCAGCTTTCGGCCGGCGCCGCGCTGGTCAGCCCGTGATCGGCGAGCAGCCCGCTCAGGCGTTCGCGCGCACCGATCGAGTAGCTGGCGAGCACCACCTTGCGACCATCGCGGCGAAGGGCTGCGAGATGCTCGGTCACCGCTTCGTAGACGTTGGCGTTTTGCGTCCGTTCAGGTGCGAAATCGCGCGGGCCGTGGATCGCGAAATCGAGGACGGTGGCGCTTTCCGGTTCGTGGAACGGGGTTGCGACGTGGATCGGTCGGTCGGCGATCACGGCCTGCCATTCGTCGGCCGTCAGATAGAGCGTCTTGGGGTCGATCGGGCGATAGCTGCCGGGATCGGACGATTGGGCGCGCACGCGATTGGCGTGATAATCGGCGATCGCTTCGAACCGGGCGTCGGCCGATCCTTCGTCGCCCGCATCGCGGACGATGACATCGTCGTCGCCCAGATGATCGAACAGGGTGGCCAGCCGGTCTTCCAGAAAGGGCAGCCAATGTTCCATGCCCGCCAGCCGCCGGCCATCGGAAATCGCCTGATAGAGCGGATCGCCGGTCGCGGTGGCGCCAAACGCCTCGCGATAGCGCGTGCGGAACCGCTTGATGCTTTCCTCATCGAGCAATGCTTCGGATGCGGGCAGCAAGGTGAAACCGTCGACCCGATCGACGGTGCGCTGGTCGGCCGGGTCGAACCGGCGGACGCTTTCAATCTCGTCACCGAAAAAATCGAGGCGCAGCGCCAGATCTTCGCCCGATGGGAACAGATCGACGAGGCCGCCGCGCACCGCAAATTCGCCGGCGTCGGCCACCGTATCGGTGCGGACATAGCCGTTGGCCTGCAACAGCAAGGCCAGCGATTCAAGGTCGATCCGTTCACCCGGCGCAAGGCGGGCAACCAGCTGGCGGATGCGAAACGGCGTCAAGGTGCGCTGGGCGGCGGCGTTGACCGTGGTCAGCAGCAGTTGCGGCCGATCCGCCTTGCGCTGGAGCGCGTGGAGCGCCGCCAGCCGTTGCGATGTCGCGCGCAGCGACGGCGATGCGCGGTCATATGGCAGGCAATCCCATGCCGGGAATTGCAGTATGTCGATCTCCGGCGCGAAATAGGCCGCGGCCTCGGCGATCGCGCGCATCGCGGCGTCGTCGGGCGCCACGAACACGGCGCGGCCGCCATCTTTGCGGCCGGCGGCGGCGCGGGCGAGATCGGCGAGCAGCCAGGGCAGGAACCCGGCCGGGGCGCCTGCCAGCGTGAGCGGCCGATCGGCCTTCAGGATGCGCTGGAGATCGGACAAATTACTTGGCCACCTGAATATAATCGAGCTTCTGGAACGCATCCATCATCGGCCCTTGCCATTGCGGCGGGGTGGGTTCGACACCCATCGCCCAGGCCATGATGTCGACATCCTGTTCTTCCATGAAGGCTTCGAACCAGTCCATTTCGGCGTCCGTCCACGCGGCGGAATTTTTGTCGAAATAGCCGCCTACCATCATGTCGGCCTCCTTGAGACCGCGGTGCCATGCGCGGAAGCGCAGGCGCTTGAGGCGAATGTCTCGATCCATGGGCTTCAGGCTTTCCGGGCAATGCCAAATTCCAGCGGGTGCTGGCGCACCTGCCGGCTCGTCGATATGAGTGCCTGCATCTACTATGCGCCCCGACATTCTCAACCCGTTGTTCGCCGAAGTGGAAGCGCTGAAGGGCGTTGGCCCGGCGCTGATGAAGCCGCTCACCAGGCTCGGAATCGTGCGCGTCGTCGATGCGCTGTTCCATCTGCCGGTAACGTGGATCGATCGGAAGGCGGTGGATACGCTGGAGGTTGAGGATGCCGGCCGGATCGTCACCGTGCTGGTGACACCGGTGGATTACCGGTCGACCGGATCGGGACGCGGGCCATTTCGCATCCACGCGACCGACAAGGCCGGCAATTTCCTTAGCCTGGTTTATTTCGGCAGCAATCCCGGATGGGCGCGCAAATTATTCCCGCTGGGCGAGCCGCGCACCGTTTCGGGCAAGATCGAACTGTACGGACAGGAAATGCAGATGGTCCACCCGGATCATGTGATTCCCGTCGGCGAACCGGTGGATCTGCCCGCGCGCGAACCGGTTTACCGCCTGTCCGAAGGGCTGGCCAATCGCCGGATGGGCCAATTGGCCGAACAGGCGGTCGCCCGCGCGCCCGATCTTGCCGAATGGATCGAACCCAGCCTGCTGGCCAGGCAAGGCTGGCCGGGGTGGAAAGGCGCGCTGGAACGTGCCCATGCCGATCCGTCGGACGGCCCGGCACGCGAACGGCTGGCTTATGACGAAGTGTTCGCCAACCAACTGGCGCTAATGCTGGTCCGGGCATCGTCACGGCGCCGGCGGGGCCTGCCGCTGAAGGGCGATGGGCGGCTGCGCGATATGCTGAAACTGCCTTATGCGCCAACGGGCGCGCAGCGGCGCACGATCGGCGAGATCGAAGGCGATCTGCAACAGGCGACCCCGATGCTGCGGCTGCTGCAGGGCGATGTGGGTGCTGGCAAGACGCTGGTGGCGCTGATGGCGCTGCTGACGGCGGTGGAGGCGGGGACGCAAGGTGCTCTGCTCGCGCCCACCGAAATCCTGGCCCGTCAGCATTACGCCACGCTGTCGCACCAGCTTGCCGGCCTTCCGGTCAATGTCGCGATCCTCACGGGCCGCGAAAAGGGCCGTGCGCGCGAAGCGACGTTGATGGGGCTGGCCGATGGGTCGATCGACATATTGATCGGCACGCACGCGATTTTCCAGCAGGCGGTGGCGTATAAGAAACTCGGGCTGGCGGTGATCGACGAACAGCATCGCTTTGGCGTCGCCCAGCGGATGATGCTGGCGGCCAAGGCCGAAGTGCCGCCGCACCTGCTGGTGATGACGGCGACGCCGATCCCGCGCACGCTGACCTTGAGCCATTATGGCGAAATGGATGTCAGCCGGCTGGATGAAATGCCGCCCGGCCGCCAGCCGATCGAAACGCGGGTCATGTCCGATGAACGGCTGGACGAAGTGGTTGAAGCGCTTGGCCGGCACATGATGGGGGGCGGGCAGGCCTATTGGGTGTGCCCGCTGGTCGAAGAAAGCGAGGTTTCCGATCAGGCGGCGGCCGAGGCGCGCGCCGCGACGCTGAAGGCGCGCTTCGGCGATCGGATCGGTCTGGTCCATGGCCGGATGAAGGGGCCGGACAAGGATGCGGTGATGGCCGCGTTCCAGCGCGGCGACCATGCCGTGCTGGTCGCGACGACGGTGATCGAAGTCGGCGTCGACGTTCCCAATGCGACGCTGATCATCATCGAAGGGGCCGATCGCTTTGGCCTCGCCCAGCTGCACCAGTTGCGCGGCCGGGTGGGCCGGGGTTCCGAACGATCGATCTGTCTGTTGTTGCGCGGCCGCGCGCTCAGCGAAACGGCGCGCGCGCGCCTTGCGTTGATGCGCGAAACCAATGACGGCTTTCGCATCGCCGAAGAAGATCTGCGGCTGCGCGGTGCGGGCGAAATCCTGGGCACCCGCCAATCGGGCGAAGCGGAAATGCGGCTGGCCAGTGCCGAACAGGTGGCAGCGCTGATCGACACGGCGACGGCGGATGCGCGCCTGCTGGTCGATCGCGATGGCGGGCTGGAAGGGGAACGGGGCCGCGCCGCGCGGGTGGCGCTCTATCTGTTCGAACGCGACGCGGCGGTGGGCTTGCTGCGGTCGGGCTGAACCGAAGACAATCGGTCAGGCGGCGACGCCCGACAGCGAATCCATCAACTGGCGATATTCCTCCTGATCGATCGCCGGCTTGAATTCCGCGCCGATCCGGTTTCCCAGGCCCCACGCGATCCGGGCTTGCTGATCGCCATGGCCGGGCAGGCGGATATTGATCAGGGCATCCTGCGCGACGATCGCGGCGGTGCGCGCCATGAAACCGAAACGCGACAGGTTGATGATTTCCGCGGGGATTTCCTGCGATCCCGGCAGGCGGATGGCGGTGCGAAAATAAACTTCGTCGCGCGTGGTGCGGCGTTTTTCCACTTCGGAAAGATGGCGCGCGAGACCCTGTGAAGACATGTTTCTTACCCCGAAGTGCCGATCGACGGTGAACCTCGGCGATTAAGCGAGCGACAAGAAATCAGGTTAACGCGACGAGTGGAGCGGGTGGCCCACCGGTCCATCAACCGGTGGGCGCAATGGCTTGGTTCGTTCTGCCTGGTCGTCTCAGCCAGCGCTGGTCAACACACCGTGCAGCTTCTTGCCGGCGGACAGCTTTATCGGCGTGTCGCCGATTGCGATGATCAGGGCTTCGTCGGCGATCTTTTCGCCATCGACGCGCGCACCGCCACCCTTGATCAGCCGGCGGGCTTCGCCCTTCGATGCGGCCAGGCCCAGCGCCACCAGTGCGTCGACCACGCCGATGCTGCCGCCGTCCACCACGAAGGTCGGCAGGGAATCGCCGGCCGATCCTTCCTCGAACGTGCGGCGCGCCGTTTCGGCGGCCTCGGCGGCGGCGGCTTCGCCCCGGCACATCGCGGTCGCGGCATTGGCCAAAGCGATCTTGGCGGCGTTGATCTCCGCGCCTTCCAGCGCTTCCAGCCGGGCGATCTCGTCCAGCGGCAGATCGGTGAACAGGCGCAGGAACCGGCCGACATCCTTGTCGTGGCTGTTCCGCCAGAACTGCCAATAATCATAAGCCGGCAGCGCATCGTCATTCAGCCACACCGCGCCCGACATCGTCTTGCCCATCTTCCCGCCGTCGGCGGTGGTGATCAGCGGGGTGGTGATGCCGAACACTTCGGTGCCATCGACGCGGCGGGCCAGTTCGATGCCGTTGACGATATTGCCCCACTGGTCGGATCCGCCCATTTGCAGGCGGCAGCCGGTTTTGCGCGACAGTTCCAGGAAGTCATATGCCTGGAGGATCATGTAGTTGAATTCGAGGAAGCTGAGCGATTGTTCGCGATCGAGCCGGGTTTTCACCGAATCGAAGCTGAGCATCCGGTTGATCGAGAAATGCTGGCCGATGTCGCGCAGGAAGGGGATATATTCCAGCCTGTCGAGCCATTCGGCATTGTCGACCATGATCGCATCGGTCGGGCCGTCGCCGAACGTCAGGAACTTTTCGAACACGCGCTTGATCGAGGCGACATTGGCCGCGATCACCTCGGTCGTCATCAGCTTGCGCGCTTCGTCCTTGAAGCTCGGATCGCCGATCTTGCCCGTGCCGCCGCCCATCAGCACGATCGGCTTGTGGCCGGCCTGTTGCAGCCGGCGCAGCAGCATGATCTGGACGAGGCTGCCGACATGCAGCGACGGGGCCGTCGGATCGAAGCCGATATAGCCGGGCACGATCGATCGCGCGGCCAAGGCGTCAAGCGCGTTGGCGTCGGTCGTCTGGTGGATATAGCCTCGGCTGGCGAGCAAACGCAGGAGGTCGGACTTATATTCGGTCATGGCGCCATCTGGATTGATTGGGGCTGGCGCTTAGCATGGGCAACCGCGCTCGTGTAGTGCAGATGGAATCCTCGCGGGGATTCGGGGCCTGAGGAGAGTGCGGCGTGCTGGTGGAATGGATGGCGAAGGCGCGAAGCTGGACGTGGGGCGATGTGTTCCAGGCGGCGCTGTATGTCGCGCTGGCGCCTGTTGCGTTGCCGGTTGCGCTCGTCGTCCGGCTGACCGAACGGCCGATGGATCGCACCCCCGAGGAAGTGGTGCATTATCTCCACGCGCGGCTGACGGGCGAGACGGACAATTGGGACTGGGATGATTTCATCGCCATCCGCATCGCCGATCGCGAGTTGGAGGATATCAGGGTTAAGGCGGCGGCGCTGCCCTTGCCGCTAGGCGCGGAGGGTGTAATGGAGCTTCGCTTCCTGCTGGCCCGCGCCGAGCGCGCCTGCCGCCGCAGCCACCCCGAAAGGTTTGATTCATGAGTAAATCCGTGCTGGCCGTCGGCCTGATGTCGGGCACATCGCTCGACGGGATCGACGCGGCGTTGATTGAAACCGACGGCGAAGGCCATGTCCGGCCGGTCGCGTTTCGCGGTGAACGCTATTCGGATGCGGCGCGCGCCACGCTGAAGGCTGCGACCGAACTGGCGCTGGCGTTCGAAAGCCCGCGTCCGAATCCGGAGATACTCGCCGCCGAAGATCTGGTGACGCGCAGCCATATCCTTGCGGTCCGCAAGTTGCTGATCGATGCGCATGTCTCGCCCGCGGATGTGGCGGTGATCGGATTCCACGGCCAGACGATCGCCCATCGCCCCGATCGCGGCTGGACCTGGCAGATCGGCGATGGCGCAGCGATGGCCAAGGCGCTTGGCATCCCGGTGATCAACGATCTGCGCAGCGCGGATGTTGCCGCCGGCGGGCAGGGCGCGCCGCTGTTGCCCGTCTATCATCGCGCACTGACGGCGGATGAGGCCAGGCCGGTTGCGATCCTCAACCTGGGTGGTGTCGGCAACCTCACCTGGATCGGTGGCGATGGCGAACTCATCGCGTTCGATACCGGGCCGGCCAATGCCTTGATCGACGATTGGATGGCGCTGTCCGCCGGCCAGCCCTTCGATCAGGGCGGCGCGCTGGCGGCGACGGGGCGGGTGGATGAAGCGATCCTGACGGCGATGCTCGCCAATCCCTGGTTCGACCAGCCACCACCCAAGTCGCTCGATCGATCGGATTTCACGATGGAACCGGTGCGAGGCTTGTCCGCCGCCGATGGCGCGACGACCCTGACGGCGTTTACCGCGATCAGCGTGTCTTATGGCCTGCGACTGTTGCCCGAAGCGCCCAAACGGCTGATCGTCGCTGGCGGCGGCCGCCATAATGCGACGTTGATGGCGATGCTGGGCGAGGCCTGCGGCGTCCAGCCTGAACCGATCGAGGCACTCGGCTGGAATGGGGACGCAACCGAGGCCGAAGGGTTCGCTTACATGGCGGCCCGCGCCCTCGATGGCCGGCCGATCAGCTTTCCGGGCACGACCGGCGTTGCCGAACCGCTGACCGGCGGGGTGCTTCACCCGCCGGCGTGACGCCTATTTTTTGGCCGGGGCCGCCTTCGTTGCCGGGGGCACCCGGCATGCCGGCAGTTTCAGCGTGGCGGAATCGGCGCAAGGCCGTACCTGCACCGATCCGTCCGGGCCGATATAGACGGCCTTGTCGCCGCCCGGGTTGCACCGCGCGACCCACATGACGAGATTCTTGTGCTGCTGCTGGCGCGCGCTCCATTCGACGCGTTTGCAATATTGCCCGGAATCGAGCACCGCGCGGCGCAACGCCGCATTGCGCTGCAACTCGTTCAACTGGGCCAGCCGGTCGCTGAAAGGATTGGGCGGCGCCTTGAATTCGGCAAGGGCCGGGGTGGCTGCCATGATCGACGCGGCCACCATCATCGTGCGGGCGAGCATGTTCATTCCTGATTCCATCGTCCTCATGTTTTGCGGGTCAGCGTGCGCATCGCTTCGTCCAGCCCGTCCAAGGTCAGCGGGTACATGCGGTCGTTCATCAGTTCGCGCATGATGCGGGTCGACTGCGAATAGCCCCAATGCTGTTCGGGCGTCGGGTTGAGCCACGCGGCGGCCGGATAGGTGCTGGTGATGCGCTGCATCCACACATGCCCGGCTTCTTCGTTATAATGTTCCACCGACCCGCCGGGATGGCTGATTTCATACGGGCTCATCGCCGCATCGCCGACGAAAATCAGCTTATAATCATGGCCATATTTGTGCAGGATATCCCAGGTCGGGATGCGTTCGGCAAAACGGCGGCGATTATCCTTCCACACGCCTTCGTACAGGCAGTTGTGGAAATAGAAGAATTCGAGATTCTTGAATTCGGACGTCGCGGCCGAAAACAGTTCCTCGCACAGCCGGATATGCGGGTCCATCGAACCGCCAATGTCGAGGAACAGCAGCAGCTTGACCGCATTGTGCCGTTCGGGCCGCATCCGCACGTCCAGCCAGCCCTGCCGCGCGGTGCCGTTGATCGTCGCGTCGATATCGAGTTCGTCGGCCGCCCCTTCGCGGGCGAAGCGGCGCAGGCGGCGCAGCGCCACCTTGATGTTGCGGGTGCCCAGTTCACGGGTGGAATCGAGATTTTTGAACTCGCGCTTGTCCCACACCTTCACTGCGCGCTTGTGCGTGCTTTCGCCGCCGATCCGCACGCCTTCGGGGTTGTAGCCGCTATTGCCGAAGGGCGATGTGCCGCCGGTGCCGATCCACTTGCTGCCGCCCTGATGCCGGCCGTGCTGTTCCTCCAGACGCTTCTTCAGCGTCTCCATGATTTCTTCCCACGAACCGAGCGCCTTGATCTCGTCCATCTGTTCGGGAGTCAGATACAGTTCGGCCACCTTGCGCAGCCAATCTTCGGGCAACTCTGCGGTTTCTGCACCATAGCTCGCTTCAAGCCCCTTGAAGACCTTGGCGAACACCTGGTCGAAGCGATCGAGCAGCCCTTCATCCTTCACGAAGACCGCGCGGGCGAGATAATAGAACTCCTCGGGCCGCCGGTCGATCACGTCGCGGTCCAGCGCCTCCAGCAGCACCAGATGTTCCTTGATCGATGCCGGGATGCCGGCGGCGCGCAGTTCGTCGAGAAAGGAGAAGAACATCCCCCAGCCATGCCGCGCGCGGCGGCGGCGGACAAGCGAAAGGATCGGCTCTTCACCCGGAATTTACCGGTGGTCGGGATAGATTGTTGCATTGCACCAGCGATCAGGCATTCTGGCGATGGGGGATAAATCACTGTTGATGCCGGAAACTGACGAATATCTTGCGCGCCTTGGCGAACAATGCGGTGGCTTCGCATTGCAATGCAGCGACGTTGCCGGCTTTGTCACCCAGGTCAATCAGCGGATCGAAGATGATCATGGCCGGCTGGAAACGCTGCGTCACAATGTTGCCCATCTGCTGCTGTTGCAAAGCGAAGCGAACGACGCCGCCGCCGAAATCCGCCATGTTGCGTATCGCGCGACCGGATTGATCACCGACAGCCACGGCGTGGTCGTCGATGCGCTCGGCGAAATTGGCGGCCTGATCGACGATGTCGTGCGGATGGGTGATGAACTGGAAGGGTTCACCCAGGCGATCGAACATGTCGCGGCCGTTTCCGGCCAATTGGACGCGATCGCCCGGCAGACGGGGATGCTGGCAATCAACGCATCGATCGAAGCCGCGCGCGCCGGCACCGCCGTCAGCGGATTCGCCGCCGTCGCCAGCGAGGTCAAACGCCTGGCCGGCAGTGCGCGTGAAGCCACAGCCAGCGTGCGCGGTGGCATCGAACGGCTCGCCGGCAGCGCGCGCCGCGTGGTGGGCGATATGCGCTCGGGCGCGGAACGTGGCCGCGCGGCACGCAGCCGGACCGGCGAAATCACCGGCGCTCTCGAACGGATCGCCGCGCTGGTCGTCCAGTTCGATCAGCGATCGGCGGCGATCGAACATGCCGGCATGCACGTCACCCGGCATGTCGATACGCTGGACGCAGGGCTGGGCAGCTTCATTCAGCGCGGCACCGAAAATGCCGCCGAACTGGCGCGTACGCGCGGACGGCTCGATGAACTCGAACTCGCGTCGAACCGGATGCTCGATCAGGTTGCCCATAGCGGCATCGCCACCCCCGATCGCCGCTTCATCGATATGGCGCGCGAGGGCGCCGATCATGTCGGGGCGGCGATCCGGCGGGCGCTGGACGAAGGCGGGTTGAAGGAAGCGGATCTGTTCGACACCGCCTATCGCGCGGTTGCCGACAGTGATCCGCCGCAATTCCTGACCGGCTTCGTTCCCTTTGCCGATCGGGTGATCCGGCCGCTGCTGGACGTAGCGACCGCGCGGGACGCGGCGATCGTCGGCTGTTGCCTGGTCGATCGCAACGGCCATCTGCCCACGCATATCGCCGCGCGCAGCCATGTGCAGCGCCCGGGTGATCGGCGATGGAACCTGGAAAACGCCCGCAACCGCCAGATATTCATGGATCGCCAGACCCGCGATGCGCTCGATCGCGATGGTGACTGGTTTCTCTACACCTATCGCCAGGATCTGGGCGACGGCCGCTATCGCCCGTTGCGCAGCGTGTTCGTCCCGCTCCATTTCGCGGGGCGCCGCTGGGGTTGCTATGAACTGGGTTATCTGATCTGACGGTCCTGATCGGGTTCCCTTGCGCTGCCCTTCATGGTTGAGTGCTGCGGATCATTTCCGGAAGGGCCGAAATCATGCGCGACAGCGCCACAGAAATTGCCAATCTTCTCTATCGATATGCCGAACTGATTGACGGGGGCGATCTGGAATCGACCGCCGCCTTGTTCCGCCATGCGCGGCTCAAGGTTCGCGGCGGTGGCGAACCGATTGATGAAGCAGGGATTCTGGCGTTGTGGCGCGCGAATGTCAGGATTTATCCGTGCGGCACGCCGCGTACCAAGCATCTGGTGACGAATCCGATCATCGAAGTGGATGAAGCCGCGGGCACGGCGACCGCGCGGTCTTATTATACTGTCTATCAGGCGGCCGAAGGCTTCCCGCTCCAGCTGATTGCGTCCGGCCGCTACCATGACCGGTTTGAATTGGCCGATGGCGTCTGGCGGTTTGCGTTCCGCGACTATTCGTTGCTCGATCTTGCCGGCGATCTCAGTGCGCATCTGACGATGAAGGTCAACGTCTGACGCCTGTCCTACAGGCCATGCGCGATGCTATGCCGGATGCCTGCGGATGGCGCTCGCGCTGCCCGCGACCGGCTCTTTCTCTGATTTATATCAAATACTTGCTGTTAAGTTGAAGGGAAGTGGAGGAAAAGGATGGCAATCCTCAACTTCCTCAACTTAACAGCTCCGGCAGCCCGCCTGTTCAGCCCTGGCGCCGGGCGAGAAAGGCCAGCCGTTCGAACAGCATGATGTCCTGCTCGTTCTTCAGCAGCGCGCCATGGAGCGGCGGGATCGCCTTGCGGGCGTCCTTGGATTGCAGCACCTCAAGCGGCATGTCCTCGGCCAGCAGCAGCTTCAGCCAGTCGAGCAGTTCGCTGGTCGACGGTTTCTTCTTCAGGCCGGGAACGTCACGGACTTCGTAGAAAATATCCATCGCGCGGCTGACGAGAATCTTCTGGATGCCGGGGAAGTGGACGTCGATGATCGACTGCATCGTCTCGCGTTCGGGGAACTTGATATAGTGGAAGAAGCAGCGGCGCAGGAATGCGTCGGGCAGGTCCTTCTCGTTGTTCGACGTGATGACGACGATCGGCCGTTCTTTCGCCGCCACCGTCTCGCCGGTTTCGTAGACGTCGAAGCTCATCCGGTCGAGTTCCTGAAGCAGATCGTTCGGAAACTCGATATCGGCCTTGTCGATTTCGTCGATCAGCAGCACGGGCAGGACGGGCGACGTAAACGCCTCCCACAGCTTGCCCCGGCGGATATAGTTCGAAATTTCGTGGACGCGGGGATCGCCAAGCTGGCCGTCGCGCAGGCGGGCCACCGCATCATATTCGTACAGGCCCTGATGCGCCTTGGTGGTGGATTTGACGTGCCACTGGATCAGCGGCGCGCCCGTCGCCTTGGCGATTTCATGCGCCAGCACGGTCTTGCCGGTGCCTGGTTCGCCCTTCACCAGCAGCGGGCGGCGCAGCGTGACCGCGGCGTTGACGGCGACCTTGAGGTCGTCGGTCGCGACATAATCCTTCGTGCCTTCGAAACGCACCCGCCACTCCCTTGCCGTTCCCGTCAATGCTTCGTCGGATAGAAGCGGGGGACGTTGCTGGCAAGGCTCAGCGGGTATTGCCGCGCAACTCGTCCAGCCAGCCGGGCAGGTCGCTCAAACGGGCCAGTTCCTTGTAACGGGGGTGGTCGGCCGGGGCTTCCGCGGCCTCGTGCGCCCAGACGAGTGGATAGGGAATCAGGGCGGCATGCGCGCCGGCGGCAAGCGCCGGCAGGATATCCGATCGCACCGAATTGCCTGCCATCACCGCATCCTCGGCCCGCCCGCCATGGCGGGCAAAGGCGCGGGCATAGGTGTCGGCGGTCTTTTCGCTGACGATTTCGACGCCATGGAACAAGGAACCAAGGCCGGATGCGGCCAGCTTTTGTTCCTGATGGAACAGATCGCCCTTGGTGATCAGGATCAGCCGCGCCGTTTGGGCCAGCGTCTCCAGCGCGTCCCGCACGCCGGGCAGCGGGTCCACCGGGTGCGCCATCATCTCGCGCCCGGCGGCAACGATTTCGGCGATGACGTGCGTGGGTGCCTGTTGGTTGCTGATCTCCAGCGCGGTTTCCAGCATCGACAGGGTGAAGCCCTTGGCGCCATAGCCGTACAGCGCCAGATTGCGGTGCTCTACTTCCGCCAGCTTGGCTTCGATGGTGTCGGCATCGGCGAAATCGGCAAGCAAGGCGCCGAACCGTTCATGCGTCAGCCGGAAGATCGTCTCACTGTGCCAAAGCGTGTCATCGGCATCCAGCCCGATCAGGCCGATCGGCATAACCTTACTCGACGCCTTCGAATTGCAGCCGGGCGAGACGGGCATAAAGGCCGCCATTCGCGGACAGCGCGTCATGGGTGCCCTGTTCGACGATGCGGCCATGATCCATCACGATGATCCGGTCGGCCGCGCGAACGGTGGCGAGGCGGTGGGCGATGACGATCGTGGTGCGGTTCTGCACCAGCCGGTCGAGTGCGGTTTGCACCAGCCGTTCGGATTCGGCGTCGAGCGCCGATGTCGCTTCGTCGAGCAGCAGCAGCGGCGCATCGCGCAGCAGCGCGCGGGCGATGGCGAGGCGCTGGCGCTGGCCGCCGGACAGGCGTGCGCCGCCTTCGCCCATGAACGTATCCAGCCCCTGCGGCAGGGCGCGCAGGAACGTGGCAGCGTTGGCGGCTTCGGCCGCGGCCCACAGCGCGGCATCGTCCGCATCCCAGCGGCCGTAACGCAGATTATCGCGCGCGGAGGCCGCGAAGATCACCGTTTCCTGCGGCACCATTGCGATACGCGACCGCACGTCGCCGGGATTGGCATCGGGCAGGGCCACGCCGTCGATCCGGATCACCCCGCCTTCGGGGTCGTAAAAGCGCTGGGCGAGCTGGAACAGCGTCGACTTGCCGGCACCCGACGGGCCGACGACGGCGACCATTTCACCGGGCTTGATCGTCAGGTTGAAGCCATCGAGCGCTTTTACCTCGGGCCGTGTTGGATATCGGAAGGTGACGTTTTCGAACGCGAGGCTGCCCTGTGGCGGCAGCGGCAAGGGCACCGGATTGGCGGGCGGGCGGATATCGGGGACCTCGACCAGCAATTCGGCGAGACGGCCAGCGGCACCCGCGCCGCGCAGGAGATCGCCATATACTTCGGACAACGCGCCGAAAGCCCCGGCGACGATCGCGCCCGACAGCATGAACGCGGCCAGGGTGCCGCCCGATAGCTGGCCCGAGGCGACGTCCACCGCGCCTTGCCACATCACCATCGTGATCGACCCGAAGATGAGCAGGATGACGATCGCGGTCATCATGGCGCGCAGGCTGATTCGGCGGCGCGCGGTGCCGAAGGCCGTTTCAACGGCCCCGGAAAAGCGACCGCTTTCGCGGCTTTCCTGGCCGAATGCCTGGACGATCTTCATCGCGCCCAGTGTTTCGGCGGTCATCGCGCCAACATCGGCGATGCGATCCTGGCTCGATCGCGAAACCGCGCGCAGCCGCCGGCCAAGGAACACGATCGGCAGGATGACCACGGGGATGCCCATCAGCAACATGGCGGTCAGCTTGGGCGCAAGGCTGAACAGATAGGCGATGCCGCCAATGCCCAGCACCAGATTGCGCAGCGCCACCGATGCGGTGGTGCCGACGATCTGTTCGATGATCGTCGTGTCGGATGTGAGTCGCGAGGCGATTTCGGCAGGGCGGTTTTCTTCGAAGAAACGCGGCGCGAGTGTCAGTAGGTTGCGATGAACCGCGGTGCGGACATCCGCCACCACCCGTTCGCCGAGCCACGATACGAAGTAAAAGCGCATCGCCGTCGCCAAAGCGAGCACGGCCACGATCATCAGCAGATAATGGAAATAGGGTGAAACATCGCCACCCTGGGCGATGAAGCCCTTGTCGATGATCTTTTGCAGCCGCTGCGGGATCGCCAGCGTGGCGCCAGCCGCCATCAGCAACGAAATGCCGGCGGCCGTGATATGCCATGGATAACGCGCGGCGAAACGCCAGATGAGACCGAGGTTGCCGAGTTTGCGCTCGACGGCTGCGGACGGTTGCTGATCGGCCATGCGCGCCCGCCTAGCAGGGCCTGAGCGCGTACTCAACGGGGCCTGACAAAGCGAATGCAGTCCGACAGCTTTGTCGATGTTGCGTTGCACCCTAAAGAAGTTTGGGCGTAAGCTGGTGAAATCAGCCCCTCCGGGATTTTGAATGCGATGCTTTATAACGCTTATGACATGCAACGCAGCCTGCTGGCGGGCGCGAGCACCTTCGCCAATATGGGCGCGGAATGGATGCAAAGCCCGGCCAACCCGCTGTCTTATACGGCGCTAGGCCCGGTGATGGCTTCGGGGCTGGACGTGTTCGCCCACGCGGCCGCACCGCGCGGCAAGCCCAGCTTCGGATTCAAATCGACGGTTGTTGACGGCAAGACGGTGGCCGTGTCCGAAGAGATCGTGCTGCGCAAGCCGTTCGGGCAACTCAAGCATTTCGTTCGCAAGGGCGTGAAGGGCGGGCCGAAGCTGCTGATCGTGGCGCCGATGTCCGGACATTATGCCACCTTGTTGCGCGGCACCGTCGAACGGATGCTGCCGGAACATGATGTCTACATCACCGACTGGCGTGATGCGAAGCTGGTGCCGATGTCGGAGGGACGTTTCGGCCTCGACGATTATGTCGACTATGTGATCGAGTTTCTGGAACATATCGGGCCGGGGACGCATATGCTGGCTGTCTGCCAGCCATCGGTGCCCTGCTATGCGGCGGCCTGCCTGATGTCGCAGGACAATAATCCCGCGCGTCCGGCCACGCTGACGATGATGGGCGGACCGATCGACACGCGCGAAGCGCCGACCGAGGTCAACACCGTCGCCACCCAGCGCCCGCACAGCTGGTTCGAACAGAATGTGATCATGACGGTGCCGCTATATTATCCGGGTGCGGGACGGCGGGTGTATCCGGGCTTCCTGCAACTTACCGGGTTCATGGCGATGAACCTTGGTAACCACCTGATCAGCCATTGGACGATGTTCAAGCATCTGGTGGAAGGCGATGACGAAAGCGCCGATTCCACCAAGGCGTTCTACGACGAATATCGTTCGGTTTGCGACATGGACGCGGAATTCTACCTCCAGACGATCGACGTGGTGTTTCAGGATCACGCCCTGCCCAAGGGCGAAATGATGCACCGGGGCCGCAAGGTCGATCCGGCGGCGATCAAGGATATCGCGATCCTCGCGGTCGAAGGCGAGCGGGACGATATTTCCGGTATCGGCCAGACCAAGGCCGCGCTGAAGATCGCGACGAACCTGCCCAAGCCGTATAAGCAATATTATATGGCTGAAGGCGTTGGCCATTATGGCATTTTCAACGGCCGCCGCTGGCGCGAGATCATCGCCCCGGTGGTGACGAAATGGATTGCCGACCATGACAAGCACGGCTGAACGGCGGCTTGCGGCCGCGCTTGTGGCCGGATTGCTGTTCGCCATGGCCGCGCCGGCCCATGCCGCGCGGCCAACCCGGCCTGAACTGACACCATCGGCGCCGATGTCGGAAACCGAGATTCGCGGTGCGTTGCAGGCGGCCGTCGCCAGGCTGCAGCAGGAGGATTGCACCGGCGCGCTCGCGATCCTCGATCCCATGACCGGGCGGGTGCAGGGCAAGGATCGTAACGCCGTGCAATTGTTGCGCATCCCCTGCCTTGGTGCGGCTGGCCGGGACGGCGAGGTGCCCGGCATCTATCGCCAAATGGTGGCGATCGAACCGCAAAGCCCGGGGGTGCGGGCGGTGGGCGTGATCGTCGCGGTGCAGGAGCGGAACCTTCCCGAGGCCGCGCGGCGGCTGACGGTGCTGGCGGAAGAAAATCCGCAAACGCTGGCAACGATCAACAGCGTGATTGCGCGCGGGATCGTTCAGGATTTGACGCAGCGGCGCGACCTTGGCGCGCGCAAGCGGCTGTTCGTGGCGCTGGCGCGGGCCGACTGGCAGCCGGTTGATCGCCCCGAAATGCGCGACAGCATCGCCCAGGGCGCGATCGAGGCGTTTTTGGCGGATGATCAGGTGGCGGAGGCCGAAGCGATCCTGCCGCGCGTCACCATGCCCGAATTGCTGGCGTCGATGGCGATGGAACGCCTTTACCAACCGCTTTGGCCGGCGATCGAGGCGCGCCTGGGCGATCAAAGCGGGCCTGCGATCGATCGCTTTGCCCTGTCGCGGCTCGAAGCATTCACCCGCAGCGAGAATGACGATCGCGCGCGGCGGGACGCGATCCGCGCCTTCATCCTGCTCGGCCGTTATCCGGAGGCCATCGAGTTGGCCGAGAAAGTGACGATCGCGCCGGGTATGGATGAAGAAGACGTGACGAGCATACGCTATCACGCGCAGGCGCTGGCCGCGCAGGGCAACCGCGCCGCAGCGGTTGAACGGATGCGCCCTTTTGCCAAGCTCGACCCGAAAACGACATCGGCCGCAGTATCAGGGCTGGTCGGGTTGGCGGAACTGCTTGATGAAGCTGGCAAGCCCGCCGAGGCGCTGGCGGTGGCGCGTACGACGCAGCAGACGAGCGGCGACGCGATCAGCCCGTGGGGACGGGCCTGGTTGCGCCGGACCGAGGTGTGCGCGCTCACGATGCTTGGCCAGGTGAACGAAGCCCGGACGGTTGCCGATCAGCTTGCCGCTGCCGCAACCGACAATGAAGCCGCTGCAATCGAAGCGCTGTTATGCGCGGGGCGCAGCGACGATGCGGCGAAACTTGCGATTGCGACGCTTGCCACCCCCGAAGGCGCGTCTTCGCTGGCGGATCAGTTCCAGCCGGACGATGCGATCTGGGCGCCATCGGGGTCGCGCCTGCGTGCATTGTGGGCGACATTCCTTGCCCGGCCGGACGTGAGGTCCGCGTTCGACAAGTCGGCGCGGATCCTGCCGAAGCGGCTGTGGCCCGCTAAAACGCCCCGGCCGATCCCCCGGCGGGGCACCGACGAACCATCGACGATCGCCTGATCGCATGACGGACGACGCCACACCGCGCCTGACCGCGCGGATCGAACGCTGGCCGGTTGCGGGCGCCTTCACCATCGCCCGTGGCGCGAAGACGCATGTCGACGTGGTGGTTGCGGAAATCGTGGCGGATGGGCTGGTGGGCCGTGGCGAGGCGACGGCGATCTATTATCATGGCGAAAGCGCCGAGAGCGTGGCGGCGGCCGTCGTTGCGATGGCGGGGGCGATCGCGGCCGGCGCCGATCGTGCCGCGATCGCGACGCTGATGTCGCGCGGTGCTGCGCGCAATGCCGTGGATGCCGCGCTGTGGGATCTGGAATCGCGCCGCGCGGGGCTGCCTGCCTGGACGTTGGCCGGTCTCAGGGCGCCAGTTCCACTCCTGACGGCGTTCACCATTTCGCTGGGTGATCCGGACCGGATGGAAGCGGATGCACGGGCGGCTGCGGCGCGCCATCCGCTGCTCAAGCTCAAGCTGGCGGGGGAGGGCGATATCGCCCGTGTCGCTGCGGTTCGCCGGGGTGCGCCGGATGCCCGCCTGATCGTTGATGCGAACGAAGCGTGGACTGGGCGCGATGTGGCGGCCGAGGCGGCCGCGCTGCTGCCCTTTGGTGTCGAGTTGATCGAACAGCCGGTAAAAGCCGGGCGGGATGCGTTGCTGGATGGCGTCCATTCGCCGATTCCGCTGTGCGCCGATGAAAGCTGTCAGGACCGGGCCGATCTCGATCGGTGTGTCGGCCGGTATGCCGCGATCAACATCAAGCTCGACAAGGCCGGCGGGTTGACCGAGGCGCTGGCGCTGGCATCGGCAGCGCGCGCGGCCGGGCTGGACATCATGGTCGGCTGCATGCTGTCCACCTCGCTCGGCATCGCCCCGGCGTTCCTTGCGGCGCAGGGGGCGCATTGGGTGGATCTGGATGGCCCGCTGCTGCTGGCCGAAGATCGGATACCCGGTTTTACCTTTACCGGCGGCACCATGGCGCCGCCGGCGGAAGGCTTGTGGGGTTGAACGTCAAAGCGCGACCTTGGCGGTGCGGGCAGCCTGCGCGGCTTTCAGATCGCTGCCGATCAGCCGCCTGATTGCGGTGCCGAAGGCGGATCCGCCCAACCAGATTTCGGCGCGTTCGGTATCGAAGCGCAGCAAGCAAAGATGGGGATCATCGCGTCCACCTGCATACCAGGCGGCTTCCTCCTTGCTCCAGAAGTGATCGATCACCGCCGGGTCGTTTTCGATGTTGAGGTGCCCGTGGATGCTCGCGAACAGATCATGGCCCTTGGCAATGTAGTTGGCGATCGCGTGATGCGATTGGGTCAGCTTTTCGACGAGCTTGTTCTCGCGCGAGGTGAAGAACCAGATCGGGCCATGATCGCCATCGAAGAATGCGGCCATCGGCTGGGCGTGCGCGTCGGTTGCGCCCACCAGGCCGATCATCAATAATGGGCTGGACCGCAGCTCCTTCCAGAACCGGGCCTCGATTTCGGCGTCGGTAGGCATGGCGTTTTCCTCCATGAGAGACTGGAGGATGAACCGGCGGCGGGCCTGTTCGTTCCGCCGCCGGACCTGAAATTGCGCCCGCCTACAGCACTTCGAACAGCCCGGCGGCACCCATGCCGCCGCCGACGCACATCGTGACGACGACATGGCGCGCGCCGCGGCGTTTGCCTTCGATCAGCGCATGGCCGACCATGCGGGCGCCCGACATGCCATAAGGATGTCCGATCGAAATTGCGCCGCCATTGACGTTTAGCAGGTCATTGGGAATGCCCAGCGTGTCCCGGCAGTAAAGCACCTGCACCGCAAACGCCTCGTTCAGTTCCCACAGCCCGATATCGCCCATGTTCAGGCCGAAACGGGCGAGCAGCCTGGGGACGGCGAACACCGGGCCAATCCCCATTTCATCAGGCTTGGTTCCGGCCACCGCCATGCCGACGAAGCGGCCGAGCGGGGCCAGACCGCGGGCTTCGGCAAGCGCGCGCTCCATCACCACGCAGGCCGAGGCGCCATCCGAAAGCTGGCTGGCATTGCCGGCGGTGATGAACCCACCGGGGCCGATCACGGGCTGGAGCGCGTTCAAGCCATCCAGCGTCGTTTCAGGCCGGTTGCCTTCATCTTTGGCGAGGGTGATGGCCTGCATCGATGTTTCGCCGGTTGCCTTGTCGGTGACGGCCATCGTCGCGGTAACGGGAATGATTTCCGCATCGAACCGGCCGGCCGCCTGCGCTGCGGCGGTGCGCTGTTGCGATTGGAACGAATATTCGTCCTGCGCGGCGCGGCTGACGCCATAGCGGTTGGCGACGATTTCGGCCGTCTGGAGCATCGGCATGTACACGTCGTCATGCATCGCGATCAGTTCGGGATCGAAGCCGAGGCGAATATCCCTGGTCTGCACCATCGAGATGGATTCGACCCCGCCGGCGACGACCACATCCTCACCGTCGACGATCACCTTGCGCGCCGCCATCGCGATCGCTTCGAGTCCGGATGCGCATTGGCGATCGACCGAAACACCCGCGACCGTGACGGGCAGGCCGGCGCGCAGAGCCGCGGTGCGGCCGATCGTGGCCTGGACGCCCTGTTGCAGCGCGGCGCCGATCACAACATCGTCCACCTCCGCCGGATCGATCCTGGCGCGTTCGACCGCAGCGCGGATGGCGTGGGCCGCAAGCGTGGGAGACGGCGTGGCATTGAACGCGCCCCGATAGGCCCGCCCGATCGGCGTGCGGGCGGTGGAGACGATAACTGCGTCACGCATGGCGGATTCTCCGGGATGCGCCGTGTCCCGCGACTGCCGGCGGGACCGGCAGTGGCATTACAGGAAGACCTGGGCGATCCATTCGGCGACGAGGGCGGGTTTGTCCTGCCCTTCGATTTCGACCGTAAGTTCGCAGGTTTCCTGGAAGCGGCCGGGGCCTTTTTCGGCGAATTCGAGCAGTTTGAAATGACCGCGCACGCGCGACCCCGACGGGACGGGCGCGAGGAAACGCACCTTGTTGCCGCCGTAGTTGACGCCCATCCTGATCCCTTCGACCTGCGGGATATCGCTCTTTTCGCGCATCACCGGGAGCAGGGAGAGGGTGAGGAAGCCGTGGGCGATGGTGCCGCCAAAGGGCGTCATCTTCGCCAGTTCGGGGTTCACATGGATGAACTGATGATCACCCGTGGCATCAGCGAAACGATCGATCATCGCCTGATCGACCAGAATCCAATCGGATGTTCCGATCACCTGGCCCTGTTTCGCCTGATATTCGGCAATGCTGACGGCAACCATATCATCTCCCACATCCTGTTTTTCGACAGGATGTGTGAGCTACGTTGACGTTAACGTCAAGTGATCTGGAGAAAGCGTCCGTCGCGCCGGATCAGTCCTGGCCGTCCGCATCCGGCTTGTCGGCATAAGGCAGGACGAATGTGCCGTCCGGCGCGGCGGTGAAGCTGGTCTGCGTCGGATAAGCGAACTCGATGCCTTCGCGGTTGAAGGCCTGCACCACGCCGATCAGCACGCGGTGGTTGGCGGCAAGCGCGTCTTCGACGTCGTGCGCATGAACATCGAACAGGAAATCGAAGTCCAGGCTGGAGGCGGCAAAAGCCGCCATGACGCAGCGCACCAGCACGCATTTCGGCTCCGCCTCGACACAGGCGCGGACGATATCGGGGATGCGCGCCAGCACGTCCGGGCTGGTCTGGTAGGTGACGCCGAAACGGTGGACCATCCGCCGATGTTCAAGCCGGTTATAGTTGCGCAATTCCTTGTTGAGCAGGTTGGCGTTGGAAATGACCACTTCTTCGCCGGTGGCCGAACGAATCCGCGTGGATTTGAGGCCGATCGCTTCCACCGAGCCGGTTGTCTGGTCGAACTTGATGCCGTCACCCCGCTGGAACGGCTTGTCGAACAGGATCGAAAGGGCTGCGAACAGATCGGAAAAGATGCCCTGTGCGGCAAGGCCGATGGCGATACCGCCGATCCCCAGTCCCGCGACCAGACCGGTCACGTTGACGCCAAGATTATCGAGAATGACGATCAGCGCGATCGCGAAAACCGCGATGGTGACGAGCAGGCGGATGATTCCCATCGCGCTGCTCAATCCGCCTTGTTCCTCCAGCCCTGCGGCTCGATGTTCGATCGTGCCCAGAATCAGCACCCGTGCCCACACGGCGGCCTGAAGAATGACGGCGACGGTGAAGGCAATCTGGGTGATCCGCGCCACGAAACCCGGCGCGTTCGCATAGGTCGCAACGAGTTCGGCGGCGATCGCGATCATGAACCAGATTCGTGTGCGGCCGAGCGCATGGCCGACGATGAACGACCAGTGCGCACGATTGGCGCGATCGCTGGTCAAACGCCGCCCGAACGATTTGAGGCTTAGCAGCAGGACGACGACCAGTGCAGCCATGGCCGCGCCAATCATGATCTGCAGGCTGTGGTTCGAAATCCAGGCGAGGCTGTCGTGCCAGAATTGCTCGATCTGATCGACAGAAGGTGCCTTGGCCGCTGGCGACGGGGTGGTTTCACTGCTGCTGTTCGTCATCCGGCACTTTCAATTGAAATTCTGGCAGAGGAAATCGGGGCCGACGGACCGGGCGTTCGAACCGGCCTGGCGCGAAACAGATATTTCGATCGCTGGCGCTGCTTCAACCCTGCAATCATAGTTGGCCCCCCCCGGTTGATTCCGGGAGAACGGCCATAAGCAGAACGTTACGCGCGATCATAGCCGCGGGTTCCCATGCGACAAGGAAACGGCGCGTTAAGCTTTCCCGTTCAGGATCGCCTTTTCCAGGAATCATCAGGCGGAATGCGGTGAACGGATCAAGCTGGGCGACGCGCGCTGCGGCGCGGATCGACACATGGCCCGTGGGGCCGATCGCCGGGCTGATGCTGGGCGGGGCGACCGCGTTTTTCTGCTGGGCGGTGCAAGTAGGACTGGGCGGAGCCATCGCCGCGACGCTGGTGCCCGGTGTGCTGGTGGGCGCGCTGACCTGGATGATTTTCCGCCTGATCGATGCGCGTGCGGCGGAGAGTGGCGCATTGCGGGACGAAGGTGACGATCAGGAAGATTGGCTGACGGCCCCGTCACCCTATCGCCACGAACCGATCCCGGCGCCGGAAGGCCGCACGGTGCGCCCGCTGACGATCGATGCGATAGCCGATTATAGGCCGCCGGTGACGGCGCATGCTTCGTTGCCCGCCGTCGTTGCCGAGCAGGTGGACGCAGAATTGCTGCTGGAAAGCGTCGTTGCGTATCCCGGCAAGCCGATGGCGGCGCCGGCGGCACCGATCACCGTGTTGATGGATCGGCTGGCGGTGCGGATGACGCCGCCGCATCCGGTGGCGGCGTCGCAGGAATTGCCCGAGCGCGCCGATGACGCGGAACTGCGTGCCGTGCTCGCCGGGTTGCATCGCATGGCGGGTCAGCGCGGCTGAGGCCGGCAATCAGCTGTCGACCAGCGTCAACGCCTCGATTTCCAGCATGATGCGCGGGCCGCAATGGCAGTGATCGACCAGCGCGATATCGGCAACGAGGTGGCCGGGAATTGGCACGTCCGCGTCCGCCAGCAGCGCGGCCAGGGCCGCCATGTCGGGGATTGTCGCATCGCCTTGCAGCATAAGGCGGATGCGATGACGCAAGCCGGCGAAGGTAGCGCTGGCCCACCCGGTCATTTCATGGCTGGCGATCGTGGCGATGCCGAATGGAACAAGCAAACCGGGCAAGGCCCGATCGAGTTTCTGGCCGGGATCGACCTTCATGCGCCGCGGCTCGAATTGGCTTCGGCAAGGTAAGCGAGCACGCGGGCCTGTGTGCATGCACGCGGTTCCCGGCCATTGCGCAGATCGAGTACAAAGCGGGGATCATTCACCACCTCGCGCCCGAAACGGGTTGGCGGAACGCCGTTGTGACGCAGATGGCGTTCGATCGCGGACAGCAAGTGCATGACTTTTCTCCTTTCCCGCCCGACTCAG
Organism: Sphingomonas sp. KC8; assembly: GCF_002151445.1. GTDB lineage: Bacteria > Pseudomonadota > Alphaproteobacteria > Sphingomonadales > Sphingomonadaceae > Sphingomonas_E. The sequence goes on from NZ_CP016306.1 coordinate 3,764,849, forward strand.
GTGGGGCATGATGTTCTTATTATGTTCTCATAGGGTAAATCCTACTTGTCTAGGAAAATTCCTATCGGTAGGATGCGCCATGTCCGAAACCGATCCGCGCGGCGTGCTGGAAACGCTCATCCGGGAGCGAGGGGAGGATTATGCGTCGCTATCGCGGCTGATCGGCCGCAACCCGGCCTATATCCAGCAGTTCATCAAGCGCGGTGTGCCGCGCAAACTCGATGAAGCGGATCGCACGACCCTGGCGCGTTATTTTGGCGTTGACGAAGCGATGCTGGGTGGGCCGCCGCCCGCGATAAAGGCGCGGATCGTGCCCATCGGCGCCACCGCGCGGCGCGATGTGGATTATGTGGCCGTGCCCCGGCTATCGGTGCGGGCTTCGGCCGGGCCGGGGGCGCTGGCCACGGAGGAAGCGACCCGCGGCCGATTCGCCTTCGATCCGGGCTGGCTGCGCGGGCTGACGGCGGGCGGCCCCGCGACATTGTCGCTGATCCGCGTCGAAGGCGATTCAATGAGTCCGACGCTGGAAGATGGCGACGACATTCTGGTCGATGGCGGAGATGGGGCAGATCGGCTGCGCGACGGCATCTATGTGCTCAGGATGGACGATGCCCTGCTGGTCAAACGGTTGCAGCGCAACCCGATCGACCGGCGCATCACCATCGCCAGCGACAATCCGTCTTATCCATCGCTGCCGGATTGCGATCCGGCGCGAATCCACATCGTCGGCCGGGTGATATGGGGCGGGCGCCGCTTCCGCTGATCAGGGGCGACGGTCGTTCCACCAGAAAGCGAGCGAAATGACGACGCCGATCGCGACGCCGGCCAGCAGCCCTGCCGATGGTTCGCCATAGACCGCGCCGATCGCGGTGCCGGCGATGATGGTCAGCGCGAGGATCGAACCGGTGGCGCGCGGCGCGCGGGGGGAAGGTGATTGCGACATGCGCGCCCTTTGCCATCGCACGGGGCGGGACACCAGCCTGTCCTGATATGGGACATTGGTCCCGATGCAGGACTTGGTGAACAGGGCGTTGAACATCGTGTGTGGCGGGATGCCGTGGCGATGTCCGGCCCGGGGCATCTGGCATGGCCCTTGATTGGTGGGGAGCAGCAAGGGGAAACGCCGATTCACGCCCAGTTCTACATTGCCGACCGTGCCACCTTCGACAATGCGGAGGCGCTGATGCGTGCGTTTGGCGATGATGCCGGGCTGGAAGCCGCGGCCCGGGCGGAACATAGCCGCGATGTTGGCAATATCACCCATTTCTGCCGCTGGCGACAGGTGGAACGGATCATCCTGCTGCTTTCGACCGATCATGCGATCGGCACGATTCACTGATCTGATTCACCATTTTGCGATTCCCGTCCGGCTGATGCTATGATCGGACCTTCGCTGATGCGGGGGAGCGATGCAGCGCGGCCGGAACACCGATTTGGAGATCATCGATCGCAGCGCGCAGGCTGATGTCCTCGCGCCCGCGCCGGTGCGCCGTGCCCACCGGACGATCGCAACCGTGACGCGCGGGACGGACGATCCCCGCGCGCCTGCCGATTTCAGTTTTTCATCGGTGGAAGAGCGCTGGGATGTCGAATTGCGGGCGGACGGGTCCGCCAGGGCATCGGTGGTGGTGCGACGCGAACAGCAGATTGGCGATGCCCGTCAGTGGCGATTCGTCGCGCGCCGCGAATTGCCGGGTGCCGCGGCGCATCGATCGCGCGTGGGGGTGATCGCCGCCGGCGTGGCGGTGATTGCGGCCAGCGCGGCTTTGTGGGCCGCATGGACGCGGCCGGCAGCCCCGACGACGAATGTCGTGGTCGTGCCCATGCCAGCGACGCCGCCACCTTCGCCCAATGGCGCAGCGATCGCGCCGGTCGCGGCAGCCCCGCCCGTGCCGGTCCGCGCGCCGGTGCCGCTGGTTTTCCCCCCGCCGGGCCAGACCGCCGACAAGACGGACGATGCGCCGCGCGCCATGTCCAGCCAGCCGCTCGATGCGCGGCCGGCCGTGCGCGATGCCATGGCCCGCGCCTTTGCATCGGGTGATGCCGAGGCCTGGAGCGATGGGACGCTTTCGGGTTTCGTGGTGGTTGGCCCGGCGGAGGCGGCTGACGGGCCATCCTGCCGCAATACGGTGATCCTCGCGCGGGGCGGGGAAGATGGCGATCGCACGATCAGTCGCCGGCGCTGCCAGGCGAAAGACGGCAGCATCAGCCTGGGCGAAGGCGCCTAGCGAGCCGTTTCAGGCGGCGCGTTCGGCCGGGGGATGGCGGTGCAGCGCCGCGACAACCGCGGTTTCCAGCGCGCTGATGGTAAACGGTTTGCGCAGCACCTCGCGCCCGCTCATCCGGCCCGCATCGCCGGCCTCGCCGACAAAGCCCGTGACGAACAGCACGCCGAGTTCGGGATAAAGCCGGCCGATTTCGTCGGCCAGTTCAGGCCCCGTCATCCCCGGCATGACGACATCGGATATGACGAGGCGGATGGCCGGGTGCGTTTCCAGCAGGGCCAAAGCCTCATCACCGCTGCCGCAGGGCAGGGGGGTAAAGCCGATTTCGGCCAGCGCACCGACGGTTGCCGCGCGAACGCGGGCATCATCCTCGACGACGAGGATCGTCGCGCCCCTGGCCTCATCGGGCGTGGACATTGCAGCCGGCGCTTGCGTGGCGGCAGCGTCGGCCGGTGCTGCGGCGCGGAAGCGGGGCAGGTAAAGCGACACGGTGGTCCCTTCGCCGGGGGCGGATCGGATCGCGATCTCGCCGTCCGATTGCCGCGCAAAGCCGAAAATCTGGCTGAGGCCGAGGCCCGTCCCCTTGCCCACTGGCTTGGTGGTGAAGAAGGGTTCGAACGCGCGATCCTGCACCTCGCGGGTCATGCCGGTGCCGCTGTCCGTCACCGTGATGCGCACATAATCGCCAGCACCCGCCTCGCCGACTTCGCCATTGCGCAGGGTGACGTTGGCGGTCTCGATCGCCAGATCGCCTTCGCCATCCATCGCGTCGCGGCCGTTGACGGCCAGATTGAGGATCGCGTTTTCAAGCTGGCTGGGATCGCACCATACGTGCCAGCCCTGTTCGGCCGCGCGAACACGGATGCGGATTCGTTCGCCAAGGGAACGATCCAGCAGGTCGGACATGCCGGCGATCAGGCGGGCGGGATCCAGCCCTTCGGGCAGCAATGGTTCGGCGCGGGCAAAGGCCAGCAGCCGCCGGGTGAGGGCCGCGGCGCGGTTGGCGCCTTCCATGGCATTGTCGATATGCCGGCCGACTTCATGTGCCTCGTGCGTCAGGCGACGGCGCGCCAGATCAAGGCCGCCAACCACAACCGCCAGCATATTATTGAAATCATGTGCGATCCCGCCCGTGAGCTGGCCGACCGCTTCCATCTTCTGGACCTGTCGCAACTGGGCTTCCGCGGCTGCGCGTTCGATCCCTTCGCGGCGTAGCGATTCGTTGGCTTCGCGCAGTTCGCGGGTGCGTTCGGCAACCGCATATTCCAGTGTTTCGGCGCGTTCGGCTTCCGCCATGGCATCGCGCCGTGCGAGCCGCCGGGCGGCGAACGCGCTGACGGTGGCCCAGCCAAGCACCACCGCCGCAACCGCCAATACCCCGCCAAGGCCCGACAGCAGCGCCGCCAGATAGTTAGAGCGTTCGGCCGATTGGGCCGCGAGCCGCGAGCGTTCGCGAAGGACGGCGCGTTCCTTGTTGGAAATTTGGGTCAGGATCTCGTTGATCCGGGTGAGGCTGGCAGCCTGGCCCGCCTGGTAAAAGAGGGTGACCGCTTCCCACCCGCGCCGATAATTGGATTGCGATGCCGGGGCCGCCAGTTCGCGGCCACGCGCGGCATATAATTGCGCCAGTTCAGCGCCAAGTTCGCGTTGTTCCGGGTCGTCGTGCGTCATTTCGCGCAGGCGTTTGAGCAAGCGGCCGGCGCGGCGCCATTCGTCATAATAGAGCGCGCCTGTCGCCTTGTCCGAACTGACGACAAACCGCCCGAGCGCGGCTTCGGATCGCGCCAGCGACGCATCGAGCGCGCGGCTGGCGATCACGATTTCATAGCTGTGCCGTTCGCGCAGCAGTGCCGCATCGCGTTCGCGATTGGACGACGCCACCAGAAAGACGAGGGCGATAAGCGACGCGGCCGCGACCAGCGCGGTAACGCTGGCCAGGCCCCGCCGCCAGGCTTCGCGGGCTGCCCCGTCATCGGCGGCGTCGATGCCGTCATTCCCCATGCGGTACAGAATCTACCCCGCCGCGCTGTAACGCAAGGTAATTTCGATCGTCAGCTGATGCAGCCGGTGGCCAGCCCCGCAGCGCGGAAACGTTCGAGAATGTCGCCAACCTGTTCGTCCGAATGTTCGGCACACAGCGAACAGCGCAGCAGGAAGGTGCCGGCGGGGGTTGCCGGGGGGCGCGCCATGTTGACGTAGACGCCCAGTTCCAGCAGCGCCTGCCACATCCGCACGGTGGTTTGCTGATCGGGCAGCATCACCGCGATGATCGCCGACTGGGCGGTTTCGGTGCCCAGGGTGAAACCCATTTCGCGCAGGCCCGCGTGGAGCCGTTTGGAGTTTTTCCACAGATGCGCGCGCTTTTCACCAGCGTGCATGAGCTTGCGGATCGAGGCGGCGGCGGTGGCGACCACGCTTGGCGGCAGCGATGCGGTGAACACATAGGGCCGGCAGACGAGACGCAGCACTTCGAACTTGGGATGGTTCGACACGCAGAACCCACCGACCGTGCCAACCGACTTGGAGAAGGTGCCGACGACGAAGTCGATATCCTTTTCGACGCCCAGTTCTTCGTAAACGCCACGGCCATTGGCGCCGAAGAAGCCCATGCCATGCGCTTCATCGACAAGGATCATGCAGTTGGGATGCTTGCGGACGGCGGCGACCATTTCGGGCAGCGGCGCGATATCGCCCAACATCGAATAGACGCCTTCGAGCACCACCAGTTTGAGCGCATCGACGGGCAGGCGGCCGAGCCGTTTGTCCAGATCTTCCACCGAATTGTGGCGGAACCGTACGACTTCGGCATTGCCGAGGCCGCAGCCGTCATAGATCGACGCATGGCTGTCGGCATCGAGGATGATGTAATCGCCCTTGCCGGCGATCGTGGAGATCATGCCCAGATTGGCCTGATAGCCGGTCGAAAAGACCATGGCATGTTCGGTGCCGTAAAATTCCTTCAGGGCGTCTTCGCATTCCTTATGGCCCTGATAGGTGCCGTTGAGCACGCGGCTGCCCGTGGTGCCCGCACCAAATTCGTCCAAAGCCTTCTTGCCCGCCGCCACGACATCGGGATCGAAGGTCATGCCCATATAATTATAGGTGCCGAGCAGGATGGTCGGTTTACCCTGGATGATCGCCAAGGTGGGCGATTTCACTTCGTCCATGACGATCGCGAACGGATCGCGCACGCCGGTATCCAGTAGGGCCTGCCGTTCGGCGATCAGGGCATCGAACTTCGAAAAGAGATCGGTCATGTCGGGTCTTCCATAAAACCGTGCCATCCGTGGTCGAACGGTTTGCCATATCCACCCTCGCGTCGGCGACGCGCCGTGGGCGAGGTGGGGCTGAAACGCGTCCGGCCGGACGGTGGATTATCCGCGCAGCTTTTCCACCGCATCGACAAGCTGGCCGACTGTTTCGATTTCGGCCTGCATGTTCATGGTGATGATGATGTCGAACTCATCCTCGACGGCGGCGACGAAGTCCATCACCGTCAGGCTGTCCCATTCCAGATCGCCGGCGAAACTGGTCGCCTCGGTCAGGCTGATGCCCTTCTTGTTGAAGGGTTCGATGGCGTCGGCCACCTTGGCGAAGGTTTCGTCGCGATTGCTCATGGGTGCGTCCTTAAATCCGTGGATGGCCGCTTGCCAAGCGATTGCGGCGGGAAAGCGGCGGCTGCTTGGCAAGGACCGGCGGTCATGTAAATGTCTGGACGGCTTTGGGGGCAAAAACGATGAGCGACGAGCGAAAACGCGTGCCATCGGTGAACGGCATTCACCTCGTGCGCACCTGCCAGCAGATTCACGTCCAGCTAAGCCAGATGGCCGATCAGAAAGCGTCGATCCTGATGGGTGCGACCTTCGTGATCTTCACCATCACGATCGGGCAGGCCAAGGGATCTGGCGCGCCTTTGCCGCTGCTGATCCTTGGTGCGTTCGCTTTTTTCTCGGCGGTGCTGGCCGTACTGGCGATCCTGCCGGCGACACATACGCGCAAGACCGAAGGGGTGAACCTGCTGTTCTTCGGATCGTTCACCCAGCTCGACGAAAGCGAATATGTCGAGCGGCTGACCGAGAAACTCTACAATGACGAGGATATTTTTCGCACCGTCGCCCACGATATTTATCAGAACGGGCGGGTGCTGGAGCGCAAGAAATATCGCTTCCTCGGCTATGCCTATCGCGTGTTCCTGGCAGGATTGACGGCCAGTTTCATTGCGTTCCTGTGGCAGTATTTCGCCTGAAGGCGGTTACAGCCAGCCTGCCGCGCGATAGCTTTGCGCGGTCGCCTTCAATCCGGCGCGGGTTTCGACCTGCGGTTGCCAGATCGCGGCGGGCGGGCGGGCGGTGGCGCTGACCACCCAATCGGGATGGCAGAAATAGCGCACCCGATCGGCGGTGAGTTTCGCGCGCTTGCCCCGGATCAGTCCATCCGCCTTCGCCGCGAAGCGCAGGATCGGCGCGGGGATCGATAGCGGGCGAACGCGGCGGCCCACCGCGTCGCCCAGCGCGAGCGCGAAGGCGCGGTGATCCCAGCCCTGTGTGATGCCGTCATCGGGTTCGTAGCATTGGCCGATGGCATCCGGCGCATCGACCAGATCGAGCAGCAGGCGCGCAAGATCGGTTGCTTCGATCAACGAGAGGCGGCCGGCGGGGGGAAGGGTGACCACGCCTTTGGCCGCGAGGCGGAACAGTTCGAGCATTTCGCGATCGCCGGGACCGTAAACGGCGGGCGGGCGAATGATCGTCCAGTCGAGGCCGGATGCGGCGACGACCCGTTCGGATTCGGCCTTGGACCAGCCATAATCGGACAGCCCCGGTTCGCGTGCCGAAAGCGACGAAACGTGGATGAAGCGGCGGATGCCGGCATTGCGCGCGGCCGCGATCATCGCTTCGGTGCCGGCGATGTTGCCGGCGGCGAACCCTGCGCGATCGGGCGCGTTGATGACGCCGGCGATGTGGATCACCGCGCGGACGCCGTCGCATGTTTGCGCGAGGGCGGCGGCATCGTCGAGTGCGCCGGGGACCCAGGTGACGCCGGGTTCCGGCGATTGGGCGCTACGGGCGAGCGCGCGGGTAGGCTGGCCGCGTTCGCCCGCAATCCGCAACACATGGCGGCCGACAAAGCCGGTACCGCCGGTGATCGCGATGGGCATCAAAGCAAAACCATATGATCGCGATGGACGAGTGCAGCGCGCGGCGCATAACCGAGCAGTGCTTCCAGCGCGTCCGACCGGCGGCCAACGATCAGGCCGGCGTCCAATGCGTCATATTCGGCAAGGCCGCGCGCAACAGGGGTCGCATCGGGACCGAGGATATCGACGACATCGCCGCGGGCGAACCGCCCTTCGACCGCGGTGGCGCCAGCGGCAAGCAGGCTGCGGCCGCTGCCCAGCGCGTGGGCAGCCCCCGCATCGACATGGATCACGCCCTTTGCCGTCAACCGCCCGGCAAGCCAGGCCTTGCGCGCGGATGCGCCCTTTTCGGCGACGAACACGGTGCCATGGCCGGTGGCGGTGAAGGCCGACAAGGGGTGGTCGATCTTGCCCGAAATAATCGCGAGATTGGCCCCCGCGCTCATCGCGATGCGGGCGGCCTCCAGCTTGGAGATCATCCCGCCCGAACCCATGCCCGATGCCGATCCGCCATCGGCCATCGCCCGGATTCGGGCATCGAGGCGCTTGACCTCGGGCACCAGCACCGCGTTCGGATCGCGTTGCGGATTGGCGGTGTAAAGCCCGTCGATATCCGACAGCAGGATCACGCCGCGCGCGGACGCCGCCTGGCCGATCCGCGCTGCCAGCCGATCATTGTCGCCGAAGCGGATTTCTTCGGTCGCAACCGAATCATTTTCGTTGATGACGGGGACGACGCCAAGCGACATCAGGCGTTCGAGCGTGGCCGATGCGTTGAGATAACGGCGGCGATCTTCCAGATCGTCGAGCGTGACGAGCATTTGCGCTGCGGTAAGGCCGCGTTCGGCCAGCAATTCGGCCCAGCATTGCGACAGGGCGATCTGGCCGGTGGCGGCAGCGGCCTGCGCATCTTCCAGGCTGGCGCGGCCGCCCTTGGGCAGTTTCAGCCGCCGTGCGCCAAGTGCGATCGCGCCCGACGAGACGACCGCGACATGCTGGCCGGCCGCAATGCGATCGGCAATGTCGGCAACCACCCCGGCCAGCCATTCGCGGCGCACTTTGCCCGCCGGATCGACCAGCAGGGCCGATCCGATCTTGACGACGATGCGCGGGCAGGCGGCCGGCGCGAAACGATCGGCGGGTGTCATCCTGCGTGTCTCCGGTCGGCGCGCGCGATCAGATGGGGGACCATGCGGGGGCTTCTTCCCCATCCTGTAGTGGCTGGGTGCCGGTTTCGGCCGGGCCGATCGCATCGACCAGCCGGTCGAGCACCGGATCGAGGCCGATGCCACCGGCGCCCGACAGCAGCATCACTTCCTTGCCGCTGACCTTGGCCAGTTTCTTGGCAAGTTTTGCCACGGTCTTTTCGTCCACCGCGTCGATCTTGTTGAGCGCCAGCACTTCGGGCTTGTCGACGAGATCGGCGCCATAAGCGTCCAGTTCCTCGCGCACGATATGATAGGCGTCGATCGGGTCTTCGCCGCTGGCGTCGATCAGGTGGAGCAGCACCCGGCAGCGTTCGATATGGCCGAGAAAGCGATCGCCGATCCCTGCGCCATCCGCTGCGCCTTCGATCAGGCCGGGAATATCGGCGATCACGAATTCACGGGCATGGCGCGTGACGACACCAAGCTGCGGGCGCACCGTGGTGAAGGGATAATCGCCGACCTTGGCGTTGGCGTTGGTGACGGCATTGATGAAGGTCGACTTGCCGGCGTTGGGCAGGCCGACGAGGCCGGCGTCGGCCAGCAGCTTCAGCCGCAGCCAGACCCAGGCTTCTTCATAGGGCCAGCCGGTGCCGTGCTGGCGTGGCGCGCGGTTGGTGGAGGTTTTGTAGCTGGCATTGCCACGCCCGCCATCGCCGCCGCGCAGGAACACATGGCGCTGGCCGGGCGCGGTGAAATCGAGCAGCACGGTTTCCTTGTCTTCGGACAGGACCTGCGTACCGACCGGCACCCTGATCACCAGATCCTCGCCGCCGGCGCCGGTGCGGTTCGATCCCGCCCCGCCCTTGCCGCGTGGCGCGCGGAAATGCTGGGTGTAGCGGAAATCGATCAGCGTGTTCAGGCCGGCGATGGATTCGATGATGATATCACCGCCCTTGCCGCCATTGCCGCCGTCGGGGCCGCCATATTCGATGAATTTTTCGCGCCGAAAGCTGACGGCACCGGGGCCGCCGCCGCCCGAACGCACATAGATCTTGGCTTGGTCGAGGAAATGCATGGCCGCGCATATAGCGCATGTGCGCAAAACGTCACCCCGTGCGATGCGTGCCATTCGTGTTCTGCGCGTCGGGGTTTCGAAAGGCGTTGATCTGGGCCAGCGCCAGTTCGCGCGCGGTGCCGCGTGGCAGGCCGAGCGCAGCGGCCATTGCCTCGCCCATCAGCGCGTCGCCCAGCGCCGTCAGCACCAGTGACAGGGTGATGGCGTGGACCGGTTTGCCTTCCAACGGCCCTAGTTCGTCCACCAGACGGTGAATCGCCTCCAGAATCGGGGCAAGGGCGGCGCGATCGCCCGACAGGATCATCCATGACACCAGCGCGCCGGCACCTTCCTTGTCGAAGGCATCGAACGTCATGTCGACGATTTCGCGCGGATCGCTTTCACCGGCGCGGGCCTTCAGCACGGTCGCCCCGATCTGCATCGTAATCCGGTCGGCCATGCTGGCTGCCAGCGCCTGCTGAAGCCCCAGAGCCGAACCGAAATGATGCAGCAGATTGGCATGGGTCCGACCGATTCGCGCGGCGACGGCCTTCAGCGTTACGCCCTGCGGGCCATCTTCGATCAGGATCGCACGCGCGGCCTCCAATGCGGCGAGGCGGCTGTCTTCGGCGCTCAGTCGTGTCCGTGTTATTGACATAAATGTTAGTAAGCCTATTCTGCATCCATCACGGAGAGCGGACCGATGCCCAAAACCCCCACGGATTTGACCATTAACCCCCGCGACAGGCGCTTTGGCCGGGGCCTTGCGCTGGATCGTTGGTGGCTGGCCGGCGATCCGGTTGCAACCGCATTCTACAATGCGCTGTCCGTCACCTTTCCCAAGGGGGAGGGGTTCTTCATCGACAGCGTGCGCCGGTTCCGCGACGGGGCATCGCCGCAACTGGCCGGCGAGATCGCGGCCTTCACCCGGCAGGAAGTGATGCACACGCGCGAGCATGTCGCGTTCAACCGGCGGGTGACGGATGCCGGCTACGACGTGTCGGCGCTGGAGCGACGGGTGGATGATCGCCTGGCCCTAGTTCGATCAAAGGCGCCGATCGCCAGCCTGGCCGCGACAATGGCGCTGGAACATTTCACCGCGATTCTGGCGCACGAACTGCTTGCCGATCCGCGTCATCTGGCCAATGCGGAGGCATCTGCCCGGGTAATGTGGCGCTGGCACGCGATGGAAGAAATCGAGCATAAGGGCGTCGCGTACGACACCTGGCTTCACGCGACGAAAGACTGGCCGCGTTGCAAGCGATGGAAGGTGAAGGCCAAGGTGATGCTGCTCGTCACGCGCAACTTCATGGTCGATCGCACGCGCGGCGTGCTGGAACTGGCGCGGCAGGACGGGCTTGCGGGGCCACGCCTGTGGGCGCGCACCTTCTGGTTCGCATTCGTGAAACCGGGGATGATGCGCAAGATCGCCGCCGCCTGGATCGCCTTCTTCCTGCCGGGCTTTCACCCCTGGAAGCATGACGACCGGGCCTTGATCGCAACGGCGGAACGAGAGCCGGAACAGGGGCAGGCCGGGGCCGCGCTGGCGGCCTGATGGTGGCAGCGGCCATTCCTGAAGGAAGGCCGCCATGCCCGATTTCAGGCTGCCAGCGCGGGCCTGGATGGCGCGCCGACGGCGCCGGCCTGGCGGACGAAGCCGGCGCAGGCGACGTCACGGCCGCGCGCCACACTGCGCCGCATGAACGTGTCACCGGTCGGCTTGAAGCCCAGCTTGCGCAGCACGTTGGCGGACGCCGGATTGTCGAGGAAGTGGCATGAAACCAGCTGGTCGATCCGCAACGACTGATCCGCCATGCCGATGACCGCGCTGGCCGCTTCGGTGGCGAAGCCCAGCCCCCAATAAGGCCGTGCGATCCAGTAGCCCAGTTCGACCGACCCGCATTCTTCGCGCGCCAGCCCGACGCCGCCGATCAGGCGCGGCGCACCCAGCGTGCGGGCGAAAACCAGGAAATCGGGCAATGCCGGATCACGGGCCAGGCCGACAAAGGTGCGCGCATCTTCCAGCCGATAGGGCCAGGGCGCGCGCGCCAGATTGCGGACAACGCCCTCATCGCCGATCGCGGCATGCAGGGCCGGGACGTCTTCGTCCCACGCGGGCCGCAACAGCAGCCGTTCAGTTCTGGCAAACATCAAGAATCTCTCCCGTCCTTATGGCCGCGCACTGCCCGCATTGCGTTACAGGGCAACGACAATTGGTGAGGGAGACAATAAAAAGGGAGCCGGTGCGACCCGTCTCCCTCACGGCCCATCGAATGGACCTTTCGGGTCGCCCTTGGGACGACCCGAAAATCGGTTCGTCCGTTATTCCGCGGCAGCCGCCACAGCATCGACGCTTACATATTTGCGGCCGAGCTTGCCTTCGTGGAACGCCACGCGGCCTTCGACGAGCGCGAACAGCGTGTGATCCTTGCCCATGCCGACATTACGGCCCGGATAGACGCGGGTGCCGCGCTGACGGATGATAATGTTGCCGCCGACGACTTCCTGGCCGCCGAACTTCTTGACGCCAAGGCGGCGACCAGCCGAATCACGACCGTTACGCGAAGAGCCGCCTGCTTTCTTATGTGCCATTTTCTATAACTCCTGTGACGCGATCAGGCTTCGGCAGCCGCGGGCGCTTCCGCCTCGGCCTTCTTCGACGCCTTCTTGGCCTTCGGGGCTTCGCCACCGATCGACAAGATCTTCAGGATCGTGTGGCGCTGGCGATGGCCGTTACGACGGCGGTAGTTGTGACGGCGACGCTTTTTGAAAACGATCACCTTCTCGCCCTTGGCCTGGGCGATAACCTCAGCCGTGACGACCAAGCCGTTCACGTCCTTGAGTTCAGCACCTTCGCCAGCGAGCAGCACATCGCTGAGTTCCACGGTCGAGCCCGCTTCACCCGCGATCTTCTCGACAACGATCTTGTCTCCTGCGGCAACGCGATACTGCTTGCCGCCCGTGCGCACGATAGCGAACATGGCCCTCATCACTTCTTCAAAAGCTGGTCCACGCAAGGCAAAGGCTGCGGCCTAAACCCCCGCGCAGGAAGGTGGCGCTGCTACTTCAAGCATTCCGCCCTGTCAACGGCGTAGCGCCATTCACCACGCGGTAAAGCGGGTGAAAGCTGCGCTTGGCCGGGTTTGACTGGCGGAATCGCGTCGCTATTGGAAGGTGGCATGACCGCCCATGCTTTCAAGCGCCACGGAAATCCGTGCCCCGATTTCGCCCGTGGCTGACGCCGACCCCCGGCAGGACATCCTTCACGATACCCGGCCCGGCCCGGCCGATTCGGGTGTTTCCCGCGCCAGGCGTTCGTGGAAGCGGGCGGCGATTGCGGCGACATTATTATTGATTGCGGCGACGGTGTTCGCGCTGACGGCGTTCGACCGCACACGCTGGGTGCCCGAACAGGCGCCGCGCCCGATCGCGCCGGCCCGTGCTGCGATCGTGCCGGGCGTGCCCACCGCCGGGCCGCATCTGGTGGATTATCAGAAGCTGGATGCGCGGCTGACGCGGCTGGTTGCGGCGAACGATATGGTGGGGCTGGCCGTCGCGGTGGTCGAAAACGGCCAGATCAGTTTCATCAAGGGTTATGGCGTCACCGAAGCGGGCACCGATGAACGGGTGACGACCGGCACCGTCTTTCGCTGGGCTTCCCTGTCCAAGGGGGTGGCGGGCACGCTGGTGGCCGAACTGGCGCGCGAAGGGAAGTTGTCGCTGGCCGATCCGGTATCGCGCTGGGCGCCATCGCTGAAGCTGCCCAATAATGGCGAGAATATCGTCACCATCGCCGATCTGCTCGGCCAGCGCACCGGCATCGTCCACAATGCGTATGACGACAAGCTGGAGGAGGGGATCGATCCCCACCAGATCCGCACGATGCTGGGCAAGCTGGATGCCTATTGCAAGCCGGCGACATGCCACACCTATCAGAATGTCGCATTTGACGCGGCAAGCGAGATCGTCGCCAATGCGACCAGGCGATCCTATGCCGACATGGTTGCCCGCAAACTGCTGGTGCCGTTGGGCATGACGAGCGCAAGCCTGACGCGCGCCGGCCTTGAGGCGTCGCCCAGCTGGGCCAAGCCGCATGTGGGCCGTCGCACGCTGAAGGTGGCGGATGCTTATTATCAGGTGCCTGCGGCGGGCGGCATGAATTCGTCCATCTTCGATCTTGGCCTGTGGATGCAGGCGCAGATGGGTGGCGAGCCGCGCGTGCTTGCGCCCGCGGTGCTCGAAACGGCGCATCGCCCGCAGGTGACGGTCGAGCGGCGCCATGCGCGCTCACGCTATGATCGCGACGTGACCGAGCAACGTTACGCCATGGGCTGGCGCGACATGAAATATGCCGGGCATCATATCGTCGGCCATCGCGGCGCGGTTTCGGGCTATCGATCGCTGATCTATTTTGATCCGGCGCTGAAGGCGGGTGTCGCGGTGCTGTGGAATTCGCAGAGCAGCAAGCCGCTGGGGGTGCAGAACGAAGTGTTCGACATGTTCTATAAACGGCCGTTCGAAGACTGGCTGGAACTCGACAAGAAGGAAAAGCAAGGCCGCTGAAACAATGTCTGGCCCGTCCGGCGCTTGAAAATCGGGGGGGAGGGCATAAAGCGTGTGGCATCATGAACGCACCCCGCACCCTGTACGAGAAGATCTGGGATGCCCACGTCGTTGAACGGCGTGACGACGGCACCTGCCTGATCTTCATCGATCGCCACCTGGTCCACGAAGTTACCAGCCCGCAGGCTTTTGAAGGGCTTCGCGCCGCCGGACGCACCGTCCGCCGGCCGGACCTGACGCTGGCGGTGCCGGATCATAATCTGCCGACCACGCCGCGCGTGGACGTGGCGGGGCATCGCATCCCGATCGCCGACGTCGAATCGGCGCAGCAGCTGGCCGCGCTTGAGGCGAACGCGCCGGCTTTCGGCATCCGTTATATCGACGCGACCGCACCCGAACAGGGCATCGTCCATGTCGTCGGGCCGGAGCAGGGCTTTTCGCTGCCGGGTGCTACGATCGTGTGCGGCGACAGCCATACGTCGTGCCACGGCGGCCTGGGCGCGCTGGCGTTCGGTATCGGCACGTCGGAGGTGGAGCATGTGCTGGCCACCCAGACGCTGCTGCTCAGCCCGTCGAAGACGATGGAAGTGCGGGTCGAGGGTAAGCTGGGCTTCGGCGTCAGCCCCAAGGATGTCGTGCTGGCGATCATCGGCAAGATCGGGGCGGCCGGCGGCACCGGCTATGTCATCGAATATACCGGCAGCGTGTTCCGTGACATGTCCGTCGAAGGGCGGCTGACCGTTTCGAACATGTCGATCGAGGGGGGCGCGCGCGCCGGCCTCGTCGCCCCGGACGATACGACCTTTGCCTATCTCAAAGGGCGGCCGATGGCCCCCACCGGCGAGAATTGGGACAAGGCGGTCGCCTGGTGGCGTTCGCTGGCGACCGATCCGGGCGCGCGTTACGACAAGGTGGTGGTGATCGACGCGGCCGATATCGCGCCAAGCCTGACCTGGGGCACCAGCCCGGAAGACGTGGTGCCGATCACCGGCGTCGTGCCCGATCCCGACAGCTTCGCCGATCCATCGAAGCAGGAAGCCGCGCGAAAGTCGCTGGCCTACATGGGGCTGACGCCGGGCACGCGGATGCAGGATGTGCCGGTGGAGAATATCTTCATCGGCAGCTGCACCAACAGCCGGATCGAAGATCTGCGCGCCGCCGCTGCTGTCGCCAAGGGGCGGCATGTGGCGCCGAACATCCGTCAGGCGCTGATCGTGCCGGGGTCCGGCCTCGTCAAGCGGCAGGCCGAAGCCGAAGGGCTGGACCGGATCTTCATCGACGCGGGATTTGAGTGGCGCGAACCCGGCTGTTCGATGTGCCTGGCGATGAACCCGGACAAGGTGCCGCCGGGCGAACGCTGCGCATCGACCAGCAACCGCAACTTTGTCGGCCGGCAAGGGCCGGGTGCGCGCACCCACCTCGTTTCGCCGGCGATGGCGGCGGCAGCGGCGGTGACCGGGCGGCTGACCGACGTGCGCGACCTGATCGGGGGCGACGCGTGAAGGCGGTGATGGCGATGGCGGCGGGGCTGATGCTCGCCGCCGCCGCGCCCGCGTCCGCCAGCGATCCTGTGGTCAAGCTGTGGCGGCTCGATTGCGGCAAGGTGAAGAACGGCGACCTCGGCATGTTCGCCGACAGCTTTGCGCTCGACGGCAAGCGCAAGGACATCGTGATTAGCTGCTACCTGATCCGCCATGGTGACGATTATCTGTTGTGGGATACGGGCTTCGGCGCGGAGCTGGCGGGCCGCGAGGAAGAACCGATCCCCGGCGTCAAGGTCAGCCTTGCGCGGACGGTGGTCGATCAATTGCGCCAGATCGGGGTGAAGTCCGAACAGGTGCGCCATGTCGCGATCAGCCACATGCATTATGACCATAGCGGCCAGGCGGACAGCTTTCCGAAGGCGACCTTGCTGATGGGCGCGGAGGATCTGGCGATCCTGTCCGCCAACCCGAAAAATCCGTTGCTGGAACCGCAGCGTTTCGATCCGTGGCTGAAGGGCGACGCGCCCAAGGAAGCGGTGAACGGGGACAAGGATATTTATGGCGACGGCAGCGTCGTCATGCTGACCTTGCCGGGGCACACGCCGGGCCACCACGGCCTGCTCGTCCGCCTGAAGAACAAGGGGCCGGTGCTGATCAGCGGCGACCTTTACCATGTCGCGGAACAGGTGCCGCTGAACGCGGTGCCGACCTTCAACATGGATCGCGCGCAGACGCTGTCGAGCCAGCAGCGTTTCGGCGCGATTGCCCAGGCGCTGAAGCCCACCGTGATCATCGCGCATGAACCGGCGGACGTCGCCAAATTGCCTACATTCCCGGAGTCCGCAGACTGATGGAACCGATCACCACCGTCGATGGCCGCGCGTTTCCGCTCGGCCGCAAGAATGTCGACACCGACGTCATCATCCCGGCACACTATCTGAAGACGATCACCCGCGCCGGGCTTGGCCGGGGCGCGTTCGAAACGATCCGCGCCGAACCCGGCAACGTGTTCGACGATCCCGAATATGCCGGCGCCCCGATCATCATCGCGGGCGACAATTTCGGTTGCGGATCGAGCCGCGAACATGCCGCCTGGGCACTGGGCGACATGGGCGTGCAGGCGGTGATCGCGCCGAGCTTTTCGGACATTTTTTCGGGCAATGCGTTCAAGAACGGCATCGTCACGGTGGTGCTGCCGCAGGCGGCGGTGGATCGCCTGCTGGAAGTGGCGAAGACCCATCCGATCACGGTGGATCTGGAAAGCCGGACGGTGACGACGCCATTCCAGGATCGCTTCGCGTTCGAAATCGATCCGTTCCGTCGCGATTGCCTGATGCATGGTCTGGACGAAATCGGCCTGACCCTGGCGCGCGACGTGGCGATCACCGCTTATGAGACGCGGATTGCAGCAGAGCGACCTTGGCTCGCCGCCTGACCGAACCAAAAGATATAGAAAATCTGGGAGACGCGCATGAAGGCCCTTTTGTCCACCGCTGCCGGCGGCCCTGAAACGCTGGAACTGCTGGAGATCGCCGATCCAGTGGCTGGCCCCGGCCAACTGGTAATCGCGGTGAAGGCGTGCGCGATCAACTATCCCGACGTGCTGATCATCGAGGATAAATATCAGTTCAAGCCACAGCGGCCGTTCGCGCCGGGGGCCGAGGTTTCGGGTGTGGTTGCCGCGGTGGGCGAAGGCGTCGAAGGTTGGGCGATCGGCGATCGCGTGGTCGCCACGACCGGCCATGGCGGCATGGTCGAGCAGGTCGCGGTCGATGCGGCCAAATGCTATAAATTGCCGGAAGGGCGCGATTACATCGAAGCGTCGGCCTTGCTGCTGACCTATGCGACGACGATCCACGCGCTGGTCGATCGCGGGCAACTGAAGGCGGGCGAAACATTGCTGGTGCTGGGGGCTGCCGGCGGCGTGGGCCTGGCCGCGGTGGAACTGGGCAAGGCATTCGGCGCGCGCGTCGTGGCGGCCGTATCGACCGAGGAAAAGGCAGAGGCGGCGCGCAAGGCGGGCGCGGACGAGGTGATCCTGTATGGCCGCGCGCCATTCGACAAGGATCAGTCGAAGGCGCTGGCCGAGGCGTTCAAGGCTGCGGTCGGCCCCAATGGCGCGGATGTGATCTACGATCCGGTCGGCGGGGATTATGCCGAACCGGCGCTCCGTTCGATCGCGTGGGAGGGGCGCTATCTGGTCGTCGGTTTCCCGGCGGGCATTCCCAAGCTCGCGCTCAATCTGACGTTGCTCAAGAGCTGCAGCATATCGGGCGTGTTCTGGGGCGCATGGGCGG